>JAKBCR010000103.1 GCA_021807675.1 Pseudomonadota bacterium
CGCCGCCATCCCCACTCAGGCATCGAATCCGGTGGCGGGCGGGCCAGCGACGCCGGCCGTGAGCGGCCTTGGCGGGCCTCGGCCCATTCTCCTGTCCGCGGGAGAGCAGGTCGCCATTGGCGCGGAGGGGGTCGCAAGGCCGCACCGCGCGGACCTCTCTGCCGCCGTCGCCTGGCAGCGACGGCAGCTGGTCTTCGAGAACTCGCGCCTGGCTGACGTGGTGAGTGAATTCAACCGCTACAACGAGCGCCAGATCACGATCGAATCGCCGGCACTGGATGACCTCAGGATCAGCGGCGTGTACTCCTCCACGAACCCCGTCTCCTTCATACGTTTCCTGCGAGAGCAACCCGGCATTGGGATCACGGAGTCGAGCGGGCAGGTTCGGATCTCACAACGCGCCCGCGATTAGCCGTATCCATTTCCTCGCCGCAGGCGCTCTATGTCCGCAGCGGGTACGCGCAAGCCGGCGGTGGAGCCGGCACCACACGAACAAGGGCTCTCCGATGCGAGGTGCGATGATCGCTTGGGCTGTGAGTCTGACGTTGGGCGGCGTGGTGTTGGCACAGGAGGCCGGAGGGCCCCTGCGGATCGCCGCGCACATTCCCGCGGAAGGCCTCGGCAAGGCGCTGAAGGTCTTCGCGAAGGAGAGCAAACTGCAGATTCTCTATCGCACCAAGCTCGTGGACGGGGTGAAGACCCGTGGAGCGAGCGGCGACCTCACGACCAACGAAACGCTCGCGCAGCTGCTCCGAGGTACGGGCCTCACGTACCGCTACGTCGATCAGAAGACGGTGACGCTCCAGGAACTCGTCCGGAGCGCGCGACACGGTGGCGACCGGTAGGCGTATCCACTTTATCGGAATAGGCGCTCTACTGACAGGACAATCACCCGGCTGAGCAGCGGCCGGATTATAACATATCACCAACAGGGGGGTGGTCATGCGCATCGTGGTGCTGGCTTCCGTATTGAGTCTCGGGTTGACCGGTTTGGCGGTGGCGCGCGATGCCGCCGGCTCGATCCGGATGACTACGAACATCCCTGCCGAGGGCCTCGGCACCGCCCTCAAGACTTTCGCGAAAGCGAGACGGCTTCAGGTGCTCTACCGCTCGGATCTCGTGAGGAACGTCAGGACGCGCGGAGCGCGCGGTTATCTCACCGCGAACGAGGCGCTGGCGGAACTGATGCGGGGAACGGGTCTCACCTACCGTTACGTGGACGAGACGACGGTCACTGTGGCTCTCCTTCGATCCCGGAGAGCCATCGGCGTGTCGGCCGGGAATGGGACGTCTACGGCCTGGTCTGGCGGTCGGCGGAGTGAGGACCCGAAAGTCGGTAAAGCCGGCTCGGGCAGGATCCGGATGGCCGCCGCGAAGCGCAACGAGTCGCAAGGTCCTCCCGCGACAGAGTCAGGCGCTGCCGATCAGGGAAGTGGCTTGATGCAGCTGCAGGAAGTCGTGGTGACCGCGGAGAAGCGTCCGGAATACGCGCAGGACATCCCGAACACCGTGGAAGTGCTCACCCAAAGCTCTCTGGCACAGGCGGGCGTGAGCGGAATCCAGGATCTGGATCTCCTCTCTCCATCCATTCAAGGGACATCCGCGGCCGGCTCGCCGCCGGCCATCCGCGGGATCTCTTCGTTCGCGTTCTCGATCGGCGTTCAAGCCCAGACCGGCGTCGTCCTCGACGGTGTGCCGCAGCCGAACTTCTCCACCCTCGCCGATGAGCTCAGCGATGTGCAGCGCGTCGAGGTGCTGCCTGGGCCGCAATCGACTCTATCCGGCCGCAATGCAGCCGGCGGCCTCATCAACATCGTCACGCGCAGTCCCACCTCCGTACTCGAGGGAAGCGCCACCGCCGAGCTGACCGACGATCGCCAGAGGCGCTTGGCGGGGTATCTCACCGGCCCGCTGAATAGGCAACTCGGCTTCAGCCTCTCCGGTTACTGGGACAAATGGGATGGACCCCTGCACAACATCGCCACCGGCCACTGGCTTGGCGGCTACGATCGCTCCGGGATCCGCGGCAAGCTGCGATATCGCCCGACGGACCGCTTCACGGCCACGGTGGCCGTACACTACACGCATAACCAGGAAAACAACCAGGCGCTCGTTGCCGGCTACACCTATGTCGAGCTGTCGCCCACCGCCCTCAGCTACTTCACGGGGCCGGCCCCCCTGCGGAGCCTGATCGGCATCAACGCCAAGCCCTACAATCACGACATTTATTCCTATTACGAAGGGGAGCTGGGCAGCCATGACGCCGGAGGATCCCTGCATCTGGGGTACGACAGCCTGATCGGCACGATCACCTCCATATCGAGCTATTCGCAATCGGTCACGAGCACGGTCACGCCGCTCGTGGGTCTATCGTCGTTTCCAGACCTCCCGGTGACGCAAGACTGGACGGTCGATTCTCTGACGCAGGAAGTGCGCCTGACCTCGCCGTTCAGGCGGAGTAGACTTCAGTATCTGGTCGGCCTCATGTACGACGACACGAAGATCGTGGAGCCTTACGACCGTCCGGTGATTGCGCCGGTGGACTGGAACCGTACGTCGGAGCTCCGATCAGTGGCCGTGTACACCAATGATACGTATGCGGTTCTTCCGAAGACCTTCCTCACGGCGGGGCTGCGGCTCGAGCATGACGAGCAACGCTATGACTGGCTGTTCCTCGATGGCACTGCGCCGCGCTCGCACGGGTCTTATACGTATGACTTTCCGGCTGGCGAGCTGAGCCTTCGGCAGGAATTCGTCCCCAATGTCAGTGGATACGTGACCTATTCGATCTCACAAACGGGCAAGGCGTACGATCTGGAAGACAGCGCTTCGGCGACGACGCCTGCCGGGCTGACGCCGCTGAAGAGCGAGAAGGTGCAGAATGTCGAGGCCGGCGTCAAATCGCAATGGCTGGACCGCCGTCTGACGCTCAATGCCGCCGTCTTCGACGCGCGCTACCGTCATTATCAAATTCAATCGGCGTACTTCGCCGGGCCGGCCGCATTGCCCGTCATTCGGCTGCTTTCCATCGGCCGCGTCGAGACCCGCGGTATCGAGCTCAACGGCAACTACCTGGTGACTCCGAATCTCGTGCTGGCGGGCGCCGCGACGCTCCTCGACGCCGCGATTCGCGATTACCCCAACGCACCCTGTTACACGGGGCAGACCGTGCCGAGCGCGTGCCTGGCTCCAGGCGGCCTCCAGGGTAATCTCGCGGGTGCCAGCATGCCAGGTACCTCGCGTTTCAAGGCGGTGTTGTCAGCCGCATACACGCTGCGACTGCCGTCCATGCCCTTCGATGCCCTGTTCAGTGGGCTCTACCGCTATCAGTCCTCGATGCATACGAATTTGTACAACGATCCGCAGAGCCACATCGGCGGATTTGGCGTGTTGAACCTGTCGGTCGGCATTCGCAGCCGAAATGGCCACTACACGGCGCAGATCTTCGTGAACAATGCGTTCGACAAGCAATACTATCAGACGCTGGATCGGGATCCCGTGGTCTTCGATCCCACGGGGGCGAATCCCGCTTCGGTCGTCGCGACTTACGCGCGCGATTCTCGACGATACGCGGGCGTGCGCCTGAGCGTTCACTTTTGAGCACGTTGAATTCACCGACCGACGCCGGGCGGGACTGTTGCTGAGGGGTCTTGGCGGCCTCGCGGCTTCAAAGCGGCGGCGGACGGGGTGGGGCGGGGATGTGCTCGCTTCCGGCTCACCCGGTGCGGACCCGTCGAACGGGGAATTGGACGGATAAAGGGAACTGGATGGGTAACTGCACCTGGGGCCGGCTCATTGCCGGCATCGTTCTGCCGGCGATGGCTGTCGCCTGGATAGCGGGGGCGGACCGAGCCGTGGCTGCTCCTCGGTCAGGCCCGGAGCGCCTTTCGGGGCTCATGGCGATCCCAACCGCGGCAACCCGCCAGCCTCTGGGGGAGGTCCCGCCCGGACCCTGTCCGCGGCAGGGCTCGCAAGCGTGCCAGGGCGTTCCGGTGAGCTTGCGCAGCCTCGCGCAGAACATTCGGGCCGGTGACTATCCCCTGGACGTGCCCGGTCTCGGCATCCCCGTCGGCGGAGTGGGCGCCGGGTCCTTCATGATCAACCAGGATGGGACTTTTGGCCCCTGGGACTTTGGTGGTTCCCAGGACTCCACGTGGGAGATGCGGATTCTCCCGCAAGCCGCGTTTCACTTCCGCGAGCAGATCGGCTCCGCCCCCCCGACCATTCGCACGCTCGCCACGGACGGTCCGAACGTAGTCGGTGCTCACGGGCCGGTCCGCCAGCGGTCCTGGGGGTCCCCGCTACCAGCCTGGCACAGCCTACGACCCGGTCAGGGCACCTACTCCGCGCTATACCCTTTCGGATGGATAACCTACAAGCCGTTCGCCACCGACGTGTCGATGATGTTCTATTCGCCGATCGTGGCCGGTGCCGACGACCCGACCTCGCTGCCGGTCGTGTACTTCGACATCCGCCTCGCCAACAGGACCGGCAAAGACGATTCGGTCGCGGTGATGTTCACGATGCCCAATGCGCCCATTCACCTCAGCGGCTCTCCGGCCAGCGTGCGCAAGGGATTTGCCAGCGGATTCGAGCGCGATCCGAGGACGGGCGTCGAGGCGGTGACCTTGAGCGCCGACAGCGCGCGGAATACGCCGGATACGGCGCACTCGGAATGGACGATCGCGGCCAAGCCCAGTTCCGGACAGCATGTCTCGTACACGACCTCCTGGGATGCCAAGGCGGACGGTTCGGATGTCTACCGCCCCTTCGTGCAGTCCGGCAGACTTCCGGACAAGCCGCTCGACGGCTCCGCGTCGGCTGGCGCGATCGTCGTGTCCGCCCGCTTGCGACCCGGTGAGGCGACCACCATCCACTTCGCTCTGAGCTGGGACTTCCCCCAAGTGGGCTTCGACGACAACAGGACGATCTGGATGCGCCGGTACGCGGACTTCTACGGGGCCAGGGAGACATCGCGCAACAGGTATATCCCCGGCAGCTACCCTTTCCATCAGAGCTTCCGGATCGCCGATGATGCGCTGGCTGAGCAGGAGGCCAACCTCGCGGCCGTCAGGCGCTGGTGGGCGCCGATTGCCTACAATCGATCGTACCCGACTTTCCTCCGAGCGGCGGCGTTGAACCAGCTGTATCAGATCGTCTTCAACAGCGCGTTCTGGGAGGGGGGGCTCGTATCCAATGAGGTTCCGCCCACCGGGGGAGCCAGGCTGGGGACCTCGATACCAGACACTCATGTCTTCAACACGGCTGACAGCACGGCGGCCTGGAGCACCGACAGCAGTTTCGCTCCGGTAAACAACGCCAACGAGATGGACGTCGACACCTACGGCTATCTTGCCTACGATCTCCTGTTCCCCAATCTCGAACGAGGGCGCATGGCGGCCTTGGCCCAGGCGATCATGGCCGATTCCAATGGCTACCCGGGTCACAATCCGCTCTACGTCGTCTCCGGCAACCCGCTGGTGACCTGGACCGAGAGCGCCAAGCCCGCGCCCGGCGCGGCGCGGTTCATCGACATCCCCAGCAAGAATATCCTTCGCCTCTATGCCTACGCCAGATTGGCTCATGCGGACAGGTTCCTGAGGTATGCGTATCCCGCCATGGTCAGGAGTCTCGACTACCTCCGCAACACGATCCAGCCAGGAACGTACCTGCCCCGGTCGGCGCCGGTTTTCGCGAACACCTACGACGTCATTCCGGTCAAGGGTTACGACGTCTACGACTGCGAGCTTTACCTGTTGTCTCTCGAGATCGTGATTGATACGGGAGAGCGACTGGGTCGACCCGCGGCATCCCTGTCTGCGCTGAAACGGGATCTGAGCCGGGCCAAGTCGGAGTTCGAGCAGCTGTTCTGGGATCCCGTCCACCACGTCTATCGGTATACGCCCGGGCCGACCCCGACCGCCGATACCGTCATGCTCGACACGTTCTTCGCCGAGAACGTGGCCGAGCAGCTGAGGCTGCCGGATCTCATCGATCCGCAGAGGATGAAAGAGCAACTCACCGACGAGTACGCGCCCTTCCTGAGCAAGGTGGATGCGCGAGGGCGTCTTCTCGGGGCTCCAAACATGATATTGCCCGCCGGTGTCAAGACGTGGCCCGACGTGGGTCCGTTCGGGCTTGCCGAGGAACCCGAGGTGTGGTCGGGCACGAACTACGAGGTCGCATCCACGTACTACAACGCCGGTGTCAGGTTCCGGGACCCCCTGCTCGAGCGGGAGGGGATGGACATGGCGAGGGCCATCGCCGATCAGATCTGGGAGGTGCCCGGCAACGGCTTCGCCTTCGATCCACCCGAAGCCTGGAACGAAGACACGACCGACCTGTACCGGTATCCGAACTACGCGCGAGCAATGTCCGTTTGGGATCTCATAGAGGCGATCGGGCATCCTGGATTTGCTATCCTTGCCAATTCGCCGGCGCAGCCGATGAGCGCGCGGGGGTATTTGCATTGCGCCGGCCGGAGGCCTCAGCCGTTCGATCATGCTGCAGAAAATCACCGATACCATCGAGACGCACAAGTGGCTGTGGTACAGCATCCTGGGTGCGCTCGCGCTCGTCTTCGCCGCCTGGGGCGCCTACGGCATCGTCAACCTTAACTTCAGCACCTCGAGCTACGCGGCCAAGGCCGGGGGCGAGACGATCTCGCTCGATCAGGCGCGTAACGCCTGGCTGAGGGAGCAGAGTCAGCTGCAGCAGCAGTACGGTGGCAATATCCCGACGGCCGTGCAGAAGAGCGTCCAGGACCAGGTGCTCGAGAGCTTGATCCGGGACGCCCTGCTCTCCGAGCGCACGGAGAAGCTCGGCTACCGTGTCAGCGAGCCTGAGCTCATCGCCGCCATTCGAAGCCTTCCCGCCTTCCAGGTGGGCGGCAAGTACTCGCCCCAGGTGGCGAAGGAAGTCCTTGCCGAGAACCAGCTGTCGGTCCATACGTTCGAGGACGAGATCCGCACCGAGCTGCGGCGCCGGCAGCTTCTGGCGGGCATCGTCTCCTCGGATTTCGTGACGCCCACCGAAGCCGTCCGTGCGGATGCGCTGCGCAACGAGGAGCGCGAGATCCAGTACGCGACCCTGCCCGCCAATCGATACCAGAGCGATACCCCGATCGACCCGGCGGCCATCGAGGCCTATTACAAGGCCCACCAGGCCCAGTACCTCGTGCCGGAGTCGGTGGACCTGCGCTACGCGCAGCTCACCCTGGCTCAGGTGGCCGGCACCGAGACCGTGTCCCAGGCCGATCTGCAGGCGGCCTACGACAAGGAGAAGAGCCGGTTCGTCGTGCCGCAGCAGCGTGAGGCGAGTCACATCCTCATCCCCTTCGGCAAGGATCCGGCGGCGGCCCTGAAGAAGGCCCAGAAGATCCTCGCCCTCGCGAAATCGGGGCAGAGCTTCGCCGCGCTGGCGAAGAAGTACTCGCAGGACCCGGGCTCGGCCCGCAACGGCGGGAGCCTCGGCTGGATGGGCCGCACCGGCTTCGTCGCGCCCTTCGCCAACGCGCTCTTCGGCATCAAGAAGGTTGGCGACATCGTGGGGCCGGTGAAGAGCCAGTACGGCTATCACATCATTCGTCTCGATGGGATCAAGCCCGGCAGGATCAAGACCTTGGCCGAGGCGACGCCGCAGATCGAGGCGCAGCTGAAGCAGAGCCAGGCCGCCGATCGCTTCGGCGACATCGAGGACAAGCTGCAAAACAGGATGCAGGACCCCGGCGCGACGCTCGCCAGCCTGGCGAAGAGATTCGACCTGACGACCGGCGAGGTGCCGCAGTTCCTGCGGGGCAGCGGAGGCTCGCCGCTCGGCGAGGCGAGACCCCTGCAGGGTCAGGTCTTCGGCAGCAATGCCGTGGCGGCCAATACGCTTGGCGGCCCGGTCGTCCTCGACAACGACAAGATGGTGATTTTCGAAGTGGCGGCCCGCTATCCGGCCCATGTCGAACCGCTTGCGGACGTCCGTGACAGCATCATCGCCGTGCTACAGAAGCAGCGTGAGACCGACGCCGCGCTTGCGGCTGCCAATGCCGCACGCGCCCAGCTGCTGTCAGGAACCGCCTTCGACCAGGTTGCCAAGGAGCTCAAGGTCAGCGTCGACCCGCCGAAGTTCATCGGCCGGGGCGATCCGTCCGTTCCGGCGCAGATCGAGTCCGCCGCGTTCGATGCCCCGAAGCCGACCCAGGGTCCGGTCTACGAGACCGTGCCACTGCAAAACGGCGGGGCCGCGCTGATCGCCGTCACCCGGATCCGTACCGCCGCTCAAACCAACAAGTACCTCGAGCAGGCCCTCGCGCAGGAGCAGGTCGAGCGCGATGGCGAAGCCGAGGCGTTGGGCTACATCGCGCAGCTGCGCGCGATGTCCAAGGTCAGCAAGAACCCCGCCGCCTTCCAATGAGGATCCGAGCGGGCTGAGCGAGGGCCCACAAGAGGCCCGATACGGCGAGGATGAGCGGCCAGCCGCGCTTCGCCGCTCCACGCAAAACGAGCGTCTTCCCCTCAGCCCTCGGCTTCCTGCGGAAAGCTCATTCCCACGGTGCTGAAGCCGCTGTCGACATACAGGATTTCGCCGGTGATCCCGGCGGCGAGATCTGAGCAGAGGAACGCGGCGGCGTTGCCGACGTCCTCCTGAGTGACATTGCGCCTGAGCGGCGCCACCTCCGCCACCCGGCTCAGCATCTTGCGAAACCCGGCGATCCCTGCCGCGGCGAGTGTCTTGATGGGCCCGGCCGAGATGGCGTTGACCCGTATGCCCTGAGGACCGAGGTCGGCCGCCATGAAGCGGACATTGGCCTCGAGGCTCGCCTTCGCGAGCCCCATCACGTTGTAGCTCGGGATGGAGCGCACCGCGCCGAGGTAGGACAGGGTGAGGAGGGCCCCCGACCGGCCCGCCATCAGCGGCGCCGCGCCGCGGGCGAGGGCGGTGAAGCTATAGCTGGACACATCGTGGGCGATCCGGAAGGCTTCCCGGCTCGTGTTCTGCACGAACCCGCCGGCGATCGCTTCGCGGGGGGCGTAGGCCACCGCATGCACCACGATGTCCAGACTGCCCCACTCCCGCTTCAGCAGGTCGAACGCGGCATCGATCTGGCCGTCGACGGTCACGTCGAGCGGCATTGTGAGCCGCGAGCCGATGGACTGCGCCAGGGGCTCGACACGCTCTTTCATCTTGTCGTTGACGTAGGAAAAGGCGAGCTCGGCGCCTTCACGATGCATCGCCTGCGCAATGCCCCACGCGATCGAGCGGTCGGTTGCGACACCGACGATGAACGCACGCTTGCCTGAGAGGAATCCCATGCCGGGCCCTATGGATGCCAAGGAGTCGGGCAGTGTAGTCGAATCAGGCCCGTCGGGTGTGCGGTCCGGGGCGGATAATAGTTTCCCATCGACCGAGTCGACCCCGAAAGCATGAAGCGGTGCGCAGACATGACCCAGGCACATGGACGTGCCCCGCCGCCGCAGGTGGCGGACGTTGAGGCAAAAAAGCGCTTTTTGCCTCAACGGCGCTGGGCCGGGCAGGAGCCCGGATCCAGCGCGTCTTAGAGCCGTGAAGGCCGTGCCACTGGCCGTCCGTGGGCGGCAGGGCCCCCGGCCCGCGCAATCCGCGCGCGGGCGTTCGGCCGGATCGACGACACTTTAAGTGTCGTCGATAAAGGCACCGGCCTCACCCACCAGAGGACGCGACGCGGATCATGAGCTTCTGGCCGGCGAGAATGGGCGTGTGCAGGCCGATCGCGTTCCAGGCGAGGATCTGCGCCACTTTCACCTGGAAGACCCTGGCGATCCGCCACAATGTGTCGCCGGCTCGGACGATATAGATGACCTTGCGTGTGTAATGACTGCCTCCGCCCATCATCCGGCGTGAAGCCAGGCGCACCGAGTGCCTGCCGCGCGGTGCGTGCGTATAGAGTCGCAACCGCTCGCCCGGGTGGATGACCTCGCCCCGGCCGAGGCCGTTCAGGCTCGCCAGCGCTCGCACCGACATCCCATGCCGGCGCGCGATCGACCACAGGGTGTCCCCGGTCCGCACCACCTGGAAGCGAATCTCGCCATGATGCTCCACGGGCACTCTGGCGAAGAGCCGCAGTCTTTCTCCGGGGCGCAGGACCTGGCCCAGCGAGATCCCGTTCATCCGTGCCAGCGTCTGCACGTTCATGCGATAGCGGCGCGCGATGCTCCACAGCGAGTCTCCAGGCCGTACGACCTGAAACTGCACGTGCGCGCCCCAACCGAAGCGCTCGTCGACGCGGGCGGCAGCCAGCCTCACCTGCTCGGGGAGCACGTAGGCGGTTGCCGGAACCTGGATGTCCGAGCCCACGATGAGGCGTCCGTCGGGCAGCGTGTTGAGCTTGCGGAGGGTCTCCACGCTGGTCTTGAAACGGCGCGCGAGGGCGTAGATCGTATCGCCGCGATGGACGACATAGTGCTCCAGGCCCATGCGCTCATCGGGCGTGAGCTGGGCCAGGTTCTGCGCGAACACCGGCGCCGCATTGACGGGCAGAAGCAGGTAGAAAGGTCCCGTGGGATCGGTGGCCCAGCGGTGGAAGGCGGGGTTGAGGTCGTAGACCTCATCGGCCGTGATGCCGGCGATCTGCGCCGCCACCTGCAGATTGACCTGTCCGCCGGTCGGCACTTTCACGAAGTACGGCTGATTGGGAATGGGGCTGAAGTCGAGACCGTACTTGGTCGGATCCGCCACCAGGCGCTTCATCGCCAGGAGCTTCGGCACGTACGCTTCGGTTTCCAGAGGCAGGCGCAGGTGCCAGAAGTCGGTCGGAAGGTGCTCCGCCTCATTCACCTGGACGGCGTGCTGGACGGCGAGCCCGCCGCAGTTATAGGCGGCTATCGCGAGCAGCCAGTCCCCGTTGAACTGGTCATGGAGCGATTGCAGGTAATCGAGCGCCGCCTTGGTGGAGGCGATGACATCGCGCCGTCCGTCGTACCACCAGTCCTCCTTCAGCCCGAAGCGCGAGCCGGTGCCGCGGATGAACTGCCACAGGCCCGCGGCGCGGGCACTCGAATAGGCGTACGGCTGAAATGCGCTCTCGATGACCGGCAGCAGCGCGAGCTCGAGCGGCATGTGCCGCTTCTCGAGCTGCTTGACGATGTAGTAGAGGTACATGTCCGCGCGGCCGAAGGCGCGCTGCAGGTAATGAGGGTGAGATGCATACCAGTCGAGCTGCTGGTCGATCGCCGCCTCGTTCGGGTCCGGGAGCGCGAAGCCGGCGCGGATACGGTCGAAGAGATCGGCATACTGCGCGGGCTGGAGGCTGGATTCCGGGGCGCTTGCGACCGGCGCGCTCGTGGGGGCGGGCGAGGGCGGCGGGGGCTGCGCCGCGGGTTGGGGCGGCGCGAGCACTTGCTGCGGAGGCAGCGGCCTCACGGGCTCTCGGGTCGCGCAGGCGCCGAGCGCCGTGACCGCGAGAATCAGCAGCGCATGACGAGTGATTCGAATCTTATCCGTCGCCAAGTTCCCGGCCCTCTGAGCGGCATGTTAACTTCTTTTCGCACCGGAGCACGAGCCCCTGGCTGAAGACATTACTTAATCGGACCGGGAAATTTAACCGTTAACTTCACACTATTGCCAGTACTTCATGGCGGCCGCGCAAAAATCTCAGTTCCAGGAGCCGCACGCGGCGATTCCTTCCGCCGCTGCCGCGCGAATCGCGTGGTGGACGAGCCCCTTGGGCGCCACGCTCATCGGCGCGGAATCGCAGCTGCTCGGCGAGGCGCTCGAGGACGTGTTTGGCTGGGAATTACTGCAAATCGGCGCTTGGGGCGCCGGCAGGGAGTTGTTGTCCGGCGCGCGCACGCGCCATCAAGCCATCGTCGCGCCGCCCGGACTGTCGTCGAGCGCCGACATCCGCGCGCGCCCCACCCAGCTTCCGATCATCGGCGATTCGATCGACGCGGTACTGCTGCCGCACATTCTCGAGTTCGCCACCGACCCTTATGCGATCGTGCGTGAGGCGGATCGCGTGCTCGTTGGCGAGGGGCGGCTGCTGGTGCTCGGCTTTCGGCCATGGAGCCTCTGGGGCCTGCGCGCGCGCTTCAGCCGCAGCGGCTTTCCGCCTGGCATGCGTCGCGTGCTCTCCGAGAGAAGAATCCGCGAATGGCTGGTGCTGCTCGGGTATGAAGTAGTATCCGCGCAGCATTATTTGTTCCGCGGTCCCTGGAGCGGCGGGCTCGCCGCAGGGCAGGGCACGGGCCGGATGCTGCGCCGGGGGCTCACGTACCCGCTGCCGGCCAACGCCTACCTCCTCAAGGCGCGCAAGCGCATCTATACCCTGACACCCATCCGGCCGCGGTTCCGGGAGCGGCCCGCGGTCCTGGGCGGGCTGGTCAAGCCCTCGCCGCACTCCAGGGCATGAGACGCAGTCGAGCGATCCGACGAACTTGAATACAACGAGTGAGGGAACCGTGGCCGTCGTGGACATTTATACGGACGGCGCGTGCCGTGGCAATCCGGGACCTGGGGGTTGGGCGGCCTTGATGAGCATTGCGGGCCGCGAGAAAGAGCTGGCGGGCGCCGAGGCGCTGACGACCAACAATCGCATGGAGTTGACGGCGGTCATCCGCGCACTCGAGGCCCTGAAGCGTCCGGTCCGTGCGCGTGTGTACACGGACTCGGAATACGTGCGGCGCGGCATCCTCGAGTGGATGCACGCGTGGAAAAGGAGGGGTTGGCTCACCGCGGACCGCAAGCCCGTCAAGAACCAGGACCTCTGGCGCAGGCTCGATGAGCTCGCGGCGGGACACTCGATCGAGTGGCACTGGGTGCCCGGCCATGCGGGCGTGCCGGGCAACGAGCGGGTGGACCGGCTCGCCAATCAGGCCATCGATGCGATGAGAGAGCCGACTGCTCGTTAGAGCGCAGCGCAAAATGCCCCTGGGCCAGACGCTCGCCGGCAGGGCTCGACGCACGAGCCTGCATGGACGTACTTGCGGCGTTCCCGGCAAGGGGCATTTTGTGATGAGCTCGGAGCCCGAAAAAGTGGGTAAACTCACCGGATGCGGCAAATAGTCCTCGACACCGAGACCACCGGTCTTCAGCCCTCGCTCGGACACCGAATCATCGAGATCGGTTGCGTCGAGCTCCTCAGCCGCCGGGTCACGGGGAGCACGTTCCACCGCTACTTGAATCCCGAGCGTGACATCGACCTCGGCGCGGAGGCGGTCCACGGGCTGCAGCGCGAGGACCTCGCGAGCCAGCCGCGGTTCGCGGAGGTGGCGGACGATCTCCTCGAGTTCATCGGTGGCTCGGAGCTCATCATCCACAATGCCGAGTTCGACATCGGCTTTCTCGATGCGGAGCTGCGCCGCGCCGGACGGGCGATCGCGATGAGCGAGTTCTGCCGCGTCCTCGACACGCTGGTGCTGGCGCGGGAAATGCACCCGGGGCAGCGCAACAACCTCGATGCGCTCTGCAAGCGCTACAACGTGGATAACTCGGGCCGGGAGCTGCACGGGGCATTGCTCGATGCGCGCATCCTGGCCGACGTCTATCTGGCGATGACGGGGGGCCAGGGAGCGCTCGCCCTCACCGAGAGCGCCGCCCGCGGCGGCACCCTCGGGACGGGGCAGGTCCGCGCCCTCGTGCGGCCGCCCGCGCCGTTGCGAGTCATCTGCGCCACGGAGCAGGAGCTGCGGGCCCATCGGGACATGTTGGCGCTCATCGCCAAATCGAGCGGTGGCCGTTGCCTCTGGCCTGCCTCAGGGGATGATCCGGCCGCCGAAGCGAATCGCGCCTGAGCCGTGTTTCATCTGCGCAACTGCCGCGTCGGCGTCATTGGCCTGGGCTATGTCGGCCTGCCGCTCGCCGTCGAGTTCGGCAAGCACTTCGACACCATAGGCTTCGACATCAAGGCCGCCCGCATCGCGGAGCTCGCGAGCGGCCGCGACAGCACGCTCGAGGTCTCGCGGGCGGAGCTCAAGTCCGCCGTGCGGCTCTCCTTCAGCTCGCAGCTCGAGAGCCTCAAGCGCTGCCGCGTCCTCATCGTGACGGTGCCGACGCCGATCGATGAGTACAAGCGGCCGGACCTCACGCCCCTCATCAAGGCGAGCGAGACGGTCGGCCAGGTGCTCGCCAAGGGCACCGTGGTGGTGTACGAGTCCACCGTATATCCGGGCTGCACCGAGGAAGTGTGCGTCCCGATCATCGAGCGGGAATCGGGCTTGAAACTCAACCGGGACTTCTTCGTCGGCTACAGCCCGGAGCGGATCAACCCCGGCGACAAGGAGCACCGGCTCACCACCATCAAGAAGGTCACGTCGGGCTCGACGCCGCAGTCCGCGGAGTTCATCGACAAGCTCTACGGAGCCATCATCGCCGCGGGCACGCACAAGGCCTCGAGCATCAAGGTGGCCGAGGCCGCCAAGGTCATCGAGAACACGCAGCGCGACGTCAACATCGCTCTCGTCAACGAGCTCGCGCTGATCTTCAATCGTCTCGGGCTCGATACCGAGGAGGTCTTGAGCGCTGCGGGAACCAAGTGGAATTTCCTGCCGTTCAAGCCAGGGCTCGTCGGCGGCCACTGCATCGGCGTGGATCCGTACTACCTCACCCACAAGGCGCAGGAGATCGGCTATCACCCGGAGATGATCCTCGCGGGACGGCGGCTCAACGAC
>JAKBCR010000372.1 GCA_021807675.1 Pseudomonadota bacterium
CATCTTCACCCAGAGCCACGACGACCACATCGGCGGCTGGCGATGGTTCAATACGCCGGAGACCGAAACCATTGCGCAGGCCCACTTCGACCATGTCCGCGGCTACTGGCGCGCGCTCGGGCCTGTGATGACGCGCCGCTCTCGGACGCTCTGGAGCCGGGACCAGAAACAAGAGATGACGGAGCGGCCCGAGCCGGTGATCACCACCTCCTTCATCGATCGCCACGACTTCGAGCTCGGCGGACGCCGTTTCGAGTTATACGCCACGCCGGGGGGCGAGACGCTCGACTCGCTCATCGTATGGATGCCCAAAGAGCGCGTCGTGTTCACGGGCAATCTGACCGGTCCGCTCTTCGGACACGTGCCGAACCTCTACACCCTGCGCGGCGATAAGATCCGCTACGTCCAGTGGTTCATCGACGGCGTACAGCGGGTCATCGATCTCGGACCGGAAATGCTGATCACCGGCCATGGAGATCCCATCGAGGGTGCCGCACAGATCCGCCGCCAGCTGACGCTCATCCGCGATGCCACCGCATACCTGAAGGAGCGCACCTTCGAGGGCATGAACGCCGGTGCCGATCTCTGGACCCTGATGCGCACCATCGACCTGCCGCCCGAGCTCGCAATCGGCCAGGGCCACGGCAAGGTACCGTGGCTGGTTCGGGCTATCTGGGAGGAGCATCTCGGCTGGTTTCGCTTCGAATCCACCACGGAACTCTACGACGTGCCCTGCGGCGAAGTCTCGGCCGATCTGATCGAGCTGGCCGGCGGTCCCGATCCGGTACTCGAGCGCGCGCGCAAGCATCTCGCCGAGACCCGCCCCCTGCACGCCCTGCACCTGGCGGAGGCAGTCCTACGCGCCCAGCCGAAGAGCCGGGCCGCCCTAAAGGTGAAGCTGCAGTGCACCGAGTCGCTGCTGCAGCGCAGCACGGGGGAGAACTTCAGCGAAGTCCGCTGGTTGCAGGGTGAGCTGCAGCGCATCCGCGGCGCCTTGGCGGAGGCAGGCGCATGACTCATCCCCGCCTCTCCGTCAACGCGCTCAGCTCGATCCGCTGGTCGTTCGAGCAGGATGCCTCGCTGTGGCAGGAGCTCGGTGTCCGACACGCCGGACTCCTCATCTCCAAGCTCGAGTCGGACCGGGAGGCCAAGGCCATGCGGCTCGCGGCTGCCGGCATCCGCCCTTCGACACTTGTCTGCGGCTGCTTCGACCTCGCCTCGCCCGAGACCTGGGACGAGACTCGCGCCGCCTTGAACGGTGCGCTCGACTTCATCGCATCGGCGGGCGGCGGCTCGGTGTACTGCACTCCCGGACGCACCACCGGTGCGCCTTGGCGGCAAGTGTTGGACGTCTTCGCCGAGGCCATTGCGCCGTGTGTGGCTCATTCGACTCGGCGGGGAGTGCGTCTTGCCATAGAGCCCTCCCTGAGAACGGACGTGTCGTTCGTCAATACGTTGCGGGATGCGGTGGACGTCGCCGAGCGTACCGGCGTCGGGCTCATCGCCGACTTCGGCAACTGCTGGATGGAGCGCGACCTGCGCGAGGTTCTGGCCCGCGCCGCTGCGCACATCTGTCTAGTGCAGATTTGCGATGTCATCATCGGCTCCACCGGCAAGCCGGGTCCCGGCGGACGCGTGCATCTCGGGGAAGGAGAGCTGCCGCTTCAGCGCCTCATGCACGAGGTCCTGGATGCCGGCTACCCGGGCGTCTTCGACCTCGAGGTGCTCGGGCCCGCGATCGAGGCGGAGGGCTACTCCCCCTCGCTGCGGCGTGGTATTGCAAACGCATCGCGGTTGCTGGATGAGATCGGTCTGTAGAGATCCATCACCTGTCGGGATCCATCACTGGAGAACGTGCCCATGTTCACCTTCACAGGCAAGACGGCCCTCATCTACGGCGCCGCACAGGGAATCGGCCGTGCCGTCGCTCTCGAGTTCGCACGCCGCGGGGCCGCCGTCGGCATTGCCGACATCGATCTCGAGGCGGCGGAACAGACCGCCATGGCCATCGCGACCGCCGGCGGGCGCGCCCTCGCCATGAGGTGTGACGTCACCCTGGAGGAGAGCGTTCGCAGCGCAGCAGTCGGGGCAGAGAGCCGTCTCGGTCAGATCGATATCGTGATGAACAATGTCGGTGCCATCCTCAACGGCAATCCCGAGGACATCCCGACCGCGGAGTGGCGGCGCATCATGGACTTGAACTTCTTCGCCGCGGTCCACAGCAACCAATACTTCCTGCCGAAGATGATCGCGCGCGGCGGCGGCTACATCGTCAATACCGCCTCCTTCGCCGGCCTCTATCCCTACGCCGCCAATCGCCTGCCGTACGTCGCCGCCAAGGCTGCGGTGGTGGCGTTGTCGGAGTCTTTAGCCGTGTATCTGCATCCCCTGGGGGTGAGGGTCAGCTGTCTGTGCCCCGGGCCCGTGGCCACCGGCGTGATGAATGCCATGAAGACATGGTCCGCGAATGTGGTGTTCCGGGGTCCGGGCAGCCAGTACGAGGTCATCACGGCGGAAAGAGCCGCGCAGATCCTGGCGGATGGGATGAGCGAGGGACGCGTGCTCATCCCGACCGATCCCAAAGTCTGGGAGGTGATGCAAGCCCACGCCGCCTCGCCCGATGCCTTCATCGAGGAGAAGATCGAGGCCTTCGCGCACGGTGATCACGGCAAGCCTTCCATGCCGAAGACACCGAGCGCCTGATGCGCCGCGCCGTGCTCCGCTCGAAGGATCAACGCGGGCGCGGTGGCTCGGCCTCAGCCAACTCCTGCACCCGGGCGAGTATGATCCGCCGGTAGCGCTGCGCCTCGAATTCCGCCAGCCGCTCGTCCTGTTTGAGGATCGCCTCCAGGATTCGCCGCCGTGCGCCCCGCCAGGCATCGAAGCCCTCCCTGCCGGGGAAAAGCGGAGCGGCACCCTCCTGAACGTACAGCCTGCCCGTCACCCGGCAGACGAGCTCCACCAAAGGCCACGCGACCATCCTCAGCAGGAGATCGCGCATCTCGCTCTCCAATTCGATCCGGGCCGCGCCCGTCTCGCAGGCATCGACACGCGCGAGCAACGCACGAAGGGCATCGCGCAGCTTCTCGTCCGTGCAGCGGGCAGCGGCTGGAGCGATGTCGCAGTCGAGGAGCGAGAGGAGCCGATGCGACTCCCGATTGTCGAACCCATGCACGCGCAGATAGGCCGCGAACGCGCGCTCGAGCGCCGCCTCATCGGGGCGCGTGCCGTAATAGCCGCCGCCCGGACCGCGCCTGACATCGAGCAATCCCTCATGCTCCAGAATGCGCGCAGCCTGCTGTACCGTGACGATACCCACGCCGAGCAGGTCCGCGACCTCGCTCAGCGAGCCGACCTGCTCAC
>JAKBCR010000104.1 GCA_021807675.1 Pseudomonadota bacterium
ACATCGAGTGATAATAGCAAAAAATGCTAAAATTTGATATTCTTGGCGCCGGAGTACATCATGAATGTTTCCCTCACCCCTGAACTCGAGCAGTACATCCGAGGGAAGGTGGACTCGGGCCTTTATAGCAATGCGAGCGAAGTGGTCCGCGAAGCGTTGCGATTGCTGCTCGCGCGGGAGGCCGGCGGCGCGTTCCGCTCTCGGCGCGAGCCGCCACAGAGGGAGAACATCTGCGCCGAGCTCAAAGCCCTCGAGAAGCCGCTACGCGAGCGCGGGCTCACGGCGCTGGCGCTCTTTGGCTCCACCGCGCGGGGTACGGCCGGCCCCGACAGCGACGTCGATGTGCTCATCGACATTGCTCCAAATATCAGGTTCAGCCTCGTCGACCTCGTATCGCTGAAGGATCTCCTCGAGGACAGGTTGGGGCGCAAGGTCGACGTTGTGACAAGCGAGGGCATCGATCCTGCCATCCGCGATCGGGTCATCCGCGAAGCGCGCACGGTGTTCTGATGGAACGAGATCACCGCCTCTACGTCGATCACATGCTCGAGGCAATCTCCAACATCGATGTGGATACGGCCGGTTACAACTTCGAGAGATTTCGCAGGGATCGCCGTGTCAGGCAACTCGTGGAACGCAACTTGGAGATCATTTCGGAGGCGAGCCGCCGTCTGCCACAGCCCTTGAAGGATGCCGAGGGGCAGATTCCCTGGCGCGCCATCGCCGGCATCGGCAACGTCATCCGCCACGATCATCATGACACCTACCCGACCGTGCTGTGGGAAACCTGTGCCAAGGATTTGCAGCCCCTCAAGAGCGCACTGTCGCGCATTCGCGCGATGATCGCGGCTACGGACGGTCACGAATAGAGATCATGTTGACGACGGGCGGGCGGCACCCGGGGTAAATCCGCGCACCCAACATGGCTGGGCGCATAGGCACACGCAGGCGAGCACGGCAGGCCGGCGAGCCGGCCTCGAATGGTCTCAGGGCATCGGGGCGACGTCGATCGTCGGCTGGACGAGAATGCGCGTGACGTTGGCGCGGCGCGGCAGCTGGACGACCAGCATGATGGCTTCCGCGATGTCATCGGCTTCCATGGCGCCTTCCTTGTGGGTGTGCCGCTGGATGGCTTCCCGCGCCTGAAGATCGGAGATGCTGTTGGCGATCTCGGTGGCGGTCGCGCCAGGCTCCACGATCGAGACCCTGATGCCCACCTGACCGCCCTCCTGCCGGAGGGCCTCGGTGAATCCGGTCAGGCCGAACTTGCTGGTCGAATAGGAGGCGAAACGCCAGCCGGAGCGGCGGCCCGCGGTCGAGGAGATGTTGACGATGTCACCACCCCCCTGGCGCTTCATCTGTGGGAAAGCCGCCCGGCAGGTGTAGATCGTTCCCATCAGGTTGATGTCGAGCACCCGACGCCACTGCTCGAGTGGCAGGCTCTCGATGCCCCCGGCCTCGTTCACCCCGGCGGAATTGATCAGGATGTCGAGCCGTCCGAGCTTTGCGATCGTATCGCTCACCGCCCGAGTCGCATCCGCCTCGATGGCGACGTCAGCCGGCACCGCGAGGCCCACGCCGCCTGCCGCGGCGATGCGCTGCACCAGGGAATCCAACCGCTCCTTGCGGCGGCCGCAGACCGCGACCGAAGCGCCGGCCGCGGCGAGACTGACGGCCGCGGCCTCGCCGATCCCGGAGGAAGCGCCCGTCACGAGAGCGACTTTGCCCGACAGCTTGCCCATCACGTTCCGCTCCATTGCCGGCCATGCCGGCCGATCCGATCATCTTAACCCATTCCCACCGCGGCGCGCGGGCCGGGAATCAGCCGCCGCGCATCTGCATCAGCGTCTTCGTCGGAATCATGTTTGCATTCATGTGATACATGACCCAGATCGAGCCGAAGAAGATCAGCGAGACGATGAGAACGCCGAAGGCCAGGGCGAGCGCGTTGTTGGTGTTGTCGGGAGCGGTCGTGAGGTGCAGGAAGAAGACGAGGTGCACGCCGACCTGGGCGAGGCCGAGGACGATGAGCGCCATGACGATGCCGGGCGCGTAGATCACGTGCTCATCGAGCGACCAGAACGAGGCCGCCGTGAGGACGGCGGCGAGCACGAGCCCGATGATGTAGCCGCGCAGCTCCGCGCGCAGGCTGGGAGGCCCGTGTGGGGGGGCGCCGGCAACCCGCTCCTCGCCAATGTGCGAGCCAAACTCGAATTCTTCCGGATTCGTACTCACGGAGTGGTCCTCCCGATCAGGTACACGACGGTGAAAATGCCGATCCAGATGATGTCGAGGGCATGCCAGAAGAGCGAGAAGCACAGGTACCGGTGACGGATGCTCTCCTTGAAGCCCTTGGCCGGAAACTGCGCCATCATCGTCCCGAGCCAGAGGAGCCCGGCCGTCACGTGTACGCCGTGGCATCCGACGAGCGTGAAGAAAGCGGTGAGGAAGGCGCTGTGGGTGGGGCCGTCGCCGCGGGCCACGAGACCGGTGAACTCGTGCACCTCGAGCATGATGAACATGAGGCCGAAGAGTCCGGTGACGGCGAGCGCGACCTCGGTCCAGAGAAGACTGCGGCGTCCGACCGCGAGGCTCGCGAGCCCGCAGCAGAAGCTCGAGAGCAGCAGGCACGCCGTCTCTTCCGCCGTGTTGCGCAGGTCGAAGATTTCCGGTCCGGGGCCGCCGTTGCGGGCGTGTATCAGCACCGTGTAGGCGGCGAAGAAGCAGGAGAAGAGGACGACGTCGGAGAGGATGAAGATCCAGAAGCCGTAACCGACCACGATGCGCTTCGGCGCAGGTCCTCCGGCGCCGTGGCCGGTGTACTCCGGCGCGCCGGTGGAGGGCCCATGCCCCAGGTGGTAAGGATCACGGCCAGTGCGCAGCGCGCTCGTCGGGGCGCTCATCGGCCCGACTCCCGCTGTGACTCCCGTTCCGCCATCTGCTCCTGCAGCCGCGTGGCGCGGGCGGCGCGGTTGGCGCGATCGAGGCGGGCGACCTCCTCGGCGGGAATCAGCACTTCGTCATGGTCCCGCCACGCGAACCCGACGAAAGTGGCGTACGCGCCCACGAGCCCGAGGATCACCAGCCACCAGATGTGCCAGATGAGCGAAAATCCGGTGATCGTTGCGAAGAACGCGGTGACGAATCCGGTCGGGCTGTTGCGCGGCATCGGGATCGGCTCGTACTGCGGCTCCGGCCTGGCCAGCTCACCGATCTCGCGGGCGCGAGTCTTGATGTCCCAGTACGGCTCCAGATCCGTGACGTTGGGCAGGGCCGCGAAGTTGAACGACGGCGGCGGCGAGGAGGTCGCCCATTCGAGGTTGCGTCCGTCCCAGGGGTCGCCCGTGAGGTCGCGCCGCTGATCACGCGTGCGAACCGAGACGATGATCTGCGCGATCTGCGCGAGGATGCCGAGGAGGATGATGCCGACCCCTCCTGCCATGACGAGAAGCCACGGGTGCCACTCGGCGACATCGTAGCTCTGCAGCCGCCGGGTCATCCCCTCGAGTCCCACGATGTATCCCGGGCCCCAGGCGACCCAGAGGCCGATGAGCCACAGCCAGAAGGCCCATTTGCCGAGCCGCTCATCCAGCACGAAGCCGAAGGCCTTCGGAAACCAATAGGTGTAGCCGGCGAACGCGCCGAACACCACGCCGGCGATGATGACATTGTGAAAATGCGCCACCAGGAAGAGGCTGTTGTGGAGCTGGAAGTCCGCCGGCGGCACCGCGAGGAGCACTCCCGTCATGCCGCCGATGGTGAAGCTCACCATGAAGCCGATGGCCCAGAGCATGGGCGTGCACAGGCGCACGGTGCCGCCGTACATGGTGAAGAGCCAGTTGAAGATCTTCACGCCGGTTGGAATGGCGATGATCATCGAGGCGATGCCGAAGATGCTGTTGACGGTCGCGCCCGCGCCCATGGTGAAGAAGTGATGGAGCCAGACCATGAAGGCGATGATGCAGATCGCCATGGTGGCGTAGATCATGGAGCGGTAGCCGAAGAGCGGCTTGCAGGAGAACGTCGAGACGACCTCGGAGAAGATCCCGAACGCGGGCAGGACCAGGATGTAGACCTCCGGGTGCCCCCAGGCCCAGATGAGATTCATGAACAGCATCGAGTTGCCGCCGGCCGTGTCGGTGAAGAAATGGAAGCCGACGTAACGGTCGAGGAGCAGCATGGCGAGCGTCGCGGTGAGCACCGGGAACGCGGCGACGATGAGGAGATTGGAGGCGAGAGCCGTCCAGCAGAACATCGGCATGCGGGTGTAATGCATGCCTGGAGCGCGCAGCTTCAGGATCGTCGTGACGAAGTTGATCCCTGTCATCAACGTGCCCACGCCTGAGATCTGGATGGCCCAGCAGTAGTAATCGACGCCGACCCCGGGCGAGTAGCGCAGCTCCGAGAGCGGCGGATAGGGAAGCCACCCGGTGCGGTCGAACTGACCGACGACGAGCGAGAGGTTGACGAGGAGCGCGCCGGCGGCGGTGAGCCAGAAGCTCACGGAGTTGAGGGTTGGAAAGGCGACGTCGCGCACCCCAAGCTGAAGCGGCACGATGAGATTCATCAGGCCGATCATGAAGGGCATGGCGACGAAGAAGATCATGATCGTGCCGTGCGCCGAGAACACCTGGTCGAAGTGCGACGGCGGCAGGAATCCGGGCGCGTCGAAGGCCATCGCCTGCTGGGTGCGCAGCATGATCGCGTCGATGAACCCCCGCAGCAGCATCACGCTGCCCAGCATGAAATACATGATGCCGATGCGCTTGTGATCGACGCTCGTGATCCACTCGCGCCAGAGGTAGGGGATGTGCCCGTTGCGCCAAATCCAGAGGATGATGCCGATCAGGATGAGGAATACGGCAACCCCCGAGAAGAGCGGCAACGGCTCGTCGAGCGGAAACGCCTGCCAGGTGAGCTTGCCGAGAAGTGTCATGGGGCCGCCACCGGATGGACAGACCTCCCGCCGATCGGATCGACGCCGGGCACACCGCCGCGCGGACCTGCGCCCGGCGGCACCTTCAGCATCACGATGTCCGCGAAGAGGCCCGGTTGCACGGATCGATAGGTGTAGGGCTTTGGCGGCACGCTCTGGCGCAGCAGCCCGCGGTAGGTCTGCTCATCCAGCACGGGGCCGGACCCGCGGGTGGTCCGCACCCAGGTGTCGAAGCGGTCCTGGGACAGCGCGTGGGTGTTGAAATGCATGTCCGGGAAGCCGTTGCCGTCGATCATGGCGGATTCGCCGTAGAAGATGCCGCGGTGGCTCGCCTCGAGATAGAGATTGTCGGCCATGCCGCTCATGCAGTAGATCATGGTGCCGAGCTGCGGCACCCAGAACACGTTCCATACCGATGCCGAAGTCAGGGAAAGGTGCAGGGGCACGCCCGTCGGAACCACGAGCCTGTTGACGCTGGCGATGCCGAGCGTGGGATAGATGAAAAGCCACTTCCAGTCGAGGGAGACCACCTGGATATCGAGCGGCGGGCTGTGCGAGCGCAGGGGCTTTGCCGGATCGAGATCGTGGGAGCCGATCCAGGCGATGCCGCCGAGAAAGATGACGACGAGCGCCGGTATGGACCAGACGACGACCTCGACGCGCCCCGAATACACGAAATCGGGCTGCCGGCGCGCGCGCCGGTTGGAAGGGCGGTACCACCACGCTACGCCCAGTACCGCGAGGATCGTCGGGACGACGATCGCAAGCATGATCACCACGGAGTCGAAGAGGATCTTGCGCTCGGCGGCGCTGATCGGGCCGGCGGGCTGAAGCTGAGCGCGCCCGCAGCCGCCGAGCTCGCCGAGCACCACCAGCGCTGCGAGCAGGAAGCCGACTTTGCCCGCTGTGGCCGAGCTTCTTATCCGGTCGATGGCGGCGTCTCCTCCGGCTAGGCGGGGATCAACGCCGACGACACCTCAAAGTTCCTGGCGCGCCCCCGGGGGGGCTGATTGGGCGTGTCCCGGGCTGCCGCTCGGGCGGGGCGGAGTCCTCATCATCGAAGGGCGTCGAGACCCGCCTCCGTTCTCGCCGATCGCACCGAGCGATGGTGGCAGTCCGTGGGAGTGACTTTCAACTGGCGCTCGCCCTCGCATCGATCGCGGCCGCGGGAGGGGCAGCGCCATCGGCGATGCGAGGCAACTCGCCGCTCTTGGGAATGAAGCGGCGAAAAAGTCGCTTCTGATCGGCACCACGGCTATTATTCGTGAAGAAGGAGGGCACGATGAGCGTCTTCGGCAAGACTGAACTTTTCACCGACCGGCAACCGCACCTGACTTTCGCGCCTGTGGCGGCGGGGAGAGCGCCATGAGCAGGCCCGAAACCGGCAACATCACGGTCGATATCGCGGCTCGAGAGCGACACGTCGTCGGCTCGGGTCCGCGCATCGCGCCGATCCCCAACGACGAGGTCGATCCGGAATGCCGCTCGATCGCGAACGGGGTGCGTGCGGGCGCGGGTGTCGGTCCCATCGAGGTGCTCGCGGAGAGCATGCGCATCATGATGAAGCACCCGCCGCTCTTTCGCTGTCAGATGGACACGGGCCTCGCGATCTTCCGCGGGCAGATCTCCAAGCGCGATCGCGAGCTCGCGGTTCTGCGCGTCGGCTGGCTCTCGCGGGCCCCTTACGAATGGGGTGAGCATGTCGATATCGCGCGACGCTATGGGGTCACCCAGGAGGAGATCGAGCGCGTCACCCACGGGTCCTCGGCCGCGGGTTGGAGCGAGCGTGATAAGGCGATCATTCGTGGCGTCGAGGAGCTCGTGGCGGACCAGGTGTTGTCCGAGGACACGTGGAGCGTGTTGTCCAGAACCTGGAGCGAGCCGCAGATGATCGAGTATCTGGTGGTCGTGGGCCAGTATCTTGCCATCGCGCTGCTGCAGAACTCGATCCGGGTGCCTTTGGCTTCCGACAACCCCGGGCTCGCCCACCGCTGAAGCGGCCGGTGCGGGCGGCGGTCCGGGGCCTGGGGGGATGTCGTGATCACGTTTCTGGCGCATCTGCGGGTGAGACAGGACGGCGCGGCGGCGTTCGAGGAGTTGATGGATCACGTCTGCCGGAACGTGCGTGAGCACGAGCCCGGAGTCGCCTATTACGGATTCGCGAGGGGGACCGAGGAGCCGGGCATCTATGTCGTGGTCGAGGTGTACCGTGATCGCGAAGCCCATGCGGCGCACATGGCCAGCCGGTGGGTCCAGGAGTCACTGCCGAAGGCGGCTCGCCTGCTCGAGAGCGAGCCCGACATCAAGCAATACGTAAGCCCCGGGACCGAGCCCATCGGCCGGCGGCTCGAAGGCGCGAAGATGAGCGATGCGGCGGGAATGAGCGATAGCGAGCATCTCTTGGCCTTGCACGAGATCTACCGCTTGAAAGCGCTGCGCGACCACGCGGTCGACCGCAAGGACTGGGCGACGTACGCCGCACTGCATACCGACGATTACGTGGCGGCTTCGATACGCGATACGCCGATCATCGGTGGCGAGGCGGCGGCGGCCGCGCTCTCTGTTCAGCTGGCGAACGTGACCACCGTCCATCACTCTCATTCGCCGGTGATCGACTTCCAGGACCGGGATCATGCGACCGGCAGGTGGGCGATGGAAGACAACCTCTTCTGGAAGCGCAATGGAGAGAAGCAATGGCTGCGGGGCTTTGGCTTCTACCACGAGTCCTATCGTCGCTGCGTCGACGGTGAGTGGCGGTTCACACACCGCAGGCTGGAGCGGACCCACGCCGAGACTTCGCCGGGCGCGGCGGCGTTGGCGGCGGATGTTTCCGGCGAGAATACGCTCATGGGTTGACCGCAGACCGGTGCCCGAGCCGCCTCTCGAGGATGCGCTCAGGAGGAGCGGCCCGCCTTTCCGGACCAGGCGGAGATCGGGCTCGAAACGGGTTTCTCGAGCCCTTCGGCAAAGCCCTCCGGGCCTTCGATGATGGGGCCAGCGCGCGCCAGAGCTGACCATCGCGCAGGAGGCGATAGATGCCGAAGAGTCCTGGCGGCAGTTGGAGCCTGAGACCGCATGAGCGCTGAGGCACGTGACGTCCTCGTCGTCGGAGGTGGCCACAATGGCCTCGTATGCGCCGCTTATCTCGCCGCGGCGGGACTGAGCGTCACGGTGCTCGAGCGGCGGGGGATCGTCGGGGGAGCCGCCGTCACCGAGGAGTTTCATCCAGGCTTCCGCAATTCCGTCGCCTCTTACACGGTGTCGCTCCTCAATCCGAAGATCATCCGCGACCTCGATCTGCCGGGGTACGGGCTGCGGATCATCGAGCGCCGGGTCGCCAACTTCCTGCCCACGGCCGACGGCCGGTATCTGCGCACGGGCGGTGGCCGCGCGCGCGCGGAGGTGGCGAAATTCTCAACGAGGGATGCAGGGCGGCTGGAAGAGTACGGCGCGCGGCTGGAGGCCATCGCGGACGTGTTGCGTGCCCTCGTGCTCGAGACCCCGCCCAACGTCGTGCAGGGCAATTGGTCAGCCGCGCTGCCGGAGCTCTTGCGCACAGCGCGCCTCGGCGCCCGACTCGGCCGTCTCGACATGAGCCAGCGCCGGGAGCTGCTCAAGCTCTTCGCGGCTTCCGCCGGCGAGTATCTCGATGGCTGGTTCGAGAGCGATCCGATCAAGGCGGTGTACGGCTTTGACGGCATCGTCGGCCATTATGCGAGCCCCTACGCTCCGGGTACCGCGTACGTCCTGCTTCATCATGCATTCGGTGAGGTGAATGGCAAGAAGGGAGCGTGGGGTCATGCCGTGGGCGGCATGGGGGCGATCACGCAAGCGATGGCGAGGTCGGCCGCGGCGCGCGGAGTCGACATCCGGGTCGGATGTCCGGTGCGCGAGATCATCGTCGAGCGGGATCGCGCGGTCGGCGCCGTCACGGAGGCCGGTGAGACACTGCGCGCCTCGGCAGTCGTCTCGAATCTCAACCCGAAGCTCCTTTACTTGCAGCTCATCGACCGCGCGGCGCTGCCGAAGGACTTTGCCGAGCACATTGCGCAGTGGCGCTGCGGCTCGGGGACCTTTCGCATGAACGTGGCGCTCGCGGAGCTGCCGGACTTCACCTGCCTGCCCGGCCGGGTGCCCGCGGATCATCATACCGCCGGGATCATCCTCGCGCCGACGCTGGCCTACATGGAGCAGGCCTACTTCGATGCGCGTACTCACGGTTGGTCCCGGCAACCGATCGTGGAGATGCTCATTCCCTCCACCCTCGATGACAGCCTGGCGCCCCCCGGCAAGCACGTGGCGAGTCTTTTCTGCCAGCATGTCGCGCCGCAGCTTCCTGACGGGCAGTCCTGGGATCGGCACCGCGAGGGCGTCGCGGATCTCATGATCGAGACCGTGAGCCGGTTTGCCCCCAATTTCAAGGCGGCCGTGCTCGGTCGCCAGATCATGAGCCCGCTCGATCTGGAGCGGACTTTCGGGCTAGTAGGCGGCGATATCTTCCATGGCCGGCTGCAGCTCGATCAGATGTTGTCCGCGAGGCCGATGCTGGGGTACGGCAACTACCGCGGCCCGCTGCGGGGCCTCTACATGTGCGGCGCGGGCACGCACCCCGGTGGAGGCGTCACGGGCGCACCGGGCCACAACGCGGCGCGGGAGATCCTCTCGGACTTTCGCCGCCGTCGTCTGCATCGAGCGTGAGGGAGCCGAAGAGCCGCCGTTCTCCGGCCGACGCGCGCACCGCAGGCATGCCGCACCACCCGCCTGCCTGGAGGCATCCTTGAGGTACCGCAAGTTTGGCCGAACCGGACGTTTTGCGATGAGCTCCGCAGCGTGCAAGAGCACCCGTGTGCTCGTCCTGACAGGGCTTCTAGGCCTTTGCGCCCTCGAGGGTTGTGTCACACGGCAGGTCGCGCCGCCCGCGCCGCAGCCGCCTGCCGCGCGCTTCGTCCCATCCCCGAGGCTCGGCCGTCCGTTCGAAGTCGTCACGGCCCAATCACGTCTCATCGTGCTCGTCTACCGGGCCGGTCCCCTGGCCGCACTGGGCCATGATCACGTCGTCGCGTGTCGCTGTCTCACGGGAGCCGTCTACCTGCCGCGAGATCCCTTGCGCGCCAGCTTCGATGTGCATATTCCCGTCAGGCAGCTCACGGTGGACGATCCAGCGCTGCGTGCCGCCGAGCACAGCGGGGATTTCCCGCCCGACGTTTCGCCATCCGCGCGGCATGGGACGCGCCGCCACATGCTCGGCGCCACTCAGCTGAATGCCGCGAGGTTCCCGGATATCAGGCTGCGATCGGAAAGCTTGCGGCCGTCGCCCGACGGGAAGCGGGGCGACATCATCGCGCAAGTGCGGGTCGAGCTCGCCGGAGAGTCGCGCTCGGTCTCGGTGCCGCTGCACTTTCGCATTCGGCACGATGAGATCATCGCAACTGGGGAATTCCCCCTCGAGCAGACCGGCCTGGGCCTCACTCCGTTCAGTGCGCTGGATGGCGCACTCAGGGTGAGAAATCGCATGCAGGTTCGAGTCAGGCTCATCGCGAAGCGCCAAGGCCTCAGCCGCTGAGGCGCCGCGGGTCCTCGGGGGCGGGGCGCAATCTCGGCGGGCGCGGGGTCGGGGCTCGAGGCTCCGGGGACCTCGAGGCCGCGCGCCGCGGGATGCTCGGATGCGCGGCTCGTGCGCGGGCGAGCAGGCGACGCTCTGCCATTGATACAATGGGCGCGGGGCCTTCCACTGCGGAAGCCCCATCGCGAACCTTAACCCAACTGTGCGCCGGCTCATCGGCGAGTGACCTGGAGAGAGCGAATGGCAACGATCAAAGTGCTGCAGAACGGCCCCTATCAGGTGCTGGGTGATGAAGTGACGGCGGTCGACTGGAACGGCGCGACCTATGCCGTGGCCAAGCGCCCGTTTTATCTCTGCCGTTGCGGCGCCTCGACGAACAAGCCGTTTTGCGACGGGACGCACTCCAAGATGGGATTCAAGGCGGCAGAGGCGGCGGTGCCCGGCAGCGGGGATCGGCCTGCCAAGTCCTGAGACGCACCGGCTACGGTCGTCCGGCCCTTGGCTACCCGGGGAGGCTCCCTCCCCGGGGATGGTGTCACTCGTTGCGGCCAATTCCACGGGGACATCGGGCCATTCCAGGGTCGAGGCCTGCGGGCGCCTATGAGCGGCAAGCTGAAAGCCAACTCGCTTTCGTTCTTCGAGTCGATCATCATGGGTGTGGCCGGCAGCGCCCCCGGATTCTCGATCGCGGTCGCGATCTCCGGCCTGTTGACGACCGCCGGATTCTGCTCGCCGAACGCCGTGCTGATCTTCGCGTTGCCGATGCTCGGCATCGCGCTCGCCTACAAGGGTCTCAACCAGAAGTTCGCGAACGCCGGTGCCGCCTACGAGTGGACCAAGATCGGCTTCGGAAAGCCCTTCGGGTATTTCTCCGGCTGGGCGCTCCTCATCGCATCGATGGTCTTCATGGTCACCGGCAGCGTGCCCCTCGGCACCGCGACCCTCGATCTGTTCAACCCCTCCCTGGCCGACCATGTGCTGCTCACGGCCGGCATCGGCGCCATCTGGTTCATCGGCATAGGACTCGTGCTGATCGCCGGAATCGAGATCACGAGCAAGGTGCAGGTCGTCATGAGCTCGATCGAGCTTCTGATCCTCTTCGCGATCTCGCTCGCGGCGTTTCTGCGCACGGCGGGCGGGCACGGGGTTCATCCGTTCTCCTGGAGCTGGTTTGGTCTGCACTACTCGCGCGCGAGCTTTGCCTCCTCCGCGCTCATCGTCGTATTCCTCTACTGGGGCTGGGATGTCACGGCGAATCTCTCCGAGGAGACCCGCAACGACCGGCCGAACGCCGCCGGCAACGGGGGTTTCCTCAGCGTCTTCGTGACGATCGCATCGTTCGCCGCGTTCACGGCGGCAACCCTGATGCTCTTCTCTCTGCGGGACGCCTCGGGATACTCCGACAATCTCATCTACCATGTCGCGATCGCGGCGGGCCTCGGCAGGGCCGGAGGCTATGCTGCGACGCTTGCGCTCATCCTCTCGAGCATCGCGACGCTCGAGACGACGATGCTGCAGTTCTCGCGAACCCTGTTCGCGATGGGGCGCGATCGCGCGCTGCCCGGATATTTCGGCGAGGTGCACGCGCGCACGGTCACGCCGGTGCGCACCATGTATTTACTGCTCGTGGTCGGGCTCGCCGTGATCTTCGCCTCGAGCTTCATGCCCTCGATCGCCTCGATCCTCGCCGATTCGGTCAATGCGATCGCCGTTCAGGTCTCCTACTATTACGGTCTCGCGGGACTGGTCTGCGCCTGGCTTTATCGGGACAGCTACCGCATTTCGCTCGCCGCGTTCCTGCAGTACGCGCTCGCGCCCGCGCTCAGCGCGATCATGCTCATCGCGCTCGGTGTTTACGCGATCTCGACGTTCGATACCCCGACGCGGATCATCGGCATCGGCGGTCTCGCCGCCGGAATCCTGTTCTTCCGTCCCGGCGGCTATCGCCGGGTCGCCGGGGCGGTGTCCGTTTCCTGAGGCTGGAGCCTAGAGCGTAGCAATTACCGACTCCCTCCAGGATCGATGCCGGCGCTCGTCGGCGAGATTCTTCTCGAACGTCGGGCGAACTCCATCGGCTCCCGGTGATCAGTACACTATGCGACAGGCCGACTCGCGCCTGAACGCTGCGGACTGGTGGCATCCCGGCTTCCTCATGGATTCCCCTCCGGTCATGTCCGCCAATCCGAAGTCTCTTGCGCAGCTTCCGAGGCACTTCCATATGGGGTGACGCACCGACGAGCCACCGCGAGGTTATGAGCAGGTTCGCTGCCTTGATGGTTGCTTTCATAGGAGATCGCCCATGCTAAACGACAACACGACGAACTTCATTTTGAACTCCCACAGGGGCCGGTCGGAGGAGGATCTGCGAAGCAAAGGGCGGTCTACACATTTGCTTGCGGTCAGCCTGTTGGGTACCGCACTGCTCGCTCTGGGGGGGTGCGCCACGATGGGACCGCGCGTGTACGCACCGCGGCCCCAGCCGGTGCGCGTAGCCTCCATCGTCACGTGGAGCAAACAGGCTGTACCGCCGGCGGCCATCATCCGACGGATTCGCCGCTCGGGAACCGTCTACCACGTGAATGCCGGCCAGCTCATAAAGTTGCACCAGGAGGGTGTCGCGAACACCGTGCTGGACTATATGCAGGCGACCGAGGTCGCTGCCATAGCCCGAAACCGCGCCCGCATGGACATCAACCAATGGCACCGCTACAACGATGGCTACTACTACGGAGGTGTCGGGTACGGCTGGGAGTGGCCCGGATTTGATTTCGGTGACTTCGATGAAGGCGACGGCGGCGACTGAGGGCGCTGGAAAAGATCGATGCCGCGCACGTGATGGAAGGATGCGGCTGGAACGGCCTCGATCGCAGCGTTGTCGAGCTACGCCGCTCGGCTCCCGGGACCCGCGGCCGGTGCGCGGCGCGCATGGCTTGCGTCCGCGCCTCGGCTTTCTGAGAATGAGGGGCGCTTTCACCTCCGAGGAGATGCCGATGCAAATGCGTAAGCTGGGTCCGACGGGTCTCGAGATCGCTCCGCTCGTCTTCGGAGGCAACGTCTTCGGCTGGACGGCCGACAAGGAGACGAGCTTCGCATTGCTCGATGCGTTTCTGGAGGCAGGATTCAACGCCATCGATACCGCTGACGTCTACGCCCGCTTTGTGCCCGGCCTCGAGGGAGGCGAATCCGAGACCATCATCGGGGAGTGGATGAAGAGCCGGGGCAATCGCCATCGGGTCGTGCTCATCACCAAGGGCGGTCTCGAGATGGGCAAGGGCATGGCAGGCCTCGGCCGCGACTATCTGCCCCGGGCGTGCGAGGCCTCCTTGAGGCGCCTGCAGACCGATCACATCGACGTCTACATGGCTCACCGCGCCGATCCCAGAGCTCCGATCGAGGAGACTCTCGAGACCTTTCAGGCACTGATCGATGCGGGCAAGGTGCGACACGCCGGCTGCTCGAACTACACCGCCGAGGAATTGGGAGCGGCCCTTGCCGCCGCCGGGGATGGCCGGGCGCGCTACGAGGTCCTGCAGCCGCAATACAACCTCATAGAGCGCAACGAATTCGAAGGAGCGCTCGAGGATCTGTCGCGGGCGCGAGGCCTCGGCGTCATCACGTACTTTTCCCTGGCCTCCGGCTTTCTCACCGGCAAATACCGCAAGCGGGAGGAGCTCGGCACGAGCGCCCGGGCCCGGATGGCCTCGAAGTACCTCAACCCTCAGGGGCTTGCGCTGCTCGCGGCTCTCGATGAGGTCGCACGCCGCCACGACGCGACGCCGGCGCAGGTATCGCTCGCATGGCTCATGAGCCGACCTTCCGTGACGGCGCCCATTGCGAGCGCCACCCGTCTCGCTCAGCTGCGGGACATCCTGAAATCGGCGCAGCTGCGGCTCACACCCGAGGACCTGCGCGGGCTGAACGTGGCTCACGGTTGACGTTCTCCCTGGAGGGAGGGATTTCGTCCGCGGGACGCCGGGTCACCGTGGGGGCCCCGGGCGAGCCGGACGTTCGGGCATGAAAGGTGCGGAACGGCGCGAAACGGCTTGAGTCCCAGGGAGGTGTCCCGTCCTGCCGCACATCAAAAGTCCCATCACGGCGCC
>JAKBCR010000373.1 GCA_021807675.1 Pseudomonadota bacterium
GCCCCGAGGCCGGTAGGCCCCGCCGCCGCTCGGGCGGCAGGTCAGCCCCGCCACCCTCTCAGCCGGTTTCCGGCATCGCAGCTCACGATCTCGCAATTGATGAAGCGCGCCTCGTCCGAGGCGAGAAAGACCGCCAGGGCGGCGATGTCTTCGGCCGTTCCATGGAGCTTCAGCATCTGCATTCCCTGAACACGCGCATAGGTCTCCGCCGAGATGCCTTCCTTGTTCGCAGGGGTCTCCATGATTCCCGGCGCAATCGCGTTGACGCGAATGCCGTCCGCACCGAGCGCATTCGCCATGGCGAAAGTCATCGCATTCAACGTAGCCTTGGTCACTCCGTAGGGTACGCCCGGGACGTAGCTCGCCATCGATGATTGATTGATGACGACTCCCTTTGCATTGGCCAGGGCGGGCCGCAGCGCCTGCGCGAGAAAGAGCGGCGCCAGGCTGTTGATGGAGAGGTACCGCAACCACTTCTCCTGGCTCAGGCTCTCGATCGGTCCGTTGATCTCCCCGTACGCCACCCCCGCGTTATTGAAGAGCACGTCGAGCCGCGGCTGCTGCGAGCAGATGCGAGCCCCGAATGCCTTGATCTCCGTCTCCGAGGCAAGGTCGAGACCATGCGTCGAGCACGTGGAGCCCGCCTCGCGCACCCGCTCCGCGGTCTGCTCCAGTCCCGGGGCGTTCACGTCCGTAAGGACCAAGTGTGCGCCCTCACGGGCGAAGCGAACCGCACTCACTCTTCCCAGGCCTCCGGCAGCGCCTGTGATCAGCACAACCCGTCCGCTGAACCGTTTGCTCATGCGTATCGCCTGTTCGCTTGCAGGGTTTGCGGGAGCCCTATTCAAGCCGATGGTAAGTAGCGACTATCGACGGCGCAAGTGCCAACTCGCGCGCGGCCGGTAAAGTGGCCAGTTCAAGACACGTTGTCCGGTCCGAGAAGCAGATGCTCTTGACCGGGGGACGGGCGCCGCGCCAGGCATGACTAGTCACCAGTGATGTACGATTGCTATGATTGCCCCGTTCCATCCGAGAATCCGCCTCAGAGGCGAGTTGAGCGGCGCCTGACAGCCGCGGGAGAAGTCCATGCCGGCATACATGATTTTCATTCGCGAAGAGCCTGTCCGGGATCCCGAGGCAATGGCCGAGTACAGGCGCATCGGTGCCCAGAACGTCGGCGATTTCAAAATGAAGCCGCTGGTCGTCTACGGCCCGACCGAGGCTGTCGAGGGTAAGGCGCCGGATGGCGTCGTCGTGCTCGAGTTCCCGACCGTCGAGGACGCGAAGAAATGGTACAACAGCCCGGGATACCAAGCCGCCGCGCCTCACCGCCTGAGAGCGGCTCATTACCGGGCCGTGATCGTCGAGGGTTACAAGCCCGGTTGACGTCTACCCGTGCCTGAGAGGCAGGGGACGGCGAGATTTCCGGCGCGGAGAAATCGAATGAGATCTGCTTTTGCTCGAGCCGGCGCAGGGATCGACGGCATCTCCGTGCGTGAGGCTCCCCGGCCCCCGGCGGGCGCTGGGCAAGCATTGGTGCGCCTCACGGCCGCCACGCTCAACTTTCGGGATCTCCTCTTCGTTCGCGGCCAACTGGTCCGGGCGAAATCGCCCGAATACGTCCCCCTCTCCTGCGCCGCCGGCGAAGTGATATCCGTCGGCGACGAGGTGACGAGAGTGAAGCCGGGTGATCGTGTAAGCCCCCTCTTTTCCCAGGGCTGGCTCAGCGGACCGACTCCGGCGATGACCATGCTGGGCGGCCCCATCGATGGCGTGGCGCGGCAATACGCCGCCTTCGAGGCAGAGAGCCTGTGTCTCATTCCGGATGAGATCGGCGATCTGGAAGCCGCCACACTACCCTGCGCGGGCCTCACGGCATGGACTGCCTTGTTCGGCGCCCGTCCCCTGCGGCCCGGCGAATGGGTGCTGGTCCAGGGCACGGGCGGCGTGTCGCTCGCCGCACTCCAGTGGGCGAAAGCGGCCGGCGCCAATGTCATTGCTACGTCCTCATCGGAAGCGAAGCTCGCTCGCGCCAGGGCACTCGGAGCCGACATCACCATCAATTATCGAAAGGTCCCCGACTGGGCCGGCGCCGCTCTCGCGGCATTGGGTGGCAGAGGCGTTGACATCGTGGTCGATGTCGTCGGCGCCACCGAAATCGATGCCTGCGCCAGAGTCGTCGCTGACGGCGGCGCCATAGCTGCCGTCGGCAGGCTGCAGGGGCCGGACAACAGGGGAGCGAAGATCGGCAAGACCGTCATTCCCATCGTGGTCGGCAACCGCGAGCAGCACGAAGCGATGTTGCGTTTTTGCGCCGACCACGGTATCAGACCGGTCGTCGATGCCGTCTACGATCTCGACCGGCTCGCAGATGCGATGCATCTGCTGGAAAGCGGCCGGTTCTTCGGCAAGGTCGGCATCAACCTGACGTAGTCGCTCCCGTCAGGGCTACTCCGGCGCGCTCGATCAGCGCCTCGCTCTCCTCCCAAAGTCGCGCGGCCGCCTGGTCATCGAGCGCCGGGGCTGCGGGCTTCACCGCTTGCCGATTGTAGAAGTATCCGCCCGTGACCTTGCCGGCTTCAGGCGCTGTGGCAAGCCATATCAGCGTGTCCGCGGCCGCTTCCGGTGAAGAGGCCTGCACCGTCGCGAAATAGCTCTTCATGGCAGCATCGCCGTGACTCGCGAAGTTGCTGGCGACGATGCCCGGGTGCATGGCATTGGCCACGATACCGTCGGCCGCCACGCGCCTGGCGAGCTCGCGGGTGAAGAGAACGTTGCACAGCTTGGCCGAGCAATAGGCCTTCGCGGATATCCACTGATCGATGTGCTGCAGATCGCTCCAGTCGATGCCGGCACAGTGCTCATGAGCCGTCGAGGAGACCGCGAGGACGCGCACGGTGCCAGGCTCGCTGCCCGAGGCGGCGGCGCGCAGCAAGGGCAGCAGCCGGTTGGTGAGCAGGAAATGCCCGAGATGATTGCCTGCGAAGGTGACCTCATTCCCCTCCGGCGTGATGTTCCTCTCGCTGCGCACACCCCCGGCGTTGTTGAGCAGGGCGTGGACTTTTCCGGTCAGTTTGCGGATCTCCTCCGCCATGCGGGCCGTGTCCGACAGCAGCGCAAGGTCCCCGCGGATCATGTCGACCCGCGCACCCTGACGGGCGGCGGCTCGGATCTGCGCCTCGGCTTGCGCGGTGCGGGCCGGGTCCCGCCCATGTGCGATGACATGCCAGCCGCTGGCCACGAGCGCCTTGGCTGCGACTTTGCCGATACCCGAGCTTGCCCCGGTGACGACGGCGACGCGGCGATCTGACTGGTCCGGCATATGCGTGTTCTCCCCTAATCGGAGAGATC
>JAKBCR010000374.1 GCA_021807675.1 Pseudomonadota bacterium
CGGCTCGCGGCCGAGTACGATGCGCAGGATGGGTTCTACAACAACGTCGCTTACGATACCGGCGTGCAGCCCGGAACCGGGGCGCTTCTGCCGAGCTCGAGCACCATCGGACCCGACAGGAGCTACGTCATCCGCGGCACGGTACTCTGGGATCCTTCGGACGCCTTCAATGCGCGCCTGAAGCTGAACCAGGTCCACGACCGGTCGCTGTACGCGGGGAGTGAGGAGATCGTGTCCTGCCCCACCGGCATAGGGCCCGTATACGGCATCCAGGCCATCAATCCGCAGGCCGCTTGCAGCACCACGAGGAACGAGGCGATCGTCAACATGGATCCGGCGGCGTTCCCGGGGATCCTCAACAGCGGCGTGCCGTTTCAGGATACCCGGCAGACCTTCGGCACGCTCGAGCTCAATTACCTGCCGCGGCCCGATCTGACCCTCACCTCGGTGACGGGGTTTTATACCCTGCACTCGAGCAGCCTCGTCGAGAGCTCACCGGCCGGTTACGCGGCGACGCTGCTCGCGGCGGAGAACTCCTTTCGCCGCAAGGAGCTAACCGAGGAGCTGCGCCTCAACAGCGATCTCTCGGGACCTTTCAACTTCATGGTCGGGGCCTACATCCAGCGCGCCCAGTTCGCCGACCTCGTGACCGTGCTCGCCAATCAGGCGATCCAATCGTTCGAGCCGCCGGGCTCCTTCATCTTTCCGCCGCTGCTCGAGCAGGGAATCCAGACCGTCGGTATCACGACCAATTCCGGCTTCGCCCAGCTTCGCTACAAGATCGTCCCGAAGGTCGAGGTGACCGCCGGGGCCCGCTATACGCGCGAGGGTCGAACCGACCGGACGAGCACTCTCCTGCCCTTCGCGGCGGGCCCCGTCGCCATCCCGGAGCCCGACATCAACTCGTCCACCACCTCGCCGGAGTTCACGATCTCCTACAAGCCGACGGACGATCTGACCTTCTTCGGCGCGCTGAAGCGTGGCTATCAGTCAGGGTCTTACAATACCTCGACGCCGGCGACGGGCCCCGAGAACTACGGTGACGAGGAGGCGCAGGGCGGAGAGCTCGGCATGAAGAGCCTGTGGCTCGACGACCACCTCGCGCTGAACCTCTCGACGTACGACTATCATTACACCGGGTTGCAGGTGGGTGCGATCGTTCCGGTGAACGAGGTTCCGGTCACTCGCACCATCAACGCCGGTGCGGCGCAGGTATATGGCGTGGAGGGGGATCTCGCCTTCCGCCCGCCGAACATCGCGGGGCTCGAGCTGCGGGCCTCGGCCATCTGGAATCACGCGCGGTTCCTGGAGCTGAACAACGTGCCGTGCTGGGGCGGCCAGACGATCGCGGAGGGCTGCAATGGGACTCCCACCGCCGCTCCTGGCGGCGGCGTCGTCTACAACACGACCAACGAGTCGGGCGTTCCGCTGGTGCGCGCTCCGGATTTCGAGGCCACCTTCGGCTTCACCTGGCATCATCCGGTCGCCAACGACATGATCATGGGGGTCTCGAGCAACACGCAATACTCCTCGAAGTACCTCACCGGCCTCGGCTACCTCTATTATCAGCCCTCGTTCTTCAAGACCGATCTCAGCCTGACGCTCGACGGCTCGCACGACCGTTGGGCGGTGGCGATGGTCGGCAAGGACCTCAACGACGCGCTGACCTCGGGAAACTGCAGCAACGCGAACGTGCGCGGCGATCTGATCACCGGGACGGAGCTCACGGGAACCAACGCAGTCGGCCCCGCGGTCGGCGACAGCGTCGTCTGCTGGATGGACACCGGGCGGCAGCTGTGGCTGCGCCTCACTTTGAAGTGGAGCAAGGACTAGGGTCGATGGAATCCGGGCGCTACCGGGCTGCGGGACCGCCGCGTGTCGCTGAAGGCTGGACGCTGACACGACTCACGCCGCCGAGCCGCCTGTTCGGCGCCAACGGCGTGCGGGCCGGCCCGGACGGACGGCTCTATGTCGCACAGGCGATGGGGAGCCAGATCAGCGCAATCGACATCGCAACCGGCGCGATCGACACGGTGAGCCCCATCGGTGGGGATATCGTCGGGCCCGATGACCTGGTGTTCGACGGCCAAGGCAATCTCTACGCCACGGAGATCACGGAAGGGCGAGTCAGCATGCTCACGCCGAGCGGACAGGCGCGAGTGGTTTGCGGGGACATGCCATGCGCGAATCCGATCACCTTCCATCAGGGGCGGCTGCTCGCCGGGGAATGTCGGCACGGCGGGCGGATCCTGGAGCTCGATCGCAGTGGTGGACGCCCGCGGGTGCTGCTCGAGAACGTGCCGATGCCCAATGCCATGGAGGTGGGCCCCGACGGCAAGCTCTACTTCCCCGTCATGGAAGCCAATGAGATCTGGCGGCTCGATTTGCGGGGCGGGCAGCCGGAAACGGTGGCCACGGGTCTTGGCGTGCCCGACTCGGTGAAATTCGACGCCCAGGGCTACATCGTCTCGACGCAGGTGGCGAGCGGGCAGGTGCTGCGGATCGACCCGCGTACCGGCGAGCGCAGCGTGCTCGCCGACATTGGCCCGGGGCTCGACAACTCCACCTTCATCGGCACTCGGTTGTTCGTGTCCAGTATCTCGGGCCGGATCGATGAGATTCTGCCCGGTGGACAGCTCCGCTCACTGATGCCGGATGGAATGCGCGGGCCGCTCGGCATTGCAGCTGGTGCTGACGGACTGCTCTATGTCGCGGATGGAACTCATCTCTACACGCTTCGAGCAAGCGTCGGCCCCGAGCCGGCGCCGGCACGCTTGCGGACCGCTGGGATGATCTTCACCCCCGGCTGGCCCGGCTTTGCGCGGGGTGTGGCGGTGGCCGGGCCCGATGATTTGATCATGACCACATCCAATGGGGCCGTCGCCCGCTACCGCCCGGGCAGGCGCGAGGGTGAGCCTCTTGCCGAAGGATTGGATCAGCTCTACGGGGTGGCGATGGGGCCGCGGGGTGATGCGATCGTCGCAGAGCTTGGAGGCGGGCGTGTTCTCGCGATCCGATCGGGTGCGATCGATGTGCTCGCCACGGGACTCGATCGCCCGACGGCAGTGGCGGTTGCGGCGGATGGCGAATCCTGTTTCGTATCCGAGTCCGGAGCGGGACGAGTGGTGAAGGTGCGCGCAGGCCGTGCGCAAACCGTGCTGGATGGCTTGCGGATGCCCCAAGGCATCGCCCTGCACGCAGGGCGGCTCTACGTTGTCGATCCAGCTGACAAGGAACTGATCGAGTACGATCTGGCGAGCGGCATTCGCAAGACGATCGCCCACGATCTGCCGATCGGTGCTCCTGCGGGAGTGACACCCAAGGCGCTTCGAGGTGCAGGGGGG
>JAKBCR010000375.1 GCA_021807675.1 Pseudomonadota bacterium
GCCCGCGTCGAGCACAGCGGCGAGTTCGGGGAAGAGGTCGAGGATCGGCGTGGGCAATCCGAGCTGCTCATCAAAACCAACTGCGATGGCATCGTCCAGCGGCTGGGCGCCTGCGGCGATCCATGCGTCGGCGGCTGATCGCGAGAGAACAATCACCGACCCATCGTCGTCTTGGTGCGAGAACTTGCGGGAGTCGTGAGTCACGAAAACTGTGCTGATCGGTTGTGGACCGGCGGCGGTCGGCACCCGCAGCGGCACAAAGCCTTCTGTCGCAGCTTTCTCCCAAATTGGCCGCATCAGGTCGAAGCCAGATCGACGGCCTTCAAGCAGTTCGGCGATCTGTTCCCAGAGCAGGCGACGGTTGTCCTCGTCGGATCGGTCGGACGCCCAGGCTATAGTCGGGCCAAGATCGCTCGGACCGCCGAAGAGCACACGGAACCCGGTGACCACGCTCATCTCCTCAATCCCAACTTCCTCGAGCCAGGAAGCGAGTTCTTCCTCAACGAACCGGATCTCGAAGATGGACTTGCTGACCAAGACCCGACCGTACTGATGCAGCCAATAGAGGACAGGATGCGGTGCCGAGTATATTGGATAGTGTTCTGTTCGGGTTGTGTGCCCGTACGCAATGGGGTTGAGCTTAAAGGTGCCATCGCGCAGCGCGTTCACGAGTCGCGTCGTCAGCCGAGCCGCGGCATCAGGCGACAGCCACGGCAGCAGCCGCCAGCCCGCGGGCATCCGGATCCACTCGCGACCGAGGATACCGAGCTTAGCGTATTGGGGACCGGCCGGCATCTTCTTCCAGCCGGCTTCTTCTACCCGATCAAGGTAGACCGAAACCTCTTTGAACCCGACATCGCCTGCGTCGCCTAGCGGTTCCGATGTCGCCGGCGGTAGTTCGTCGAGGCTCCCGTCCGGCAAGCGCTCGCGGTGCGCTGCGTGGAACTCAATGTCGAGCCGGAGGTTGTCGGGCACATCCCCGTTGGTCGGGCCAACGAGAGCGCCTCGTGGCGCCCAATCGTCTGACTTGCTGCGAAATCGTAGGTCGGTGATCGAATGGTTGGTGAGGAACTTCCTGACTGCGCTCGCGGGCGCTGCCGCGAAGTTCGTCCAGAAGTCGCGCCAGGCGTTTGGGTTGCTTGCCGCTCCCTCTTTGCATTGGCCGAGTACGCCTTCCCACCGCTCATCATCGAGTTCTCGAACGCGCAGCGTGCCGGAGAGGAAGGCCCTGAGCACCGGGTCGGCCGCGATCTCCGGCGCGACGGCCTCGAAGCCTGCAGGCGTGCCTGCTGGCGGCGTAAGCATGGCGCGGTCCGGCGCGGCGAGCCGGGCGCCCGCTGTGGGAATCATCCGCGGCTGGCCGATTTGATAGGCTTGCAGCCAGTGTCGTTCCTCGACGAGCTCGCGCACGAATCGCAGGAACTTTCCGCCCCGCTCCGGATCAGCCGAAGCGATCGCCTCCAGCCAAGCGGCGGGCGAGGCGATCAACAGCGCACTTCCGCGCCCACGCCTTGCCGCCTCGATCCCGAGCGAATTGAGGCGGGACGCCCGGTTCATATTCGCGTAGACGCTCGGGTGCACGAATTTGCACTGAACATCGTCTTCTGCCAGCGCCGACCACTTCGCCGTCGCTTCTTGTTGTGCGACGGCGTGGCGCTGGAGCGCCGCCGGCTGCTGGAGCTCGCCGCGCGCGTCCGGCACGATCTTGCAGTCAACAAGCCGGTTCCACAACTCGTTGACAAGGGTAGCGGCGAGATCGTCCTGGCGCTCGAGCTGGCGGGGTAGCGCACTGATCGGCGCCCCGGGATCGCGGTCCGTCGACAGGCTCGGCATGCTCGCGACAATGAGCGCAGCGGCCTCCTTCATGAGCTCCGTGTTCCACGGCCCGCGGATGAGGTTGGTCCGGTCGCTGTTAAGCTTCCACGGAGCGTTCAGGATGCCGGAGGCGAGCGTTTGGGTTTCCGTCGGGAAGAAGGCCCAGAAGCGACCCGCCTGCTCGCGGGCGGCGAGCGGCACCGCCCATGCGAGCGGCACCTCTTCGCGCGCCTGGATGTGGGTCGCGTCCTCCTTGGCCGCCCGGTCTTCCACCCTCACCCGCGTCTCGAATAGCCGCCACCGCGCCTCCGAGTCGCCGTCGCTCACGACAACGGCGTCGCCATCGAGGCGCTTGGAAATGCGCCGCACCGGCCCGTCGAACACCTCAAGCGTCAGGTCAATCTCCGCAGGCAGAAACATCACAAACTCCGCGGGGAAGGCCTTCATCTCTTCCTCCAGGCGGCCGTACGCCGCCGGGTCCGCGATTGCCGCGGTGACGACGGTGGTTGCCCAGCCAAACGGACCGGCCGGGGCGAGCGGCCCGTCGGGATCGCGCGGGTCAATCATCTCGGCCAGCCGCATGCCGGGCGCGCGGGCATCGTGCGGTAGCCCCAGGTGGACGCGGATGCGCTTGCGGCACTCCTCGGGGTCGAAGCGAAGGCCGATGGTGCGGCTGACGATGTCGACCCGTCCGCCAAGCTTCAGGAGCGACTTGAAGCCGATCCCGAAGCGCCCGATCTGCCCGCCCCGCTTCGACGAGCTGCGCGCATTTAGGAGTGCGACGATGCCGTCTTCGTCGAGCGGCGCCCCGGTGTTCACGGCGACGAGGACGTCGCGGGCGAGACGGACATGGATCCGCCCGGCTCCTCGTCCTTCCTCCAAAATCGCGTCAGCAGCGTTCTGCACGAGTTCGAAGAGCTGGCGGTAGGCGTAGCCGCCCGACAGCACGTCGCTTTCGGTCTCGTAATGCTCTACGGCGTCGCGGGGCTGAGCGGAGTAGGCGCGCAATCGCGCCTCGCATTCGTCGCGCAAGAACCCGGCCAGCGAATAGGTCTCTTGCTCTGCGCCGAGTGGCGGCGTCATCGTGAGGTTCATCCGTGCGCCTTCTTGGACCCGGCGGGAGATACCGCATCATGCGTGCCGCGGCAACGGAAGGCTACTGCGCTCAGGCCATGATTGCGCTGCGCCCAATCCGCGGGGTCACCCCCCAGCCGAGATGACTGGCCTTGCCACCCATTCCCGCAGCTTCGACCACCGCCGCCGGCCCGAGACATTGCGCACCGCGATGGCCACCGCCTTGCGGCTGCCGACCAGCACGACCAGCCGCTTGCCGCGGGTGATGCCGGTATAGAGCAGGTTCCGTTGCAGCATGGCGTAGTGCTGCGTCAGCACTGGGATCACCACGGCGGGGTATTCCGAGCCCTGCGCCTTGTGGATCGTCGCCGCATAGGCGGGCACCAGCGCATCCAGATCGCCGATTCCGTATGCCACGTCCCGTCCGTCGAACCTCACGGTGATCTCGGCCTCC
>JAKBCR010000376.1 GCA_021807675.1 Pseudomonadota bacterium
AAACTTCTACTACCTCCCTGGCGAAGCCGGGGGGTCTCCTATTGGACTAGGAAGGAACCAGTGCCTCATCTTCCAGTTATCGCGACAACCGAGTGTCGCTGCTTTAGGTTGGCTTCCGTGACGCAGTGGAATCCCGATAACGGCCTCACCGAACTTCACCTCTGCGGCATGCGTCATGCGCGACTTGGCACTGGGGACAGGTTGCGCTATTTGACGCTAGGTAATCGATGAGCACCGTGCCACCACACGATGCGCAGTATCCGAGTCCCACGTCGCGGCTATCTGAAATTGCGATAACGAGGGAGAGCAGTTCTTCGATTGCGATATCTGATTGAGGGAAGCACGCGCAATATGCCTCATAGGTCGCGCAGAGGCGCTCACCAAACTCCAAGGTCATTCGCCGACGCCGGGAATCGTGAGCGGCTGCACGCATTGGAAGCACCCGATAGGCATGGCAGAACGCCGCCAGCGTTGCCCCCTCTCCACGTGCTTGGAGCGAGTGCGTAAATCGATCCAGCGATCTCGGCGATGGACCTCGTTGTCGCATTCGCTCCGGGATGCTGCAGCGTTGACGTAGCGCTGCAAGTTGGTGACGCGACAGACTGGTCAGTGCGGTTATGATCTGGGTACGCGCCTGATGCACCATAAGCCTGAGCGCGAGCTGGTGGCGCCGGCAGTCACGCAGCACCGGGTCGTGGTTCATGGCATCCATCGTGATGACACGCTCCCCAAGTACGTGGAATCCGTCAAGCCCGAATTAGTACCGAGAATCACCAGAAATTCAAGGTTCGATCGCGAGTCCGAGGGAGTAGATTGCTGACTCGGGGTCTCGGGAGAACAAACATGACGAATCAGCCCAGGAATCGAGCGGAGTCGGAGATTTCTTGTGCGTTGACCGCGTCTCGTTGGATCGGTGGATCGTGCCTCAACTTGGTTTGTGAGTTCAACGATCGGTACCTCGAGAACCTGGCGCGCGCGGCAGAATGCGGGTGTGCAGAGACGATGCCCGCGATCGTGCGAGCGCATCAGTCTCTTTGGCTCGCCGTGGACGACGAGGTCCGCCAGAGAGCCAGCACGTGCCCCTTCCTGCTCGCCGACTTTCAATTCAGCAGCGTCAGCTGGTGGCAAAGGGCGCAGAGCGGAGACCGCTTGGACCATCAAGGTCTCAGGGCAGGGGATTTTCCGTGGATCATTGCCATGGATTTGGCCCGAGATGCCCTGACAGTTGCGTGGTATACGGCGCGGCAAGATATCTGCCTTGCTACGCTTCTGGTCGGTGTACCCGCCGAAGTCGCGGAAATCATCGCGAATTTCACACTCCAGGCGCTCTGGCGGCTTGCCGATCACCATCATCCGTACTTGCGGCCGCGGTACGAGAGCAGGAGCGGTTTCTGGAATCGCCTCCTGAGCGCGGCCGCACGCGACGACCGGGATGCACTCCACGATCTTCATCGCAGTGCGTTTCTGTTCGCTGATTCCGAGCATGAGCGTCGAGCACCCGTTCGCCCCCGCGGCACCACCGCCCGAGGTTCATAGACACTCGCCCTCTGAATGCCGCGCCGAGGATCCATCGCAATCCCCTCACTATTCAGACTTAGTTCACGATTTCTAGCGCGAGCCCTCCGCCCGGCGCCGAGTCACAGGTCTGGCTGCTTCACTTCTGTGGCTGACCGACGGATTCCGATTTGCCTACCGCCCTGGTTCGGCCGCCCGCGATGAGAGTTCCGCCTCTCACTCCCATTCCCTACTTGCTTCCCCCCCGAGACCTGCTGTGGTTGGCGTCAACGCCACCGGCACTGCGCATCACATCCATCAGAGTCCGCATTTCGCGATCCATGCACTAGGTCTGTTTCGCCGATATTTCGGCGAAACTCAACCTCCCAGATCCCCGCATTCGCGCCATGATCACGCCTGCGTGACAACTCGTCTCTGAGCGGCCGGAACCACATGAACCGAGTTCACCATGGCCATCGGCGAGTCCCAGACCCAGATCCTCGTTCGGACGAGCGTGCAACGCGTGTCCCTCTCGAGGTGGGTCAACGAACCTCTCCCGTCCTGCGAAGAACTTCTCACCGCCCATGACGTGGCGCGCCTCACCCGGCGCCCGCATTGGGTGCTGGCGACACTAGCGCTGCTGGGCCGCTTCCCGAAGAAGCAGCGATTCCACGGTCGACGCATCGGTTGGCGACGCGTCGATGTACTGCACTGGTTGGCCTCGGACGGCCCTGTCGGAAATTCAGCGCCTCACGGCCACGAAGCGAGTCAGGCACCCGTGCAGCGGGAGCTCGAACTGCGCCATCAGCGTTGTCGACACCGTGGAATGGCCAGACCACGCTGCTCGTCTTTGCGACGCAAACGGCTGGATCGGGCACATTGGCCGAGCCCGCCCCGTCCACCTGGGTCGAAATCCGCGTTTCCCTCTCGTAGACGGTCACCGTCTAGATGGACGTCCGACGCACCGTGAGATCCCTCGGTCTCGATGATGCTGCGGACTTTCTGCACATGCACCCGGAAGAGGTGCGCTCGCGGGCCAAGCGCGGGCTGATCCCGGGCGCCAAGGTCGGCCGACGTTGGGTCTTTCTCGAATCCGATCTCGCCGAGTTCGTGCGCTCGCTGTATCCTGTGAGACGGCAAGCGCTGCAAGTGACAATCTCGCAGGAGGACGTATGTCACTTAGAAAGCGCGGTGCGGTCTGGTGGATTGACTTCGTCGCCCCCAGTGGCGAGCGAGTACGACGATCTACTGAGACCGCCAACAAGGCCCAGGCGCAGGAGCTGCACGACAAGCTGAGAAGCGAAGTCTGGCGGCGCCAGCGGCTGGGAGATCGGCCGAAGCGAATCTGGCAGGACGCGGCGGTACGTTGGCTCCGCGAGCAGGCTCACAAGGCTTCGCTCGAGGATGACAAGCAGAAGCTACGTTGGCTCGATCGTTTTCTGGCCAATCGGGATCTCGAGAGTATCAACCGGGCCCTCATCGATGCGATCAGCGAAGCAAAGCAGGCGGAAGGATGCAGCAACGCAACCGTAAACCGGACGCTCTCGCTCATTCGGTCAATCCTGCGCAAGTGCACTCGCGATTGGGAATGGTTGGATCGGGCGCCATCCGTTCGACTCTTGAAGGAGCCGACACGGCGAATCCGCTTTCTGACCCACGATCAGGCGGAAGCATTGCTCAAGGAATTGCCACCCCATCTCAGGGACATGGCAACTTTCACGCTGGCAACGGGACTGAGAGCCGCGAACGTCACCGGGCTTACCTGGGATCAGGTCGATCTCGAGCGCAAGGTCGCGTGGATTCATCCGGACCAGGCGAAGGCGAGGAAGGCCATCGTCGTGCCGCT
>JAKBCR010000377.1 GCA_021807675.1 Pseudomonadota bacterium
ATGAAACCATCACCGGCACCTACGCGCAGACGCTGCGCCGCGAGGTCCGCGGCGAGGGGGTCAACTACCCGGCCCACCCCTGCGCGCTGCACGCCTGGGACAACACGCCGCGCTCCGGCGGCAACGGGGTGGTGCTGACGGGGGCGACACCGGAACGCTACCGCGCCCATCTGCGCGCGGCGGTGGAAGCGCTCTCGCAGCGGCCGGCGGAACAGCGGCTCGTGTTCCTGAAATCCTGGAACGAATGGGCCGAAGGCAACCACCTCGAACCCGACCTGCGCGACGGTCACGCCTGGCTGGAGGCGGTGCGGGCGGAGATCGTGACGGCGGATAGGGAGGGTGGCGCGTGACACTGGCCGGGTCAGCGGGCGAGAGCTTCGCTGGCGTGCTGCGAAAGATCTACTGGAGCGGGCGGCGCGATCGGCGGCGCATCCCGCATCTGGTCGGTGTTCTGGCCGGCTTTTTGCGATCGGCGAGCGCCCTGGCTTGGCAGCGGTGGGCGCTTGGACGCCGCCTGACTATCTCGGTCGGCCTCGTCGAACATCTGGGCGACATCGTCGCGGCTGAGCCCGTCGCGCGGGCCATTCGGCGGGACCATCCTGGCGCGTCGTTGCGCTGGTTCGTCCGCGCGCCTTACGCGGCGGTGCCGGCGCGCTTTCCTGCCATCGACCGTGTTGTGACGGTGGGCTGCCTGACCGAATGGATGCTGCTGCGCGCCTCCGGCTTGGCGGGCGAGGCCATCGACCTGCATATCAACGGCCGCTATTGCCCGAAATGCTCGGTCCCGATCGGGAAGGGCGGTGTCGCTGCGCAGATCGGGCCCGAAACCTACTACCGCTTCGGCAATCTGCTTCGGGTGCAGTGCCTCTCCGCCGGCCTCGCGCCGATCGAGGATGGGCCGGTGCTCGACCCCGGACCGGATGCTGAGCGGCGTGCCGACGGGCTTGGCCTCCCCGAGCGATTCGTCGTGATCCATTGCGCCTCGAATGAGGAGGCGCGCGATTGGATGGTGGCGAAGTGGCGTGCGCTCGTTGACCACATCACGCTGCGGCTTGGCCTGGACGTGGTCGAGGTCGGGACCGTCGCGCGGGTCATCGTGACTAATGCCGGGCGGGAACGGACGCTCTGCGGGGATCTCTCGATCCTTGAGACAGCGGCGGTGATCCGCCGCTCGGCGCTGTTAATCGGCATCGACAGCGGCCCGGCTCATATCGCCAACGCGGTCGGCGCGCGTGGGGTGATTCTGCTCGGGCACTATCGAGGTTTCGAGCGCTATATGCCCTATAGCGGCGCCTATGCGAATGGCCGACTTGCGGAGTTGGTGCGGGCGGAGGGACCTGCTGCGACTCTGACGGTTGAGACGGTCGTTGCAGCGGTCGAGCGCGGGCTTCTGGCGGCGGCGCCTCTGGCGGTCTCGACGTGCGCGAGCGATAATCGGTCGGCAGGTACAAGCGGGATCCAGGGGGGATGGCATGAATGGATATGAGCCTCTGAAAACGAGGTTGGTTATTATTATTTGCGCATGTATTCGATTATATTTGCAATATATTCCATCAACAATTGGAAAATTTTATTTATGGAATAAAATAATACAGCCATACATTGCATGGAGGCCGACTGTTATCACAGCAAAAACTAAGTATAACGCAAAATTTTCTTATGAAATTCGCAATTGGGGGCAGTTATTTCTCTATTTCTTCGGCGTCTACGAGCCGGCTGTTGCAGCTTACGCGGCAAGTGTGTTGGTCCCAGGGGATGTCGTCGTCGACGTTGGCGCCAATGCCGGAATCCACACCGTTCTGTTCTCGCGCCTCGTCGGCCCGCGCGGCCGGGTGCATGCGATAGAGGCATCCCCATCGATCTTCAAGCGTTTGCAGGCCAATCTGGCGCTGAACGGTGCCGAAGGGAACACGATAACGCACAACGTGGCCATACTTGATGCCCCGGGGCGAGTGCCCGTCTATCTCCACGACAGCTACAACGACGGGGGTACGACGATCGTCTCCACCGAAGCGGCGCGGCGCGATACTCATCAGGAGGGAACCGTCGAGGGCAAGCCGCTTGAGCAGGTCATACCCATTGACGACCTTTTGAGAGCGAAGTTGATAAAGATTGACGTAGAGGGCGCGGAATGGCTTGTCGTTCAGGGTATGCGCCCCATTCTGCCGAGATTGCCTAGGGACTGCTCGGTGCTCGTCGAGGTGACGCCGAGAGCGCTGGCGGATTTTGGAGCCTCGGTGGAGGACCTTAAACAACTATTCGAGTCCAACGGCTTCGAGGCTTTCCGTTTGCCTCGCCAGGACGTTGAGTTCTACATTCGTCGTCCTTCGACGGTTCCGCAGACGCTGACCGACGATAGGTTCGAATTGGCGGACCTGCTGTTCCGGCGGCCGTGACCCCCGGGCCAGTGGATCATCCGATGCAAATGGACGTCGCGGTACTGGCCCCGTCTAACCGGAAGAAGCTGGCGCAATGGACATGATGCTATCGACAGGGCGGATCGCGCGCTTCCTGCGCAAGCCGGCAGACCAGAAGGTCGCGGCGCTGTTCGCGACGGCAAAGGAATCGCTCGGGCTCAAGCGCGTGGCCGAGACGGGGTCGAGCGTCGCCGGACACCGCCTCGCCGCGCCGCGGGCGGTAGAGCGAGGCTCCGCCTTCTACCTGGCCATCCGTCCCGATTCGGATATCTGCTTCGGGGAAATGCCCGAACTGCCGGAACTGGCGCGCGCCTGGGTGCGGGGCAACCCCGTCCCCAATGGCGCTGATCTCGCGCGGCTCTACGCGCTGGTGCTGAATGTCCGCGCCGTGTTTGATGCCGGCGTGCCGGGCGATCTGGCCGAGCTCGGCGTCTATCGCGGCAACTCCGCCGCCGTTCTCGCCCACTACGCCCGCGCCGCCGGGCGCGAGCTTCTGCTGTTCGACACCTTCGCTGGGTTCGATCGGCGGGATTTTGACGGCGTGGACAGGAACCGGAACATGGAGTTCGGCGACACGTCGCTCGAGGCTGTGCGCCGCTTCGTCGGCACAGATCGCACCCGCTTTTTCCCCGGCCGTTTTCCCGAGTCGGTGCCAACGGCCCTTGAGACGGCGCGCTTCAGCGTCGTCCACCTCGACTGCGATCTCTATGCGCCCATCAGGGCCGGTATGGAGTTCTTCTTTCCGCGTCTCTCTCCCGGCGGACTGATGATCGTCCATGATTACGCCAACCCCGGCTGGCAGGGGGTGAAGCAGGCGGTGGACGAAGTGCTCGCGGACCGCGCGGAGCGCCCGATTCTTCTGCCCGACAAATGCGGCACGGCGATGATCCGAAAAACCTGACCCCCCGGGTTCCAAGGGCC
>JAKBCR010000378.1 GCA_021807675.1 Pseudomonadota bacterium
CAAAGGAGTGGCAACCGGCGACCTCAATCGGTTTATCGGAAAGTTCTGGGAGTATCCGCTAGAAAGAGGGTTGTGGGCTCCACTACAGGTGAGCGTCGGCGAAAACGTCAATTATGGCGGGCGATCGGATGCCATTTTTTGGGAATTTGGGAACGGACGCCTTCTTGAGTTTGTGACTGAAAAGCTCGGCGAGGGAAAGACAGGAGCTTGGCTTCGCGGCCGGGAAGCCTGGGGACGGTGGGGCATCGCTGTAAGTCAGATGAGTAGCCTCAGTACATCGCTGTACTCAGGCGACCTGTTTGACGAGAATACGGCCGTCATAATCCCAAAGGATACGGATCACCTTGCAGCGATTTTTTCGTTCTGTAGATCGGATGAGTTCCGCTCAGAAGTCAAGAAGATCGATGCGAGCTCGTTAAAGATCCCAAATCTGACGATGTTGAAGGTTCCATTCGAAATTGATCGCTGGAAAACCATATCCCTCGAAGATTTTGAAGGCGGCCTACCGGTACCCGAATCAGATGATCCAAGCCAATGGCTCTTCAGCGGGCATCCCCGAAACACCGACGAAGTCCTACAGGTAGGCGTGATCCGTCTTGCGGGATATTTGTGGCCACGCCAATCAGAGTGCAAGCTAGCTGGCTGTACTCAACTTGACAGTGATCATCTTGAGCAACATGCTGATGCTGACGGTATCATCTGTCTTTCCGCCCTCAAAGGCGAGTCGCCTGCCGAGCAGAGGCTGAACGCACTTTTCGCCGACGCCTTTAGCGCCGATTGGTCGGCCGCGAAGCTCGCGGGTCTTCTCGCTGACGTCGGTTTTGCCGGCAAGTCGCTCGATGACTGGCTACGCGACGGCTTCTTCTCCGAGCACTGCGAGCTTTTTCACGATCGCCCTTTCATCTGGCACCTATGGGACGGACGGCGCGATGGTTTCCATGCGCTGGTCAACTACCACCGCCTCGCCGCTCCAAACGGCGAAGGCCGCCGCACACTTGAGAGACTGATCTACACTTATCTCGGCGACTGGATCGACCGGCAGCGCGCCGAGCAAAAGGCCGGTGCAGAAGCTGCTGACGCACGACTCGCCCACGCCGAGCATCTGCGCGCAGAGCTTATTAAGATCCTGGAGGGCGAACCACCCTACGACATTTTCGTCCGTTGGAAGCCGCTCCATGGGCAGGCGATCGGCTGGGACCCGGACATCAATGACGGGATAAGGATGAACATCCGGCCCTTCATGACGGCGAGGCCTCTCGGAGCGAAAGCGAAGGGTGCGTGCATTCTTAGGGCGACGCCGAAGATCAAGTGGGACAAGGACCGCGGCAAGGAGCCCGACCGGGACAAGGCGGATTATCCGTGGTTCTGGGGCTGGGACGAGGCAAGCGCCGCTTTCGCGGGCGGTGCAACGTTTGACGGCAACCGCTGGAATGATCTGCATTACAGCCGCTCCGTGAAGCAGGCCGCGCGGGATCGACAAGCTGCCAACGCGGGGACGAAGCTGTGAGCGATACCGCTCCCCGCACCCTCGTCGACGCCATGGACGCCTCGCTCAAGCATGCGTTGCGCGCGCCCGACGGCGTCGTGCCGCCGGCTGCGTTGCTGTGGACGGACGCCGACGGCCAGTGGGCGCCTTTGATCCCCGCTCTGCAGAAGGTATTGCCGCAGCTCTACGTGCTCGGCGCCTACGCGCCCGAAGATCGTCATGGCCCGGTGATATGGCTCCGGTGCATCGTCGAGCGGACCTTGCCCGAGGTCTCCCCGCCGGACGGCGTCGTTCCGATTCTCTATCTGCCCAAGGTAAGCCGACAGGACCTCCGGGCCGGCGGCGACTGCCCGGTGCATCTTCAGCCTCTCATCGAGCTTCAATACCGTGGGGCCGTCTGGCATCAGCGCAACGGCCGTGACTGGACCGTCGAGGCTTTTCTTACCTCCGAGGACGGCATTGGGCTGGACGTCGCCAAGGACAATCGCACGCGCGACGCGATGCTCCGGGCTTTGGTGCTGCTTGCGCCCGAGCCTATTGCCGGGCTGCGCGGCCGTCGCCTGGAAGCCGACGACTTCGACCGCCTGGCGATCGGCGATCCCGTCCGCGACCTGCTCAGTTGGATGAGCGACATGGACGGATTCGAAGGGCGCTGTGATCCAACCCACTGGGCGACCTTCAAGGACATTTGCTGGCGCGAATTCGGCTTCGATCCTGACGGGGATGGGATCCAGGGCGCTGCCGACGCCTTGCTTCACGGCGGCGGGAAATGGGACGACGTCTGGAGGCGTTTCTGCGATGCGCCACGTCTCTATCCGGGCGTCTCGACAGTCTTGCGCCAAGCGCGCCCGAAGGATCTGTTCTCGGGTGCTGCCGCCCGCCGACCTGGCCTGAACGAGGAGCAGGAGGACAAACTTCGCAAGGAGCTCGAAGCGGCGCTTGCGCTGCCGCACGGACAAGCCTGCGACAGGATCGTGGCGCTGGACGCTGAGCACAAGGAGCGGCGAGGCTGGGTTTGGGCCCAACTCGGCGAAAGTCCCTACGCGATCGCGCTCGAGCCGCTCGGCAAGCTAGCGGCGGTTGCCAAGGCTCCTCTCGGAGGGACCAGTGCCGAGACCATGGCAGCGGACTATGCGGCGCAGGGCTGGCAGTGTGATCGCGCCGCAATCGATGCCCTTTGCCGCCTCCGGCAAGGCGGCGAGAGCGCCCTTGTCACCAAGGTCGTCCGAGCCCTGTACGAGCCCTGGCTCGATCGCTCGGCGCGTCGGTTTCAGGAATTGATGTCGGCGCCAGGCGTAGATCCGCACAAGCTGACGGCTTCCGTCAGCGCGGAGCGCGATGCGTGCGTTCTGTTCGCCGATGGCCTTCGCTTCGATGTCGGCGCTGTCCTTCAAGAACGCCTCGAGACGCGGGGATTTCGGGTGCGAATGTCGCATCGCATCGCGCCTGTGCCCACCGTCACAGCGACCGCGAAGCCTGTCGCCTCCCCGGCGCACGGCTCATGCTCTGGCAAGGCTGATGCGGAGGACTTCGCGCCCGTCATCACGACCAGCGGTCAGCCGGCCACCGCCTCCCGTCTTCGCGATGCGATGGCCCGGACGGGCACCGTGATTCTCGATGACGAGCAGGCGAGCATGGCCGTCAGCAGCGAGGGCGGCGGTTGGACGGAGACCGGCAAACTCGACACGCTGGGCCACTCTCTCAACGCCTTGCTCGTTCGCCAGATAGACCCGGAAGTCGACGCGCTGGTCGATCGCATCGGCGCATTGCTGACCGCAGGGTGGAGCCGTGTGCGTGTCGTTACCGATCACGGATGGCTTCTGCTGC
>JAKBCR010000379.1 GCA_021807675.1 Pseudomonadota bacterium
GAAATGAATCAGCAGGAAGGCGGAGAGCGGCAGCGCGATTAGCGCGCCGCCATCGTTGCCGACGGAATAGATGCCTGAGGCGAGGCCGCGCTCGGCCTTGGGAAACCATTCGCCGACGGTCGCCGCAGCCGCTGGAAAGTCGCCGGCCTGGCCCACGCCCAGCAGGGCGCGCAGCGTGAACAGCGAGGCGAAGCCATTCACGCCCGCCGTCAGCAACGTAACGAACGACCACCAGAGGCCGATGATGGTGAAGGAGCGGCGCGGCCGCAGGCGATCGACGACATAGCCCGCGGGGATGTTGCAGATCGCGTAGGTCCAGAAGAAGCCCGAGAGAATGACGCCGTCGAGCGCCGGAGACAGGTGGAACACCTTGCTCACGACCGGCAGCGCCACCGCGAGATTCACGCGGTCGAGCGACTGGACGCTCATGCCGATGAAGAGCAGACTGCAGAGCCGCCAGCGCAGGCGAGTGGAGGGCTTGGTTATCATGCTGCGCACTCGTGCGCGCGGTTCCCCGGACAAGCCATGACACCGGTATCAGTTGCCACCGGCGAGGCCGACCCTTCGTGGAGGAAAGCCGCGCCGACCCCGGCGGCGGTCAGTGCGGCCCGGGGGACTTTCTGTTTAGTCATCGTGGAGTTTCCCCTCCCCTGGGGTTTGCTGATGCATATCATGGGAGCGGAGCGTGTCAACGACTTTGATACATCCAGGCAGGGGAATCGCATTTCGAATTAACTTGACACTCTGATTTTTCGCTTGCCCGGCTCGGCGGCGATCGACTCTACCCGGTGGGGTGATAACCGCCTCGGGAGGCCGATTTGGAACAGTTCGCAGCGTGTTGGGAAGGCCTGGAAGACCCACGGACCGGCAACGCAGCCCTGCACGACCTCCACGGTCTGCTGATGATCGCGCTTTGCTCGGTGCTGTGCGGCGGCCAGAAAGCGACCGAAATGACGGAGTTCGCGCGGGCGAAGGAAGCCTTCCTGCGCGGCTTCCTCAAGCTGGCGCACGGCCTGCCCAGCCACGACACCTTCAGCCGGTTGTTCCGGCTGCTCGACCCGGAGAAATTCGGCGCGTCATTTCAACGCTTCATGGCGGCGTTCGGTAAGAGGGGCAAACCCCGGGCAAGTTCCGTCGTGGCGGCTCTCGTTGTGACCTCCGGTCATGCAACAGTGGTGGAATTCCGCCATTCCGGCAGACTGTCCGCTGCCATGCTGCACCTGCGTGCCCGGGGTTTTGCCCCTATTACGGCGTTCGGTGCGCAGACCCGGGGCGTCGTGGCGATCGACGGCAAGGTGGTGCGCCGCTTCCACGACAAGGCCCGCGGCAAATCCGCCCTGCACATGGTCAGCGCCTGGGGCTGCGAGCAACGCATGGTGCTGGCGCAGATCGCCACCGACGCCAAGTCGAACGAGATCACGGCGATCCCCAAACTGCTCGACATGCTCGCGCTGAAGGGCACGATCATCACCACCGACGCGCTCAACTGCCAGCGCACGATCGCCCGGAAGATCGTGGCGCAGGGCGGCGATTACGCCCTGGCACTGAAAGAGAACCAGCCGAGCTTGCACGCCGACGGGCGCCTGTTCCTCGATGATTCGACGCACAAACCCGACGACCGCCATCGGAGCGTCGATGCCGATCACGGCCGGATCGAGACCCGGACCGCGTCGGTCTCGACCGATATCGCCTGGCTCTCCGCGCACCAATGGCCCGGCCTGCGCGCCATCGGCAAGGTCGTCCGCTCACGCGAGACCGGGGCCAAGACCACCACCGAAACCGCCTACTACGTGCTGAGCACGCCCCTGTCGGCCAAGCGGTTCAACCATGTCGTCCGCTCGCACTGGGGCATCGAGAACCGCCTGCACTGGCGGCTCGACGTGGTGATGAACGAGGACCAGGCCAGGAACCGTGCCGATAACGGACCGTACAACCTCGCCGTGCTGCGACATATGGCACTGAACGTCATGCAGAAGGATGCCACCAAGGGGGCGCTGCGTGGAAAGTTCAAGCGAGCCGGCTGGAATGAGGACTATCTCACCAGCTTGTTGGCGCTGTTCTGAAATGCAATTACCCTGTACATCCAGGTTCGGCATTTAGGCTCGGGTTAGATCGGGCGGTGCCTCCCCGAGCCGTGCCGGCGAAGGGTCCGGCGCGTCTCGGCGCTGCGCGTGACGATCCCGCGCGCAAGCCACGGCGGAATGGCTCCATGGTTCTGCGGAGGCAGAGAGTGTCAGTAAAGGACGTCAGCACGTGCAATCCGAACACGCCGTGCCTCGACTGCAAGGCCATACACCGAGGCACAGACATTCAATCAAGAAGATGAAGCCTCTTGCCGTGGATCGGTTTGCAGCTCTCCAGATCCGCTCTGTTGATATCCTTCGCGACAGCGCCGGGAGTGTCGCCAACCCGTTCAGCAATTTCCTTCACAGAAGCGCGGCCTGCGACCAGCTCGACGGGCGAGCACTCTTCCGTTTCGACGAACCGTTCAATGGCTGTCAGATATATAGCCCGCTTGGCTTTGCTCGCTTTGTCATGATCCCACCCGCTCTTTCTTCGCAGGCACGCTCGCCTTCCGCGTCGCCCGGCGGGAAGGGTCCGCCGCGGTCCTCACCCGAGGGAAGGTTCCGTCGAGCAGTGCAGAGAAAAAAGATGCATCTGCGATCGGGCGGCTTCCCATGATTCGAATCTGATCAGACAGCGCTACCGCTTGCGCCAGGCGCGCCGCAAGGGTGCGTCGCGCTGTGCGCTCCCGTGCTGCGCACGCCCTTGCCGCACGCCGGCTTCGCGGTCCCCGCAGGACACGGCGGAGCAGAAGCAGAAGGAGAGGGGAAAGGCATGGCGCCGCTCCCATCCGTGCCCGGCCGATCCCGAGAGGAGGGCGGAGTAATGCACGGACAGAATGAGGAGAACGAAGGGCTGAAGGCCAGCGTGAGCTGCGCCGCGCTGCTGGAACGGCTGCCGCCGGTCTGGCGGCTCGACCGCGCCGGGAGCACCTGCCGCAGCCTCAAATACCGGCGCGGGCCGGGCGAAATCGTGATCGTCAACCATGGCGGCCGCGGCTGGTGGGATCCCTTGAGCGAGGCCAAGGGCGACGTTTTCACCCTCGTCCAGCACCTCGACCCGAGCCTGACCTTTGCCGGGGCGTGCCGTGTGCTCCGCGGCTTCGCCGGTATCACGCCCGCTTCCCCCGCGGCCGTCCGCGCCCGACGGACGGCGGAGCCGGATGTCCCGGTCGAACAGCGCTGGGAGCGGCGCCCGCTCCTGTCACACGGCTCAGCGGCCTGGCGCTACCTCGCCGGGCA
>JAKBCR010000105.1 GCA_021807675.1 Pseudomonadota bacterium
GGAGCAGGGCCGAGGATCGCGCCGTGGCGCCGTCAACCAGCGTAGAGGTGAACATGCCCGTTGAGGAGGAACAGGCGCCCGCGGTGCCGGCGGCGGCCGAGCGCGTCTATCTCGCCGTGCCCTATGCGGCGAAGGACGCCGCCAAGGCGCTCGGCGCGCGATGGAATCGCACCGCCAAGGCTTGGTACGCACCACCAGGCGCGGACCTGGCCGAGTTTCAGCGGTGGATGCCGACCGCCCAGGCACAGACCGCCGCGGTCGCGGAGGATCCTCGGGATGCTTTTGCCGAGGCCTTGCGGGCCGCCGGGTTCGAGCTCAGCGGCCCACCTGTCATGGACGGCCACCTAAAGCGGGCGCGGGTCATGGGTGACACCGGCGCCCAGCGCAGCGGCGCCTATACGGGCTACCTTGACGGCCGGCCGAGCGGGTTCATCCAGAACCACAGGACCGGCCTCAAGACCACCTGGACAGCCGCCCAGGCCCCGCAGGCCGTCGTTGACCGCGCCACCATGGCCGCCGAGGCGGCCGAGAAGCGCAATCAGCGCGAGGCCGAGCTCGAACAGCAATACCTGATCGCCGGCAAGAACGCCGAGCGGATGTGGGCCTCGGCCTCGCCGGCCGAGGCCCATCCCTACCTCGCGCGCAAGGGCGTGCAGGCGCACGGTATCCGTGTCGCGACGCCCGGCACGATCGCCGAGGCGGATCCGGCTCTATCCGCTCGAGGAAGGCCGCCCAGGGCACGCCTACAGCGTTGGAGACCTGCTGGTCCCGGTGCACGGCCAGGACGGCGCCCTATGGACCCTGCAATCCATCCGCGAGGATGGCCGCAAGGGGTTCGGCAAGGGCGGCCGGCTCGCCGGCGGCAGCTTCACGATCGGGGATCTGGACCAGGCCGGCCCCCTTGTGATCGCCGAGGGCTTCGCGACCGGCGCCACGCTCCACGAGCTCACCGGCCAGCCGGTCGCCGTCGCCTTCAATGCGGGCAACCTCGGCAAAGTCGCCGAAGCCTACCGTGCGCGGTTTCCCGATCGGCCGCTTGTCATCGCCGGCGACAACGACCACCAGGCGCCCCGCCAGCTCGGTCCGGATGGACAGCCCCGGAAGAACGTCGGGGCCGAGAAGGCGCGCGAAGCCGCCGCGGCGGTGCAAGGCTTCGCCTTGCTCCCTGCCTTCGACGAGACCTCGCGCGGCACGGACTGGAACGATCTGGCGCACGAGCAGGGTGTCGAAACCACGTCCGCCCTACTCGCCGAGGGCCTCGGCCGCGCGACTTTGCAGCACGGCGGACTCACCGCGGAGCACGAGGAAATCGCCCAGCAGATGGCGAACAATCAACAGATGGAGAAGAATCGGGAGCGCGAGCTTGCCCAGGAGCAGATCCAAGACCTCGGCCTCGGCCGCTAGCACGCGTGAAAGAGGCGCCCTCACACGAACCTCTCTCGACCTCTCGCCCTCACCATCCTGGCGGCCGGTGCCATGCTTTCCCCTGTTGGCCGTCGGAGACAGCAGTGGCCGGCGCCCTGCCTCCCGCTGTCCCGCTGCGCGCGCGGTTTGGCGCCGCGCTGCGCTGTGATCGCCAGGGCCGGCGCAGGCGATGTCCACGGGCCGCAGACGCGGCCCCTATGGGGCGCGTCGAAAACGGCCGAACGTCATTCTTCTGACGAACAGCGATCCCCACGTGCCGCGAGCGCGGTCGCCTCGGCCTTCGTGAAATTCTGGTCGAAGTGGTTCAGAAATGTTTCGATCAGGTGGCCATGATAGTAGCCGTAAACCGGCTTCGTGATATTGCGGTCCTTCGGCTTGATGATGTTGAACACCAGCCTGTCCCGCTCAACGGTGGGCTTGAACCAAGCCTTCTTCCCCCACTCCTCCGATTTGTGTGTGTAGTACTCGCCGTTCCTGGACCGCTCCCAAGTCGTAATTTTGCCCGTTGCTTCTTTCTGCTCGATCTTTTTATCGAACTGATCGAGCAGCCATTGCGGCGTGTCCGCAAAAAATAATCTGCCATCAAAGTATCTCCTGATCCCGATCACTTCCTCTTCCCGCGCGGCCTACGGGGAATAATGGCCAGAACCTCGGCCGCCTCCCGCCGCACTTTCCGATTCGAACTGTGCATATCCTTACCAGCCCGCGATGCCTTCGCTGGGGCCGGTGTGCGAACCTTCCTAGCCATGCAACCCTCCTAGGAAACGCACTCGGGGAGCGCGAGCAGATTGTCGTTCCACTTGCCGTCCGCATGGGTCCGGACATACTGCCCGTTGGGTCCATCGACCACGGCTACCTCGGCCCTGCTCTGGCCGACCAGGGTAAAGAAGGTGTTGGTCCGCCCCCTGATCGAGTCGATCACCTGCTGCCGGGTCCACTTCCACCCATCCCCACCGAGATGGGTGATCCCGTGATACGGGTCTTGACGAGGTTGCTTGTTTACGCACCGAACTTGAACGTCAGCCGTGGTGTGCCCTTTCGCACATGCTCGGCCGCACCCGGCCCGAGTCGTCCGACCAGTCAGACGATAACGTAAGTGTAGGGCGTCCGGCAGCGGCGGTCAATAGGGCCGCACGAACGCGTACGATTGACCATACACGAGGGCCAGATTAGCCTTCCTTGAGCCACTAGACAGAACGGAAAGGGAACACATTGGCCAGCATTATCCCGCCGAGGCTCAAGGAGCTGCGCCTGAAAAAGAGGGAGTCCCTGCAAGAGCTAGCCGACGCCGTCGGGGCGTCGAAGGCCCACATCTGGGAGCTTGAAATAGGCAAGAGCCGCAATCCGTCCATCGAGCTGGTAACGAAGCTCGCGGCTCACTTCAGGGTCCCGGTTGAGCAGCTGGTGGGGGGAGACCCAGGAGCACCCCAGGAGGATCCGGAGTTGGTCGCCATGTTCCGCGACCTCAAAGAGATCACGGAACCTGATCGCGTTCTGCTCAAATCTATCCTGGAGACCATGAAGAAGAGAAAGGATCGCGAGGAATGAATTTCGGCCGCATCGATCTTGCTGATTGTACGACGCCCGAGGCGTTGCTCGCCGCGATCCACAAGCTGCAAGGGGAAAATTTCCCGATCCCCATACCCGTCGAGGCGTGGGCGGCGGCGCTCGATATCACCGCCATAGAGCCTTTGGAGACGGAAGGGTTTGAAGGCGGCTTGATGATGTATGGTGACCGCAGTTCGGGAATGATCCTTGTCAACCGGCACAATGGTTCCCGCCGCCGCCGTTTCACCATCGGCCACGAGCTGGGCCACTTCCTCTTGCCCTGGCATACCCCCCGCAACGGGCAAGGCTTTCTCTGCTCGAAGCAGGACATGGCGGTCTATCGGGCCAAACCCGGCGGAGACCGCTACATGGAGATGGAGGCGCAGGCCAACTGCTTCTCGGCGGGGCTGCTGATGCCGGCCGCACCGTTCCGCGCGGACCTTCGCTCCCGCCGCAACTTCGAGGTGTCCCACGTCGTCGATCTGGCCGACCGCTACGACATGAGCAAGGAGGCGACAGCGCGCCGGTGTGCCGATCTTCATGACGATCCGATAGCAATCGTGATTTCTCGGCACGGAAAGGTCCTGCGTATTTATCCCGGCAGGGACTTTCCGCGCCTGACAGTGTGGAACGGCCAGTCCCTTCCCCCGGAATGCATTACGCTGCGCAGTGCTCTGTCCCAGGGACAAAGCTCCGATTGGGGCGAGATGCCCGCCGATCTGTGGCTTGAGCGCGCTCGGGGTAGTGTGTGCGAGCAAGCGCTCGGGCAGAAGGATGGATTTCGTTTGACGCTTCTGACGTTCGAGCCGGAGAGCGACGAATCCGAGGAGGACGAGGAGGTTGTCGAGCGAGCGTGGGCACCACCTGCTTTTAGGCGGCGGTAACCCTCATGCTGGGTCGGTGCGCTCGGGCGCATTGAGTTCCGTCCCCGGCGGAAATAGCAGGTTGATGACCTCCGCGCACAGCTCAATCATGTCGAGCGAGGCTATCGGCATGAGCCGGTCGCTCCCGTGCGCCAGGTCGTTCCTTAGCGCCACGATCACGTCGAGCGGATGGAGGGGTCTCGCCTGAGTGCCGAGATCGGCGCGCCTTAGCCAGCCATGCCGTTCGGCGTCCCGAATCAACGATCGGAGATCGCGCCTGCCGACGCTCTTGCCGGTCATTAGGACAGCTTTTTCACGCAAGGCCATCTCAACGACCGAGTACGCCTGCTTTTCGGCAAGCGTTGCCAGCTCATAGACGAACCAGGAATACACGAACGCGTTCCGGGCAAGATCGAACTGCTGGCGAATGACGGCCGGAGCCGTCAGGCTCACCTCAATCCCGGCGACTAGAGCGTGAAGATCGCCCGCTGTGGCCGAGCGTGACAGGCCCGTCGCGGGGTAGAATATGACCTCAGTCGCGTGCCTAGGGTCGGGTTCGAGTATCTTGCTTGCGGGCTTCAATGCCATATCGGATGTAATCCAGAGAGGTGACGCAGCCTATTGAAACGACGCGCCAGGGCGCACTAAGCTGCCGCTCGCCGCCGCGTTGCCCGTTTTGATGCCGAAGCCGTCAAGGGTGCGACCATGCCTTCATACAATCCGAACAGATGCTCGACACGCTCACGGTCGCCGCTGAATGCGGCCGGTCGATAGCGGCGATCCACGGCCCGGTCCAGAGCTTCGTGCGCCCGCCGCAGATTGCCCGGCATCACATCCGCATCGTAGAGATCGGCGAGCGTCGCGCCGGGATGATCGGCCCGCGCATCCAGCACAGCTTGCGCCAGCGTGTTAAGGTGATCCTTTGCACGCAGGTCGAAAACTGGCCAAGGAAATGGATTGTAGTTGATCCCCGGTGAATACTGGAAGCGACTTTCCAGTCGCCCGCCCACGTAGGCGGTCCAGGCCATGTGCATACGGGAGGTGATTAGCGCGAACTGATATAATTCAACATCAAGCGCGACTAGAAGCTTGTTACTGGGAATCGTCGGCGGCTCAAGCCATGCAATAGGTAGATAAGACCGACGTTCTGAGCTAACTTCCGGGATCACCATGAAGGGCCGGTTGGGTAGCACCGTGACGTGATATTCGGTCGGGGTCTTGGCGAGTTGTAACGAAAGGGCGCTTGTTTTCTTGTTCTCGCCGTCCGGGTCTCTGCGTGACGGCAGGCGACCCAGGCGGTAAAGCCGGACGTTCTCCACCAGCTCGCGGATTTTTGGCATGGCGCGGAGTTTGTTCGGTGCCGCCCCGTGCAGGCATACGATCCAGCGATCCCCTCCGTTGATATGCTCATCCGAGCCGACGTAGGGACGGATCAGCGGAGCCGCAGCAGGTTCATGGCGAACGAACGCAGCGCGCTCCGCTCCGTCCATGATGAAATAACCGCCATCCACAGGCTTTGACCCGACACGGATAGACGGCATGCCCCCCCCGGGATGGCGCGTGCGCATGACAACCAAATGTGGATTGGCGAGCCGCGACGCATCGAAAAGATAGGGCGAGAGTGCTCGGTGGAGCGTCTCCGTGGGTTCAGCATCGTAATATTCATACGAGAACAGGCGACGGTCGTCAGGCACTGCGCCGCGCTTCGCCAGCCCTATGATGACGCAATGGACGTGCGCGACGCCGCGCGCGTCCGATCCCCACGCGAAGGTGCGGTGCGCGAAAGCAATCTCAAGCTGATAACGGTCAAGGAGGGCGGGCCAGACTTGCGCAACCTGCTCGCCCTGCGTGATCGAATTCGTGGCGACGAATCCGATTTTGGCGCTTCCCTTCTGGACGTATTCTGCCGCTTTCAAGAACCACGCGCATACGTAGTCGAGGCGGCTCCCCGACGCGCCGAGCCGGTTCATCAGACCGGAAGCCTGGTCCTGTTGATGCGCACCCCGCATGACGAAACCGATAAAGGGCGGGTTGCCATAAACGTACGAGCATTCCGCCGCCGGCAGCACGGCGTTCCAGTCGAGGTCCAGCGCATCCGCGTGGTGAATATGCGGTGCGACCACGAGCGGGATGCGGGCATACACCTGCCCGAATTCCAGCGACAGCCGCACATTCATGATGTGGTCCATCATCCACAGCGCCACTTCGGCGATACGCGCGGGAAACTCCCCGATTTCGATGCCGAAAAACTGGCTCACATCGACCTTGGAAAGCGTCGTCACGTCGAGTTCGCGCTGACCCTTCGGGTTCAGCTCTTTAATCACTTCGGTTTCGAGCGCGCGCAACTCGCGATAGGCGATAATGAGGAAGTTGCCGCAGCCGCAGGCGGGGTCGAAAAAGCGCAGGCCCGCCAGCTTGCCCTGAAAGCTACGCAGCGCCGCCACGCGCCCGGTGTCCCGGCGCGCCTTTAGTCGGGCGAAATCCGCCCGCAGGTCATCGAGGAACAGCGGCTCGATCACCTTGAGAATGTTTTTCTCTGTCGTGTAGTGCGCGCCCTGCGCGCGCCGCTCACGCGCGTTCATGACCGATTGGAACAGCGCGCCGAAAATCGCCGGCGAGATGGCATCCCACGAAAAGGCACAGGCTTCGAGCAGGCGCTCCCGTATCGCGCCGTTGAAGGCGGGGATCGGCAGCCGCTCCGCAAACAGGTCGCCGTTGATGTAGGCGAACTGTTCCAGGTCCTCGTCCAGAGCCTTTTGCCGTCGGTCCTCCGGCGTGTTGAGCACGTCGAACAGGCTGCTTAACCACTGGCCGGTATCGCTGCCATCCTCGCTGGTGCGGTCCCGAATCAGAGAGTCGAAAATACCGCGCGGCTCGAAAATGCCCGTGTCGTCGGCGAACAGGCAAAAGAGCAGCCGCACCAGGAGCCGTTCGAGATCATGGCCGATGTAGCCCGAGGCTTTCAGCGTGTCGTGGATCTTGCCCATAAGCTCCGACGCTTCGACGTTGACCGGGTCCTGATCGCGGAAGGTGCGCTTCTGGACGCCGATAATGAAACCGAACGCCTCCACGCTGCGCGGCAGATCGGCCAGGGCAAAGCGGACGGGCTTCGTGCCTTCGTCAAGGTCATGCAGCTCGAAGGTCTGGAAATCGCTCAGGAGGATGTAGCGCGGAAGCTCCACTTCCTTGAGGCCCGGAAAGTAGTCAAGCGCTTGCGTTTTCGCAGGGACGAGGCTCCGGCCCGCACTTTTCTGCTCGACCAGCAGGACGCCTTTCCAGAACAGGTCGATGAAGCCGCGCTTCGTACCCAGCAGCTTTACCGGCTCCTCAAAACTGGCGACGCGGCGGCGCTTGACGCCAAACACCTCGAAAAAATCGTTGTAGAAGCTTTGGGTTTCGCCCTTCTCGTAGTAAGCGTCTTTCCATTCTTCGGCGAACGCTGCGGCCCGCACGCGAATTTCGTTCCAGCTTAGCCGCATCAGTTCCTCCAATCGGAAGGAGCCGGTTCCGGTGCGAGGAAGCCGTTAGAACGCGCCCACGCGCCCCAATCGACTTGCTCCGTTTCGATCACTTCCATCCGCTCGGTCAGAAAGTGATAATTGGTCTGGTAGATCATGAGATTGTCGCATGGCGAGCGGGCCGAGGGCGCAATCAGCCCATCCAGCCCGAGAAAGGCGAGCGCCGCACCGATGCTTTGAGTGAGGGCGTAATCGCGCACGCCATACTGCGTCATGTCCACGCCAAGTCCTTCGAGGCCGGCGCGCGCAAGGCGCAGTGTCTTGCCCGTTGAGACGCCGAGCCGGGATACTTTCAGGGGGCGCGAGAGCGGCAGCGGCGTCAGCAGCGTGAGATAGGAGACGACCTCGGCCAATGCGCCGTCGCGCGCCATGCTGGTGTAGAGAACCGGCACGTCCGCGCCGTCGCGTGCCGGCGGTGCCCATCGCCCGCCATTCACCGAAAAGGCGAGCGGATCGGCACTGATGCCGGTTGCCCGGAAAACCTCCCCGTCAAACTTTTCAGTCGCGAGTCCGCTTAGCTGATCGACGAGGCGCTGATCGTGAATCATGCCCCATCCGTCGATTAAAGATGAACCGCATCGCGCAGTTGACCAACCAACCGCATCACGTCGTCAATTCGGCCAGCGCGGATAAGTTCGGCCGGCGAGGTGCCGCCGAGCAGCCTTTGCGGCGCGAAAATCCACTGCCGCGCCTCGTTCGGCTCATAGAAGTCCGCAAGCTGTTCGATGATGTATTCCAGTTCGAGCAGCGTCTTTTCGGTGTTCGCGCGCGGATAGGCACGGCCCTGATTCCAGCGTGAAACCGTCTCCGGGCGCGTGCCGAGCAGATTGGCGACCTCGATGTCCTTGATCGCGCCTTTCGTGCGCAGTGATTCCAGCCGCCTTGCAACCGCGCTTGTCATGGTCGCTGCCCTCGAGCGCACATCGCTTTCTCTCCCCGCATGGCCTAGCCGCCTTTTCGAGCCTGACGGCGCGATGGCGCGACGGCAACGGATGCCACCTCGCCATTTTCCACCAAGTGCGCGATGGTTTGCCGATACCGACTCATCTCCCGCTGTTTGCCTTGCAGGTTCTTGGCTAGGGCTTCGTCCCCGACCGGAAACGCGGCCACTTCCGCCACATCGTCCGATACCTTGCGGACGTTCTGGTTCAGGTAATGCACGGCCCGCACGCTCTGCGGCACCGCGCTCAAACGCTCGATTTCTCGCGCGCGCTGATAGATGGCATGCCGGGCCGGATGCCCCACCATGTCGCGCACGCCGTGCGGGCAGCAATGCGTGTCCCGGCAGCCGCACATCGCTCTGATCTTGGGCGAGGCGGCAAAAAGCGCCTGCGCCGCCTTCGGCTTGAGCAGCACATCGAGCTGCGGGACGTAAACGCGCCAGCTCGGCCCGAACCCGCTGCCTTCAACGGGCGGCCGACGCCAGCCGGACGCCCGGAAGCTCTGTTGCATGGTGACGCCGTGCGCGATACCGCCGACCGCGCCGAAGGCCAGAACGCCAAGGCCTGGCAGCCCGCCGATATGATCGCCGACGAGCGGAATGCCGCGCGCGTGGAAATCCCGGCACGCCTCGACGTAAGCGGCGACCTTTTCGCCGGTCGCGTCGTCGCCGAAGTTTTCCACCTTTAGCCAGATCGCAGCACACGGCGCATCGGCAATCACCGTGATGATCGCGCGGCGTTCGACGGCGTTCCGCAAGAGCGTCATCGGCACGGCAAGCGGGTAAATGAGGTCCAATTCCGCACCACTGCGCGCGATCTCATCCGCCGTCCGGTTCATCATCGCGATGTCGCGGCGCAACCACGGATCGTTGGGGCTGCTCAAAAGATGTGCGGGGCCGAGAAGCTGTGTGCTGCCGCTATTCACGGCAGCCTCCACAATCTGCGCCGCGCGGTGCTGGCCCGCGCTTCCGTCGAAGTCCGTCACGTTGTGATGCCGGTTCAGCCCCCACGGGAGCGCCGAAAGCCCATCGGTGAGAGCGCCGGGGAAGCCCATTTGCAGGACTTTGGAGTCAAAGATCATGTCGAGGTCGCGCCGCCGCGCCTCGGTAATCAGTTCGCGGTGCCGGTCCACGTGCTGGGCGTCAATGACGAGACCGAAAACCCCTTCCTCGCCCGTCGCGAGCAGGTCCAGCAGCGCAACATGGTCGTTGCGGCCAGCTCGCACATAGAAGCCAAGCCCTTCAGGACCGGGTCGCTGTGCGCGCGGACGCGGCAGATGGATCACATTGCCAGACATAGGCCACCCCTTTCCGACATGACATTACCATAGACCCTAGGATTGCGCAATGGGATGACCATTCCATTGACATTAGCCTTGACGGACCGGGACGATGCCCTTTTCCCCTGCGGCCGACTTCTCCGGCATAGGCGTGTCCCCACGCGAAAAAGCGCCGGGCCAGGTGCCATGAGGACCCGAGCGTCTGAGCGGGACGGTGTACTGTCTTGGGTCCAGGCCTACCTGTAGGCGCTCGCAATCATCGGGGCTTGTGCCCGCAAACGGCCGTTTTCGCCACAACTCGCCAAGACCTCACCGGCCGCGATGGGGGAGGTGACTGAGGCACCGCGGTGCTGGCGGGCGGCCACCGCAGGCTTCCTGTTCGGCGGATGGTTCAGATGGGAGGGGGGGCAAGCCGCAGGCACGAAGTCCCGGGACCTCTGCCAGGTGATATGGGTGTCACGATGAACCTGGGCGCCACGGTCTGCGCGCGCCTGACGCGATGGACGACACGGCGGCTGGCGACGAACCGCGCCGCACGGCGGGGTAGCCTGGCACTGGTGGCGGCCGTCACCCGGGGAGCGCCCCGGTGGCACAACGCATGCTCGGTGAGACGACCGCCGCTTTGACAGACCCAAGTCAGTCGTGCACGGGCCTGGGCTGCGATCTCAAAACAGGACGTTCGGTCAGCCGCTAGCCGGCTGCTTCCGGCCGAGCCAAGCATCGGCGGAACATCCGCTTCACTCGCCGGCGGAGCGGAAGCGGACCGGCGGCTCCCCACCTCAAGCGGCTATAGTCCTATTCGGGTATACCATAGCAAGACATCCTTACGGGACGGTTTTCGTGTCTCGCTAGGGTCGAATTGCCCCTCTTGAGACGGGAGCGGAAGTGGGTCTAGACTTCAACAAGACAGAACCCCTTTGCCCGCCCCGTCCATGCCCCTCTACGGCTACGCCCGCGTCAGCACCATCGACCAGGACCTTGCCGTCCAGCGCGCGGCGCTGAAGGTGGCCGGCTGCGATATCATCCGCGCCGAGAAGGCCTCCGGTGCCCGCCGGGACGGGCGGAGCGAGCTGCAGGTACTGCTCGACTTCCTGCGCCATGGCGACACCCTGGTGGTCACCCGCATCGACCGCCTGGCCCGGTCGGTGAAGGACCTGCAGGACATCGTGCATGAGCTGAAGGCCAAGGGGGTGGCGCTGAAGGCGACCGAGCAGCCGGTGGACACCGCGACCGCCGCCGGCAAGGCATTCCTCGATATGCTCGGCGTCTTCGCCGAGTTCGAGACCAACCTGCGCCGGGAGCGCCAGCTCGAGGGTATCGCCGCCGCCAAGGCGCGCGGGGTGTACAAGGGGCGGAAGCCGACGATCGACACTGTCGAGGTGCGCCGGCTGAAGGAGGAGGAGAAGCTCGGCCCCGCGGGGATCGCACGCCGGCTCGGCATCGGCCGGGCCTCGGTCTATCGGGTACTGGGCAAGGTCGGGTGCTCGCCGGCGGGGGCGGGCTGAGCGATGCCGATTTGCCGCGAGCTGCGTCCCCTCTACCCGCCGCATGGCGGCCCGATCCGCTGCCTGCCGGACGGGCGTTGGTTTGACGCCGGGCAGCGGACTTGGCGGGACCGCCGAGGCCGCTCTACCCCCTCGCCTGACCTGGTGGCGCTGATCCCGGCCCGCACCACCCGCATCGGGCTCGCCACGGCGCACCTCGACCACGACCCGACCAACAACCGGCTGCGCAACCTGAAAAGCCTCTGCCAGCGCTGCCACATGATCTACGATCGGCCGCACCACCTCGCCCAGCCGCGGATCACCTACCGAAGCCGCTATGCCGGCGGGGACCTGTTCCCCGGGTCATATGGGCGGCACCTCTGATGCCGCCCCGGCGCAAGCTCCCCTCTTTCCGTGGCCCGTTGACCGAGACTTTCAGCGACATCACATGGGATGAACAGAACCGGCTTGCCCACGAGGCGAAGCGACCGACGCCCCGGTTCGAGGCAGCCCGGCGGGCGGACTGGTCGCGGGCCTTCAAGCGCAAGGACACGGAGCATCTCGGCCCGCCTGACCGCTTCCAGGCCCTGGTCGGGCGCGATCTGGGCGTCGCCTATGCGGTCTATTTCGTCGTATACTCCAAGGTGGACGGTCACCTGAACATCATCTCCATACGGTTTGCGAACGATGCCGAGCGCCAAGTCTTCTTCCGCTAAAGCGTTGCCCCCTGCTGGCCGCCGTCCTGGCGGGGCGCCGGCGAGGGCGCGCGAGGTGTCCGCCTCACCCCTGGACCAGGATGCGCGGGACGCGCTGGACTTCGCCCGGCGCGGGCGGCCCGAGGCCGAGATCGGCTATTCCGAGGACGCCCCGAAACTCACCTCGGAGCAACTCGCGGAGTTTGAGCCGGCATCCATCCGGTTCACCAAGCGGAAGAGGTAATACCAACCCGCGTTGAGGCCGACTCTTCGGCGGGCGACAAAATCATGCCTTATCAAGGCTATGGCCGCTCCGGCAAGAGTCGGCGGTTCCGACGGTTGGTATAAATCCCGCCCCGAGCCCAAGGGATTGCCGCGGCCATGGCCCCCCGCCGGTGTTATGCACCCCAGAGCGCCGCCAAAGCTGTCGTCCAGGCTTGTCGAACGACGGAACGCACCTTGAACACCGAGTTGGGTTGAACGCCGTCCCGATGCTCAGGGCAGTTCGCGACCAAGTGGTATTCGGCAGGCGGCAACTGATATACCGGAGCGCGTCAACGACTTTGATACATCCGGGTTTGGCATTCAGGCTCGGTTCTGTTGGCTTGTATGGGTCAGCTTGGTGTGCGGTCGGTTGGCGGTTCGGAGCGGGCGGTGATCCTGGAGAAATACAACATGAGCCTGGGCAACGGTCTCGGCCCGCTCAAGGACCGCGTGTTCCGCATCAGGCATCTCGGCGATTTGTCGGACCTCTCGCTGCTCGGCACGCTGGGCAGCGTGCAGGCGGCGATCGACCGGCTCATGGGGAATTGAGGGCGAGCGGCCGGCGCGCACGGGTGTTCTACGTCACCAGATAGTCCCGCATCGCGGCCTCGTCGGGGGCCGTGCCCCAGCCAGGGGCCGCGGGCAGCGTTATCATTCCGTCGACCACCGGCGGCGGCGGGACGAGTCGGTCGCGCAGCGGGTTCGCGTGGAAATCGCGCTCGAGCTGGCCGTCCCCGCCGGCGGCGGCGAGCAGGTGGGCCGAGCAGAGAAAACCAATGCCACCACCGAGGTAGTGCGGGAAGTAACGCCGGCCGCTGGCAATGATGTCTCGTGCAAGGGGCAGGCAGCCGGAGACGCCGCCCCATTTGCACATGTCGGGCTGGACCACCGTCAGACCGTTCTCAATTGCTTGGTCGAAGGCGGCGCGGCCGCGGAGGTTCTCGCCGGCCGCCAGCGCTACCGGGGAGGCGGCGCGCAGATGCTGCCATTCCGCGTCCGTGGAATCGGCGGGGAGCGGTTCCTCGATCCATTGCAATCCGACGCCTGCGAAGGAGCGGACTTGCACCACGGCTTCGTCGAGGCTCCAGCTCTGGTTCGCGTCCGCCTGCACCTGCACGCCCGGTCCGGCCCGCTCAATGACACGGCGCAACGTATCGGCGTGCGGTTGCTCGCCGCCCCAGATCCGCAGTTTCAGCGCCGGATAGCCGGCGGCGAGAATGGCGGGCAGCGCCGCCTCGATCTGCTGCGGATCGAGGCCGCTGGCATAGGCGGGCACGCTATCGCGAACCCCACCCAGCAGCCGCCACAGCGGCTTGCCAGCGCGTCGTGCCACCAGGTCCCACAGGGCGATATCGATCCCGGCGAGGACTTGGCCGATGGGCCCGGCCTCGCCGGTGTGGTTGGCGAGTAGGCGCGTCGCGCGAGTCAGGTGGGCGAAGGCGTGGGCAGGGCTCGCGAAACGCTGCCCCTCAAGGAGCGGTGCCATCACCGTGCGGATAAGCGCCGCGCGGTGCTCGATGCCGAGACCCGAGGGAAACGTGCCCCACGCCTCGCCCCAGCCGACGGCTCCGTGCTCGTCGGTGACGCGCAGGAAGACGGTCTGAGGGCCGTACTGGATGCCAAACGGCGTCGGTCTCGGCGTGTCGCGCCGGAAGCGCAGCGCGAAGGCCTCGATGTGCCGTGGTGCGACGCCCACCTCGTCTGTCGCTTCCGCCACCGGATTGCTCGCTCCGCCAGGGGGGGGCATCGCCGGGTCCGTGCTCATCTCGATTGCCATAGCGGTTCGATTCGTCCGAGCAGGAAGAGGAAGGAACACATGCCGACGAGGGCGACAACGGAGGCGACCAGCAGCGGCAGGACGAAGGAGTGTGTGGCGGCCACCAGCGCACCAGTGACGATGGGCGCCAGCACGCCGCCGCCGAAGTTGCCGGCGGCGTTCATCAGCCCGGAAATCGAGGCCGTGTAGGCGCGGCCCGGGCTGACATCGACCGGCAGCGACCAGATGGCGCCGAAGGCGAGGCGCATGGCGAAGGCGGTAAGAGTGAGTAGCGCGATCACCATCGCCGGCGACCTCGAAAAGGCGACGCCGACGAGGGCGAGCGCGCCGACGGTCATGCCAACGCCGATGGGAACCTTGCGGGCGATGTCGGTACTGCCGAAGCGTGCGCCCAACATATCGGACCACTTGCCGCCGAGCCCGCCCGCAATCACCGCGAAGAACGCGGGGAAGGAACCGTAGATGCCCATCTGGGCGAGCGAGAAATGCTCCGCCTTCACGAGATAGGTCGGCAGCCA
>JAKBCR010000380.1 GCA_021807675.1 Pseudomonadota bacterium
GCGGCGTGCGCGCACCGCGAAGCGCCGCGCCAACCGCGGCGCCTTACCGGCGCACCTGCCACGGATCGAGGTGGTGCTGGAACCGCGGGACACGGCCTGCCCGTGCTGCCGGACGGCGATGGTGGTGATCGGCGAGGACCGCTCCGAGCGGCTGGACGTGATCCCGGCGCAGGTCCGGGTGCTGGTGACGCGGCGGCCGAAGCTGGCCTGCCGGGCCTGCACGGGGGTGGTGGTGCGCATCGCCGCGCTGCATCGGATCGAGGCGGACATCCGTGGCAAAGCGGCCGACGCACGCCGCGACGCCCGCCAGGCACGGAGTCGACCGCTGGTGGCCGAGTTGCACGCCTAGTTCGCGGCCCAGATGACGAAGCTGCCGGCGCGGAGCCCGACCGCCGAGGCGATCCGCTATGCGCTGAACCACTGGGACGGGCTGTCGCGGTTTCTCGACGACGGCTGGATCGAGATCGACAACAACAGTGTCGAGCGGGCCATCCGCCCGATCGCCCTGAGCCGGAAGAACGCGTTGTTCGCCGGCAGCGACGAGGGGGGAGAGAACTGGGCCGCTCTCGCCTCGCTGATCGAGACCTGCAAGCTCAACGGCGTCGACCCGCAGCGTTACCTGACCGGGCTGTTGACCCGCCTCGTCAACGGATGGCCCCAGGCGCGGATCGACGCGCTGATGCCGTGGAACTGCGCCGCAGACACCGACGGCTGGACATTAAGCCCCTGACCAAAGGGGAGCGGAACTACGCTTACGCTGCTCTCTCGTATGGACCCTCGTGACGTGCCTCGGGCATGCTCCGTGCTTTCAGAGCAGGGTAGGGATATCGGCGGACCGATCCAGCACTGCGCGCGGCGGGCGGGAGAACCACATCTGATACAGCGTCACCACCCACATGAATGCGAAACACGCAGCCATCAATGCGCCGCCGCCGATCACCATCCAGGCGAAGGGATGATACAGCTTGGTCAGGAACCAGGAGCTGATATCCGTGACGATGGCAACGTAGGGCAAGGCGATGACGCCACACTTCAACCAGACCGGCCGCACATAGGCGTGGCTGAACATCAGCCCCATGACGAAGAAGACCAGCGTCAGACCGAACAGGTGAATGTGCGAGACCCGGATCAGCTCGCCGATAGGCGTGCCGGTGTTCTGCGAGGTGACCTCCTTCACCTTGTTGAAAGTGGTCAGGTTCGGGATGTGCGGATTGCTGCCGTTGTGGCAGAGAAGGCAGCGCTGTGCGATGATCGGCTTGACGGTGCTCTCGTACTGGGCTTGGCCCGCGCCGTCGTGCAACCAGGCAATGATGCGCTGGTGCTCCTCCGCCGGTAACATGGTTCGCATTGGCCCCGTCAGAGCCGACTCGAGTGTCGAGGCGCTGCCGCTGCCGGAATAGGCGACCACGATATCCTGATAAGTGAGCATCATCGGATTTCCCCCGGCCCGGCCGGCATAGGTCACCCAGATCAGGCTCAAGGCGAATAGGTAGCCGAGTGCCAGGATAAGCAGCGTTGACGTGAACAGCACGCGCTGACTGTATGGCATCTCCGAATAGTGATGGAACATCCGGTGCAGCGGTGGTTCAGTCATGCTTGTTTCTCTTGGTCTGTCGGGTCAAAACGAAGGCACGCGGTGGGCACGATCCGAGATCGCGATACGGTCGTTGCGTCCGCTCCGAACGCGATAAAACACCGCATCGCTTGCCCGGGCTATCGCCCGGGAAGGGGCCGGGCCGCTATTTGAGCGACGCGTAGTAGGCGGCCAGATTGGCCATCTGCTCGGGGTTGAGCTTGTCGGCCTGGCCCTTCATCATCGCGTTGGCAGTTTTGCCGGACTTGAAGTCCTCTAGCGCCTGGACGAACACGGCGGGTGCGAGTCCCGCCAGCTTGGGTGCTACGCTGGTGCCTTGCCCGTTGTGCCCGTGGCACATGGCGCAGCTTGTCGCTTCGGCCTTCCCCGCCGCGGGATCGCCGGCGGCCTGCGCCGCCCCGGCGAGAGCGAGCGACCCGACAATCATTGCAGTCAGAAGGGTACGGTTCATAGTCCAACTCCTTTTGCAACGGCCCGCAGTCTGGTCTGGCTGCCTGGACCGTTGAGGTTCTCGGGCCTGCGTCCGAGCCTCGGCTGTCTCGTGTCGGCGATCGCTCGCTTCTTCATGCGCCTAACGAGGCGGGACCGGCACGTAGACGACGGCGTGTGACTTCTGGCTGGCATAGTAGGCGGCAAGGTTGCGGATATCGTTCTCGGATAACCCGCCCGCCATCGCCGACATGACCGCGCTTTGCCGCGTACCCGCGCGGAAGGCATTCAGCGCTCTTTCCAGATAGGCGGCGCGTTGGGATGCCAGGGCCGGAATGAGCGGATCGGTGCTGTTGCCGTTCACCCCGTGACAGCGGTTACACCGCTCCGCCCATTCGGCGACGGTCAGCGGCTTGTGGACATTGGGCTGTTGCGGCTGCAGCCCCGCATAGAATGCCGCCAGATTCGTGATCTTGGAGTCGTCGAGCTTCTCCGCCAGCCCCTTCATGGTCGTGTTGTTGCGTGCGCCATCCTTGTACCCGTGCAGTGCGGCCGCCAGGTATTGCGCATCCTGTCCAGCCAGGCTGGGCGTGGAGGGATTGCCGCTGACACCCGCGGCACCGTGGCAAGCGCCACAGGCGGCCGACGCGGTCCGTCCGGCGGCCGGGTTACCTGGCACGGGGGTTGCTGCCCGGGCAGGCCTCTGGAGCCCATAGAACAAGGCGACATCGGTCATTTGACGACCGGAGAGCGACGCCGCCATGGCCTTCATGGTCTCGTTCTTGCGCGCACCGTTCTTGTATTCCCCGAGCGCTGTCACGAGGTATTGGGGATCCTGTCCGACAAGGCTGGGAATGCCGGGCATCCCCGTGATCCCGGTGCTGCCATGGCACCCGGCGCAGGCAGCCGCGGCAACCTTGCCGGCCTGCACCGGATCGACCTCGGCGGTCTTGCTGGCCGACGCCGGTTTTGCCGGGGCCAAGCCGCCATAGTAGGCCGCCGCATCGCTCATCGCGTCAGTGCTGAGATACCTGATCGCGGCCTTCATCGTCTCATTGCTGCGGGCGCCCGACAGATAAGCGCGCATCTCATTATAGAGATAGGCCGCGCGCTGCCCTGCCAAGTTCGGCACCCCGACGATCGTGCTTATGCCGTCTGCGCCGTGACAACTGGCGCAGAAGCGCCCTGCAACGCGCTTGCCTTGCGCGATGTCCATCGAGTTGGCGTAGAGCGGGCGGAGCAGATCCCGGTTGCCGGCCTGTTGT
>JAKBCR010000381.1 GCA_021807675.1 Pseudomonadota bacterium
TCGAGCGCTCTCGGTGTGACGAACGGCGTCGCCGGGCGCAACAGGTTGACATTGCCGGCCGGCGCGAGAGCGCTTGGGGCGACGGGCAGCTTCCCGTCGAGGAAAAGAGGGTGCGAGATTCTGCCGACATGCCAGAGCTGCAGAAAAATCCGGCCGCCGGCGGCATGAACCGCCCGTGTGACCTCTTTCCAGCCCGCCACCTGCTCGTGCGACCAGATGCCCGGGGTATCCGCGTAACCGATGCCCATCGGCGTGACGACAGTGGCCTCCGAGAGGATCAGGCCGGCCGAGGCGCGCTGCGCGTAATACTCCGCCATGAGGGCATTCGGGATGCGGCTTGGGCCGGCGCGGCTGCGGGTGAGGGGCGCCATCAGGACGCGGTTCGGCAACAGCAGGTCGCCCAGCTCGAGCGGATCGAAGAGGGAGGGCATCGGGGGTGGCTCCGGATTCCTATAGTTCCCAAGTATTGAACTACGGAATTTAGGAACCGGCAATGCCTCCGAGGTATCATCGGCTCATGACCCGTCCGCTCAGCCATCCCGATGGAGCCGGCGTCACCCTCGCGGGCCTGCTTTTCGCGCTCGCCGACCCGGTGCGGCTTGCAATCGTGCGCGAGCTGCTGAAGAGCCCCGCGGGGCTCAATTGCACCGAGACGACGGCGCGGATCGGGCTCTCGATGCCGAAGTCGACGTGCTCGCAGCACTACCGGATCCTGCGCGAGAGCGGTCTCATCGCAAGCGAGCGCCGCGGGACCGAGCTCGTGAGCCGCGTGCGGGCGCAGCTTCTCACCGAGCGCTTCCCGGGGCTGCTCGAGTCGGTGATCGCCGCCTACGAGCGGGAGCGGCCGGCGGCGCTCAGGCGGCGCGCTAGCCGAGTTTCAGCAGCTGGCTGATCAGCGCATCGGCCTTGATTTCCTCGCCGCTCAGGGCCATGGCGAGGAGCTCGCCGCCGAGCTGTGGCAGTGTCAGCAGGACATCGGGACGGGTGCGCGCGACGCGGCCGGAGTTGCGGGTGTCGCTGACGGCGGCGACCGTGCGGACGCGTGGATTCAACTCCTTGGCGGCCAGGACGACGAACGCGTTGTAGGAGTCATCCTCGCTCAGCGCCAGTACCGCGCGAGCCTCGACGATTTGAACCTGGCGCAGGGTTTCCGTATCACTGCCGTCGCCGACGATGAAGTCCTCGGGCTGGTCCGCTTGCGCATCGGGCTTCTGCGCCAGGATCGCGGTCGTCTGCAGCCCGCGCGCGCTCAAAGCCCGAGCCGCGTCCTGGGCGAGAGGGCCGTCGCCCACAACGATGACATGAGAGGCGCGCTTCATTTTCTTCCTCCTCGGTTGCAGCAGGTTCATCAATCTTGTGTCGATCAGCGGGGCGACGATGGCCGGAAGCGAGGTGGCGAAGACCGCGAGCCCGAGCACGATGAGCGAGACCGTGAAGATGCGCGCGTCGTCGGTACGCGGCGTGATGTCGCCATAGCCGACGGTCGACATGGTGATGACCGTGAAATAGACGGCATCGAGGAAGGTCGTGATCTTGGGGCTGAAGCCGCTGCCGAGCACATACGAGCCGATCACCCCATAGCCCAGGGTGACGAGCACGCCCATCAGGGCGAAGAGCGTCGCCGTCGCGAGGTTGTTCCGGGTGAAGCTTCCGCGGGAGGCGAGCAGCAGGACCAACAGCAAGACGCTGAACGCCTCGAGCGCCTTCGAGGCGGTCGATAGCGGTGAGAAGAACTCGAGGCATACGGTGGCGGTCGCGAGCAGCAGGGCGAAGACCCACGCCAGCCGGGACCGCCAGATCAGGCCGATGGCGACGACGATGAGGAGCCCGCCAATGGCTTCCTGCGGCGCGCCGCGGATCTCGGGGATGCCGAGTCCGCCCGCCAGCGAGACGATGGAATTTCCCCCGGCGGCCAGCAGCCGCCGCAAGGATCCGGAGGTGAGGATGATCTGCAGCACCCCCGTTGCGCCGACGAGGATGGCGAGCGGGACGTGCGGAAACCAGGCGCTCGTGTGCAGCAGGCGCGCAATGCGCTTGCGCGCCATCTGGGCCGCCACGGAAAATCCCGTCGGCAAGCGCGCTTCGTGAGTCATCGAGGCGAGCGGCTCGGTGGCGGGGCGGGATCTCGGCTGCGGCGACTCCCCGTCACCCATCGAGGCTGCAGGCGCCCGTGCCGCAGAAGCCGTTGCCGCAACCCGGCGCCGCGCTGGGAGGCTCGCTCGCGCGGGTGCCCGCCTTGATGAAGCCCGCGGAGATGAGCTTCTCGACGGGTGATGCCGGATCGGTCTTGCCTGGGGTGATCCCAGCCCGCTCGCACAGCTCGCCCCAGCTCGAGAGCCTCTCGGCCATGTTGTGCCGGACTTCGACCAACCGGCCATTGGCTGCGCAGCGATATTCGTATGTGGGCACCGTCTGTCTCCAGGAGCTTGCCGGCGGCAATACGCTGCCGCCGTGCGGAGAAATATAGCAGGAGCGTGGCGCTGCCAGGGGGCGGTCCGACGGCCGCGGCCTGGCCATCATCCCACCGGATTTACTGCGGAGCGGGACAGGCGCGTAGGTCCCGGACCCGTTCGTCGGCCTGACTCGAGAAGAGCACGCCGGTGGCGCTGACCGGCAGCCCCGCGTACTCCAGCGCCGCCACCGTCCAAGTGTTGCAGGTATGCACCGCGCTGTAGTGCTCGGTCGAGGCGTAGAAGCGGCTCTCGGGAAAAGGACCGGACCCCAGATCGACGGGATCGCCGGGCCGGATCAGCGACTGCTCGATGTAACGATCCACGCGCCACACCTGCTCACGATCGGCGCATACCCAATGAATGTGAATGTCGCTCGCCAACAGGTCCGAGGGCGCGGCCGCCGGCTGCACGAAGAGCGCGCTGGGGGAGCTGAAGAGTGCCGCGATCGCATCGCCGGAGCCCGGATGCGCGGACATGTAGAAGCGGCGGTTGCCCCAGCCGAAGCTGAGGTACTTCGCCCGAGGGTCGCTCCGCGGCAGCGGGTGCAGAGGCCCGAGCTCGCCGGCCGGGAGCACGAGGCCGGTATGCCAGCCCGCAATCAACACCCCGATCTCGAGGGGCAGGTGGTCTGCGCCCGATGGCGCGAACGAGGGCGGGGGTGCTCCCGTACCGGCAGGCATCTCCGCGCATCCGCTGAGCAATGCGCATAGGGGCAGGCAAAGCCAAACCCAACGCGGCTCGCGAGAGCCGGGTACCCGGACGGAAGGCGGCCTTGCTCGTGGGGACATCGAGTGATAATAGCAAAAAATGCCAAAATTTGATATTC
>JAKBCR010000382.1:0-451 GCA_021807675.1 Pseudomonadota bacterium
CCGCAGACGTCTCGGGCTCTAGAGGATCGGGTGAAGGAGTCACTCAACAATGACATCGAAGTGGATGTGTGAAAGTCTCATTTTTCGCTAATCCTTTGATGTCGTGCTGTTCGCTCCCTTCAAGCACACGGACATCACTCGCGCTGCGGCACCGGCAGGTGATCGAGCGCAAGCGGATCGGTGGGATGTTCATCTGCCTCGCCCTCGAGCCGCGAAAGCGGCGGCGGCAAATCACCGCGCGAGCCTGGATCGCGCCGGTCGCTGTGGGGGGCGTGTCTGAGGCGGTGTTGGCGCATGCGGTGAAAGAGGGGCTCATCCTGTTCTTTGGCCTTCTCGATAAACGGCAGCGACGACTGTTCGCTGGGCCTGAGGCATTGAACGTCGGCCAATACTCCGGGGCATGGCCGCCATCCGGGAAATGCTCCGTAATGGCTTCGAGGCGGGCGCACCG
>JAKBCR010000382.1:461-3273 GCA_021807675.1 Pseudomonadota bacterium
GCGCACCGGGTCCGACTCCAATAGCGGCCGTCGTGGGCATGGCTCGATCGCAGTGCAGATCGAGGCTCATCTGGCGGACGGGATCACGCGCCGTAGCGCCAATTTCCACTGTCTCCATGACATGGACTGATAAGGCGTCTCAGCGTCTCTGGCGAGTCGTCCCGATTACACCACCGCTAGGCCTAGCTGGTACATGGTTTGGCATTGCGAAGCTATGCCTCTGCATTTAAAAATTTAGTGCCCCGAGCAGCACAGGCCCGAAGAGGCGCTCGCGGGCAGTCGTTTCGCTGGGTGTGTGAGCGGTTTCGGTGCGGGTGTCGTTGAGCCGGAAGTTGGACTTGTGCGCGGCCGAGCCGTCACATTGCCACAACGCGGCGCAAACGATGGCGGATAGGCATACAGACACGCGTCAATGGGGGGGTAAGGTGACGAATAGAAAGCAAAGAAGGCCTTGTGGCTGGCTGTTATCCGCGGTCACCGGCGCGGCGCTGTTGTTGGGGTCCTGCGCTGCTTTGGCGGGTGGTCAGGTATTCGAGACGAATGTGACCCACGACCTGAACCTCTCGAGCGGTGAGCCCGAAATCGCGGTCGACCCGAGAAATCCCCGCCATCTGGCGATCATCGAGTTCGCCGTGGGCTCGGCCGAGAAGCCCGCCTCGACCTTCAACTTTAACGATTACCCCGAGTACGCCCATGATCTGGCCGGCGCGCTCGGCAATAGCAGCCGCGTGGACATTTCCACGGACGGGGGCAATAAGTGGTCGGTAACGACGCTGGCCGTGTTCTTCGTCGCGCACGGACAGCGCTATGGCGGGGGTGATCCCTACATTGCCTATGGTCCGCACGGGGAAATCTACGCCGGGGGCGAGATCGGTGCGCCGCCCAGGAGCGGTAGCGGTACCGGGCAGGCGGCGGAGTCGACCTCCGGCGTCGCGATCGCGGTCTCGGTCGATGGCGGTCGAACGTTCTCGCCGCAACAGTCGGCTGGCACGCCGATAGATCGGCCATGGCTCACGGTCGATGAGTCGACGGGCACGCTCTACTCCGTGAGCAGCGGGCCGTATAATGTACATACCGGGCAACACAATGTTCGGGGCCCGGACGCGCCCAATGACCGGTGGCTGGTCGCCTGGAAGCCGCGCTTGGCCGGCAAAAGCAGGCCGCGCCGGCTGGGCGGACCGGATTTCAGCGCCTCCGCCGGCAGTACGATCGCCGCCGCGCACGGTGTTGTCGCTGCGACCTTCGTGCTCGGAGGACCGCGCCCGGGGGGCGGGTTCTTCGGCAGGGCGGTGGGGCCGACGCCCTTACCGGCGTCGCTGCGGGGCATCACGCCGGCCAGCGTCACCTCGTGCTCGATGCAGCAGCCGTGCCTCTATTTCGAGACCTCGACCGATGAGGGGCGGCACTGGACGCGGCACTATATTTCCACGCCGGGCGGTTTCAATCCTCATCGCGCCAACGTCTCCGCCGATCCGGGCCGTGTGGGTCGCTTTGCCGTCGCCGTCCTGAATCCCCAAAGCTCCGGCTTTCTCGTCTTCGTGACCGACGACGATGGACGGACCTGGTCGGGCCCCGCGACCGTGCCGGAAGGCGCGCAGGGCGCCGATTTCAAGCAATGGATGGCCTATGGCCCCACGGGTGTTCTCGGGCTGGTCTGGAAGAAGCAGCGCAACGATTTCGGTCCGGCGCCGCAGCAGCCGCCGCACGCGCCGCGAGAGGTGGTGGGTCCGGGCTTCGATGTCTATTCGGCGATTTCCTGTGATGGTGGGCTCACCTGGCTTGCGCCCGTACGGGTCAATTCGGTGACCTCTCCTCCGGGACCGGCGGGCTCCGATGACCTGGCCTATATCGCCCTCGGCCCGCACGATGCGGATATGGTCTGGGGCGACCGACGCCATCTCCATGATGTGCACAACGCAGGGTACGCGGCCGGCGGGCTGCAGGCCTACTTTGCCCGCGTGCCGTTCTCGGTCTTCTCGCACGGTGCAGTCTGCGGACGGCACTGAGCGCCCAGACGTCGCAGTGAAACTCAGGTTAGATTAAAGAGGTCGCCCGCAGAATTCGATTGTCGAAACTTCAAGCTCGATCCCACAAAGGCCGTGGGACACCTCGAACCTGCGGCCACCACCAAGGGGGAGGATCATGATGCATCGGCTCTGTGTGCTGCTCGCCAATACGAGCATTGTCGTCATTGGATCGGCCATCTGCGCTCACGCGGCCGATCCGGGAACACCGCCACAGGAGTCGGCACAGGAAGACTCCGCGCCTCAGCTGCTGGCGCAGGCCGATGTCGGGCTGAAAGAGATCATCGTCACCGCACGACGCAGGAGGGAGAACCTGCAGGACGTTCCCCAGACCGTACAGGTGGCTTCTGCGCAGGACATCGGGAAATACAGTGTCCTGCAGTTTACGGACCTCACCAAGCTGATTCCGGGGCTGCAAATGGTGGTGCCCAACGGATTTACCGATACCGTATCCATGCGCGGGGTCACGTACAACCAAAACCAGGCGGTGCCGGCCACGGTGACGACCTATTTGAACGACGTTGTCGTACCTGCGGACCTCGTCTTCCAGTCGCTGTACGACATCGGCCAGATCGAGGTCTTGCGTGGGCCGACCGGGACTCTCCACGGGGACATCTCGCCGTCCGGCTCCATCACGATCACCACCCGCGCCCCGGATCTCGACCGCATCGACGGCTATGTCCAGGCCACGGTGGGCACCCTGCATGACCAGAACCTCCAAGGTGCCATCAACCTTCCGGTCATCGACGGCAAGCTAGCCGTCAGAATCGCGGCAATGACGAACCACG
>JAKBCR010000383.1 GCA_021807675.1 Pseudomonadota bacterium
CCACCGAACCCAGGGAAGGCGCTCCATCAGTCGCTTCAGGACCTCGATCGGCATGATGGAGGCGCCGTAATAGCCTTTGGCCAGGCTCGCCAGTCTCGCCGGATCGAACTGCGGGGCGTGCAGGAGGCCGAGCCACACCGTCGGCGGCGCAAAGAAGCTGTTGATCTCATGAGTGCGTATCAGCGCCAGCAGACTCTCCGGCGTCGGATGCGCGGTGATGACGTTGGTTGCGCCACGATAGAGTCCGGGCCCCAGAAACGCATCGAGCTGGGCGCAATGAAACAGGGGCAGCGCGTGCAGCATCACATCGCCCGGGTCGACCTCGGCGTCCAGTACCACGCTCACGTAATGCCAGAGCACCGCCTCGTGTGTGAATACCGCTCCCTTCGGGCGGCTCTCGGTGCCGCTCGTGTACATGATCTGGAGAGGGAATCGATCGTCAGAGGGTGGCTCGGGAGGAGCATCTGTGCAGTCGCAAAGCGTATGGAAATCCAGCATGCCTGCGGCCGCTTCGGACGGCGCTTCGGACGGTAGCCAGATCATCCGATCCACCGGTTTTATCTTGGCGGCGGCTTGGGCCAGACCGGCAAGTCCACTGTCTACCGCAAGCGCGCTCACGCCCGCATGGTCCAGGATGAAAGCCACCTCCTCGGCTTTCAGCATGACGTTGAGCGGAACCAGTGTCGCCCCGAGCCGTCCGAGGGCCAAGCGAAGGGCCACGAAGGCGTGGGAATTGCGCGCGAGCACCCCTACCCGATCTCCGGGTGCAAGGCCGCTTGCAGCGAGACCCGCCGCCAGACGTCCGGTCAGCGCCTCCAGCTCGGCATAGGTCCAGCGGACGCTCCCGCAGAGGATCGCCACCTTGCCAGGGAATCGCTGCGCCGTACGGCGCAGCATGTCGGGCAGCGTATGGCGACGGGCCCTTATGCAATCGATCATGCCGGAATCCCGCGAGCAAGCCGAAAGCGAGTCGGCTCGCACTGAAGACGATCCGCGCAACGGGCTTTCTGCATGAGCTCTCCGCAGACCTCCACTATACGCTTCGCGTATAAGATAGCCCTCCAGAATGCATTGGACGAAGTCGCCGGCTTCTGCGAGGATCGTCCGCGGATCGGGCGCTGCTGCTGTCGGTCGGGGAAAAGCAGCCCACGAGGTGCGGCGCTGACCAGCCGGTCTCGCCACCCCCTGAGCTGCATCTGTCCCGCGGCCGGACCGCAGCAGTCCCTTATCAAGGGAATTCGGCGTCGCATTTGACTCGAGATGACCCCCATCTTCCCGACCCGTCGAACTTTGCGTCCACTGATCCGGGGCCCCTACTTTACGCACCCGGAGTTCCTTGGCTGAAGCGGACGACAATCGTCCCCTCAAAGCAACTCTCACGAGGAGCGCAGCATGACCATTAAGGTACTCGATCCGACCGCACGCAGAGCGGACAACAATGCCAACCCCGGCCGTGATGCGGGTGCCCTTGCCGGCAAGCGAGTCGGCATCCGTGTGGATCAGATCTGGCGCTGCTGGGACTGGATCACCGAGAGCTGGGCGGAGAAATTCCGCAAGGCGGGCGCCGAGGTCTCCTACTGGCGCTCGACCAACCGCTCGGGTGCGGAGGGCGAGGAGCAGAATCGATCGCTGCAAGAGTGGCTGAAGACCATCGATGTCGCTGTCGTGGGGCTCGCCAATTGCGGCTCCTGCACCGGCTGGACGATTCACGATGCCATCGCCGCTTTGAATGCCGACGTACCGACCACCGCGGTCGCCACGAGGAACTTCGAGGCGTTCGCGCATGAGCTCGCGGCGCGCGGCGGCCGTTCCGGCCTGCGCGTCCACGTGCTGCCTTACCCGCTCAACGAGCTGTCGCGCGAGCAGGTGGAGCCGATCGCCGAGTCCCATTGGAAGGGGCTGCTCGAGGTGATGGGCGCGGGCCTCTCCGAGCGGGAGAAGGCTGCGTGAGCATCCACAAGATTCAGCCCTCCTCGCGCAAGACCAAGGTCGCCAAAGTCCTGGTCAGCCGCGACTGCGGCCCGGAGGGCTGCGAGGTGGACTGGCTGAGCAGCCGGCACCTCGAGACGGAGGACGACGTCGCGGCCTTTACCGACTTCTCGCTACGCCAGGGCTGGGGCGACGGTCTGCCGCTTATTCCGCCGACGGACGCGCGCGTGCGCGCCTTTCTCGCGGCGAATCACCGTTACCCCGACGATCTCATCGCGAAGATGCCCGACGGCTCCGAGTGCACGGTAGAGAAAATCGTCATCAACGCGGTGATGGCGGGTGCTCCACCGGAATCGCTCGAGCTCATCATCGCCGCGATCGAGGCCATCGCGGAGCCCGACTTCGAGCTCTACGGCGTCAACGCGACGACCGCGCCGGTGTATCCCGGTTTCATCGTCAACGGTCCGATCCGGGATGCGCTCGGTATTCCGTACGGCTACGGCTGCGCGGGCGGCGTGGCGACGAAGGCCAATGCCATCGGCCGTGCCATCCGGCTCGTCATGCGCAATATCGCGGGGCAGGTCCCCGGGGTGAGCTCTCAAACGACATTCGGCTCCCCCGGCCGGCTGGCCAGCCTGCTCCTCGGGGAGTGGGAGGAGAAATCGCCCTGGGCTCCGCTCGCCGAGCGGCGGGCCGGGATACGCGGGGACGCCGTCACCGCGTTCAGCGCCATGGGGACGATGAACATTCTCGACACGACCTCGATCGGCGCGATGGCGTTCCTCGAGATGATCGGCAAGTCCGTGGCCTATCCGGGCGCCAACTGCTTCTCGCCCGCCATGGAGTACAGCGAGATGACGATCGCCCTCAATCCGATCTGTGCCGAGGTCATCGCCAGGGAGATCCCGAGCGTCACGGTCGTCCAGGAGATCCTCTGGAGATACGCCAGCGTGCCCGCTCAATACCTGCAGAGCTACCACAGGGGCCAGCTCGAGGCGCAGGGCCGCGTACGCGAAGACGGCAAGATCTACGCGACACCGGAACCGAAGGACATCGTGCTGTTCGTGTGTGGCGGACTGGGTGGTCTGCACGCGCTGGGCCTGCACAGCTTCGGCAGCGCGCTGTCCCAGACCAAGCCGATCGCACGCGCGATGGCCGCCACCCCGGGGTAAGGCGCACCATGGAGCCGCCCCCCCCCAGAACCAGGCTTCTGGTCTGGGGGGGGACCCTCACCGGAGACGCACGACATGCTCCTCGCGCTCACCCAGCGCCACATCCATTTCGACCTGCTCGGCTCGGGCGATGGCCCCGTTGTCTGCCTGGCCCATGCGCTCTCGGCCGAC
>JAKBCR010000106.1 GCA_021807675.1 Pseudomonadota bacterium
CTGCATCCGCAACGTCGGACTCGCTCGCGACGGGGACTTGCGCCCAGACTTCCTGATTGTACGGATTGATAGCCGGCATGCTGGCACCATCCGAGGCGCTGCGCCATTTGCCGTCGATGAAGAGCTTGTAGGTTTCAATCATGGAGCGTTACCACCGAAATCGTTGCACCATCCGGAAAAACAGGAGACACCGAGCCACTTCTCCCACAGCCGTCCCACGGAAGCATAATCGAGCGGGCCCAGGCCTTCCGCCACCGCGATATCATAAACCGCGTGGCTGGCGGAAATCGCGAAGAGCGGAACGCCGAGCGCTCGCGCCGCATCGAGGATCAAGCCGGAATCCTTCCTGGCATTGATCGTCGACATGCCTCCCGAGAAATCGCCCTTGCGCAACCGGTCCGCGAAGCGGTGCGTCAGTGGACGCATGAGCCCCGATTCCCGTGCCATCAGCCGGGCGAAAACGGACATGGGAATATCTTGAGCGGCGGCCAGGGCCCCTGCCTCCAGCAGGAGCACATAAAGGGTGTGCGACACGGCATTGACCACCAGTTTCGCGCGCATTCCGTCTCCGCGCCTCTTCAGGAAGAAGATCTCTTCGCAGATCGATCGAAGGATTCGAGCTGCGGGTCCGACCTCTTCCTCAGGCGGCCCGACGAGAAACACGCCATGGCCCTGCGCCAGCCCGTGCACGCCGCCGATGATCGCCGCATCGATGACCTGAGCGCCCGCCGGCGCAAGCATCTCGTGCAATCTCTCGACGTCTTCGGGCCCGACGGTACTGGTTTCGAGCACAACGGTGCCCGGCGCCAATGCCCCGCGAATTGCCTTGCCCACGGAGAGCGACGCAGCCGGGCTCGGCAGCGAGAAGATGATGAGATTGGCATGCGCAGCGAGCTCGGCAGCGCTGTCGGCCATGACCGGAGGCGCGGGACCGGTCCCTTCGAGGCCATCACGAGCCGCCGGATCGCGATCATGGACCCAGAGGCGCCGTCCCGCGCCCAGCGCTTTGACGAGCGCGCGCCCGGCGTTCCCGAGGCCAATCACGCCGATCCGCGGCGGTCCAGTTGGGTCAGGTGACATCAGCCCGCGGACCTGCGGACCCGACACCCTCCTCGCTCGCTCCCATGCCGATCAGCGCCACCGGCGGAGCAAGGGTCCTCGCCCCCAGGAATATGACTTCGTCCACGGCAAAATGCCCTGCAGGCCATCCAGGTCGAGAGAGAGCGAGCGCGCCAATGGCTCGACTAGGCGGCCGAGCTTATCAGCTTCTCGTTTCCATATGCCACCCTGATCCCAAGGTCGGCCGCATACTGTTGAGCGTATCCGAGCTCCGTGATGGTCACGCGCTGGAGGGTGCGCGCGTCGGTCGACACCCGCCCTCGCGCATGCTGGACCGCGAGATTGTCCCAAAGGACGAGGTCTCCGGGACGCCAGGAGTGCTCGTACACGTCCTCTTCGAGGTAGAGCCAGGAGAACAGCTCCGCCAAAAGCTCATCGCTTTCCGACGGCGACAGTCCGATGATGCCCGCGGTCATGTTCTGATTGACGAACAGATAGGGGCGCCCCGTCTGCTCCTGCTGGCGAACGACGGCGTGCACCGTGCATAGGTCACCGGGCTGCAGATCCGTGAGTCTGTTGGCACGCTGCGAGAACCGTTGCTTGACTTGCAGGGCATTGAGGCCGGTAATGCGCTCCCGCAGCGCCCGCGGGAGGCGCTCATATCCTCTCAGTCCGCTGGCAAACCGGGTGGAGCTCGCACCCGGCGCCACCTCGATCGCGTGCAGAGCGGCGGCCAGGTAAGGTCTCGGAAGGTACGGCACATCATTGTGCCACTGCAGTTCCAGGGCACCGAGATGGCCGTCTTTCCTCACGTTGGATACGTAGAAGTTCTCGTACGGACTGTCGATCACCGGCCCGAAGATGCGGCACAGATCGCACTGCTCCTGCATGCTGAGGCGAAGCCCGCGGAAGACGAGCAAGCCGTCGCTGGCAAAACGCCGGCGCAGTTCCTCCTGATCGGCCGATCCGAGGGGTGCTGAGAGGTCGATGTTCACCTCGAAGCCAAAGCGCGGGAGGGGACTGTAGGCGAGGTGCGCACTCATCTGGATGCTCCGGAGATGACCGCAAGGGATTGGCTATTGCTCCCAGGTGCTTACCAGCATATATAGCAGCCATTGCCGGGTCAACAGAGCGCGACGCTCCTGCGCGCAGCCACATCGGACGACGCTGGACCGCCTATTGGCAGCGCGGACCGGGTAAGCTTCGCCGTATCCGCGACGGACTTTCGGCACGGCGGCTGTTGCCTCGACTCGAGGGGATCTCGCGCTATACAGTGCTCGAGATGCAGGTGCGCTTTCCTTGCCTCGAGTGACTAGGTTGTCAGCGGAAGGAATCAGACGGATGAGATTGAAGCGAAGAATGGGACCGCCCAACTCGGCCAGCCGCGATGCGATCTTCGACGCGGTCGAGAGCGTTCTGAGACAAGACGGTTATGCGGGCCTCAGCGCGCGCCGCGTGGCCGAAGAAGCCGGTTTCAATCATCAGACGGTTTATTACTATTTCGAGACCATGGAGGACCTCGTCGTCAGCGCATTCCGGCGCCGGTCGGATCGCAGTCTGAAGCGCCTCGAGGCCGCCCTCGCCTCCGATCGGCCGCTGCATGAGATCTGGAATCTGTATTGCGACCCGACCAATGGCCGACTGAATATCGAATTCAATGCGCTCGCCATGCGAAACGAGGCGCTGCGCGCGGAAATCATCAATTATCTGGAGCAGTCGCGCTCCCTGCAGGAGGCCGCGCTGGCCCCGCTGCTGGCGCAACAGCGCCTGCCCACAGAGGTCGGGCCCATGGTCCCCGCCATGCTCATCCTGTTCATCACGAATTTCCTCGACCGAGAGGCCGCCCTCGGCGTAACGAAAGGGCACGCCCAAATGGAAGCCTTCGTCCAGTGGTGCCTGCGCCGTTTCGAGCTGACGCCCCATCCCGCTGCCGCTCTCAGCGAGCAGGCTTGATCCCGCGGCCCCGCGAGGCCGTGGAAACCGGCCCGTCAGGCCCGACGCCCTATTGTCGTTTCGGAAACTTCTGCTATAAAGAGTGGTAAGCATGCCGCGCAGCGGGCCACCGCTGCCACGGCGAGCGGACATCCACACGCCGGCGGCGAGAGCGCAATCGCTGCAACACACGGCCTCATCCGGACAAATCGGAGGAGATGCAACATGTCTCTAGCGCCCAGGCAAGCGGCTTCGTCACTGGCCTTGTTTCCCGCGGACCGCCCCGGCTCCTGGCTCGATCAGGGCTATGAGCCCGTGCTCGCCACGAGTTGGCGCGATTGCGAGGATGTTCAGCTGAGCGTCCTCAAGCGGCGCTTCGAGCAGATGAAGGAATCCGTCGTAGCCCTCGAGCGGCTCGTCAAGCGCCAGGGCGTCCGCAGCGTCGATTCCGTGGAGGACGTGCTACCGCTGCTTTTCGATCACCGCGTTTACAAGAGCTATCCGCTCAGCCTGATCGAGCATCGGGACATTCCCAAGCTCAACGCGTGGCTCGATCGATTGACGACGCACGATTTGTCGAGAGTGGACCTGTCGGGACTCACCATGATCGACGACTGGCTCACGCGCCTCGATGAGGCCGGAATGCTGATCGGCACCTCCTCCGGCACCACCGGCAAGCTGAGCTTCGTCCCGCGCTCGAAGGTCGAGCTTCCCGCCTGGACCCGGTCCTATCACGAGGCGAGCCGCGCGACCAGCGGCGTCGACCCCTACACCGATCATGTCGACACGTTCTTTCCCGGCTATCGCGGGGGTCACCACATGATGCTGAAGATGTTGAGCCTCTTCAACATCCCGGCGGCCGGTGGTCCCGAGCGCTATCACACTCTGTACCAGACCCATATCTCCTCGGACCTGATGTCGCTCGCCGCCCGCATGCAGGCGGCGGAGGACCGTGGTGAGCTCCAAAAGCTCGGACTCGAGCCCGCGCTGCTCAAGGCGCGAGAAGAGATGATCACGCAGGCGAAGCGCCGCGACCAGGATATCGAGTCCTGGTTCTTCAAGCTGTTCGAGGAATTCCGCGGCAAGCGCGTGAAGCTGGGCGGCAGCTTCGGGGATCTCGTGCGCACTGCGCGCAGCGGCATCCAGAAGGGGCTGAAGCCCGAGTTCGCACCCCACTCCTTCATCATGACCGGTGGTGGCATGAAGGGCCTCAAGGATGCCCCTGAAGACTGGGAAGGCTACGTTGGTGATTACTTCGGGATTCACAACATCGGCATGGTCTACGGCATGTCCGAAGTGATGGGCATGTCTCCCCGCTGCAGCCACAAGCACTTCCACATCATGCCGCATACCATTCCCGTCCTGTTCGATCGCGACATGAAGATGCTGCCGCGCAAGGGCGCGCAGACCGGGCGGTACGCCTTCTTCGATCTGATGGCTGCGAGCTACTGGGGCGGCTTCATCTCCGGAGACCAGGTGACGATCCACTGGGAAGAGGACTGCCCCTGCGGCTGGAAGGGGCCGCGGATCGGACCGGTCATCACCCGCTTCGCCGAGATGGAGGGCGGCGATGACAAGATCACCTGCGCAGGCACGGCGCAGGCCTACAACGAGTTCATGGACTTCGTCTCGCAGGTGTGACCATGAGCGCTCTATACGACATTCCGATCATCGCGCGCGGCCGGATCATCGACCCGGGAGAGGACGCGGTGGAGTTCAAGGGTCGCGCCGGCGCGCGCTTTCGCACGCCGGACCCGCACAAGCACATCCAGGACCTCGTGCTCGGAAACCCGGTGCTGCTGAAGGACCTGAACGATACCCCCGTACGTCAGATCGTGGATTTTCTCGCTGCGGCGGGCAAGCGGCTGCGACTCGAGGGGAATCCCTACCTGCAGGAGTCCTTCGCGCTGGCGCTGCGCGCCGGAGGGCTCGATGAGCCCATCCTTCGAGGCGTCTACGACACGTTGCCCGGCATGTTCGACCCGCGCGGCCTGATGGAGCTCGCCGAGAGAACCATCGGAACCGATTATCTCGACGGCTGGGTGCCCGCGCCGGCGCCCGACAGCAATGTGCGCGTCCGTGCAGTCGGCACCCGGCAGTTGCACATCACCGCCGGGAATGTGCCCGTGGTGGCCGCGCTCACCATCATACGGGCCGCGCTCACCAAATCCGACTGCCTGATCAAGTCACCGTCGAATGACCCGCTGACGGCGAACGCGATTGCGCGCACGCTGATCGAGCTCGATGCAAACCATCCCGTGACACGGCACATCGCCGTGGCCTACTGGAAGGGTGGTGACGAGCTCATGGACTCACAGATCGTGCGCACCTCGCGCATCGACAAGATCACGGCCTGGGGCGGGATGTCCTCCGTCAAGCACATCCAGAAATTCCTCACCCCGGGCATCGACCTCACCGCCCTCAATCCGAAGTACTCCATCTCCGTTCTCGGCAAGGAGGCGCTCGAAAGCGAGGCGGCGATGAAGGAAGCGGCGCTGGGAGTCGCGGTCCTCTCGGGCTTCTACAATCAGACCGCCTGCGTGAACACGCGCATCGTCTATGTCGAGAGCGAAGCCGACGAGGCGTCTCTGCAGCGCCTGATCGAGCTCGGCCGCAAGATCGTCGCCGCCTACGGGCGGCTTCCGCCGGTCATGTCCACGCCCGCTGCGGCACCGAACGCCGATCTCGAGGCCGAGCTCGAGGCCGCCTCGCTCGAAGAAGACTTCTACCACGTCGAGGGAAACACGGTCGGTGGAGGCGTCGTCGTTTCGCGCTTCTCCGATCGGGTGGATTTCTACGATCGCCTCAACAGCCGTGTCGTGAACATCGTGCCGATCCCGGACCTGCTCGAGATCGTCAAATGGTGCGACGACACCACCCAGACGGTCGGCGTCTATCCGGAATCCCTGCGTGACCGACTCGCCGACCCCCTTGCCCTGGCGGGGGTGCAGCGCCTGGTCGCGCTCGAGGGGGAGGATCCGATGAGGATGTTCCAGGAGATGAATACGCTGCCGCCGGGCATGCCGCACGATGGTATGGAGCCGATGCGTCGGGGCGTGCGCTGGGTGATCGACCAGCGACGGCGCGGCGCCGCGGTCCCGGTCAGGTTGGCCGTCGGGTAGCCGTTCCCACTCCCCTCGCCCGTCAGGCACAACCGAAAGACCCCTGGCCATCACTACCCTGGACCCGGAGCAACCTCAGTGAACTCGAGCGGCAAGCCCCTGGAAGGAAAGATTGCTCTCGTCACCGGAGCCGGAAGGGGCATCGGCCGGGAGATATCGCTCAGGCTCGCCCGCGACGGAGCGGCCATCATTGCTCACTATGCTCACAGCAAGGTGGGTGCCGACCGCACCGTGGCCGAGATCCAGGCGATGGGTGGCCGTGCCATCGCCTACCAGGCCGACATCGCCAAGCGCCGGGAAGTGGTCGCGCTCTTTCAGCAGATCGACCGCGATCCGGGACGGATCGATATCGTCGTCAACAATTCGGGCGTGAGCACCGCGGGATCGCTCGCCGAGGTCACCGACGAGCAGATCGACACCGTGCTCGGTATCAACTTGCTCGGCCCGCTCTACGTCGCGAGCGAGGCGGCCAAGCGCCTGCCCGACGGCGGCCGGATCATCAATTTCAGCTCCAGTATCGCGAAGTATCCCGTTCCCGGCGCGGGACTCTATTCGGCGGCCAAGCGCGCGATCGAGAGCTTCACGGAAAGCTGGGCCAGGGAGCTCGGTGCGCGCAACATCACCGTCAACACCGTGATTCCGGGCGCAACCAGCCCCGGCATGATGGACAGCTCCCCGGGATACCGCGCCTTCTTCGAGAATGCCTCTCCCTTCAAGCGCATCGGCCGCGCCGGGGAAATCGCCGCGGTCGTTGCGTTTCTCGCCTCACCCCAGGCGAGCTGGGTCTCGGGAGCGCATATCCTCGCCAATGGGGCGGCCAATACCTAGCCGCCACCACGGCATAACATGGAGCGCTCAGCTGGCGGACAGGCCGGCACTGCCCTTCGGCAACCGGAAACGGCACGAATTCGCGAGATACGCCATCCCTAGATACTGGCCCATGAGGATGGGCAGCTCGATGAGCTGCTTGTCGCTGTATCTCTTCGCGAGCGCTTCCCACACCTCGTCGGATATCATGGCCTTCTCGTGGAGCTCCTCGACGGCGCGCAGCACTGCTCGACTGTGATCGTCCCAGCCCGCGGCCGACGAGCCTTCCCTGACACGCTCGATGTCTTCCCGAGTCAGCCCGGCCGCCTGCTTGCCGATGGCAACATGCTCATTCCACTCGAAGGGCGAGCAGGAGAGCCACATGACCCGCAGGATGACCAGCTCGCGGTCCCGCAGAGGCAACGTCCCCTTGAACAGCTGCAGGGCCAGTTGCGCATGCGCACGCACGAGAGCCGGATGACGCAGGAAAGTGGCCATGAACTCCGGTACTTCGGCGGGCGGCAGCCCGACGCCGGCGCGCAAGTCCGTGACGATATCGAAACCTTCCTGGCCATATTGCTCGCGGCTGAGCGCCGAAAGCCGCGGCTCGCCGCGGGTGATGCAAGCCTCACGCGCCTTTGTCTCGGGATTCACAGGGTGCTCCCGTCAAGCTCACTTCTGCGCATCGAGGAGGTCGGCGCCATGGGGATTTGCCGTAGGCTCACCGTGCTCCCGCAACCACTTGTCGGCATCGTCGTAGCACGACTCGACCACGCTGGCGTAGGTCTTCCTGAACAGGGCTCTCTGTTCGGGATGATCGAACACGAACGGCCGATTATTGCGCACCGCGTTGAGCACCATCGGGGCGATATCCTCGGGTCGATAGAACTTGAGGCTACTCTGCTCCCGGTTCTCATCCCCCAGATGGACTTCCTTCTCACCAGGGCCGCCGTATCTCGCAGGGCGATATCGCGCATTGTTGATCCTCATCCCCGTCGCGACGCCCCCGGGACAGTAGCTCGTGGTATGAATGTTGAATTCCTTGAGCTCGAGCTGGGCATTCATCATCAGCCCGATGATACCGGCCTTGGCTGCCGAATAAGGGGTATGCTGCGGGATCCACCCCGGCAGCAGCCCAGCCATCGATGCCGTAGCGCAGATATGGCCCTCGCGCGCGGCTATCATGTCTGGAAGAAACGCTCGCGCGGTGTACATCACGCCCTTTAGATTGACATCGAGAATCCAGTCGACGTCCTCATCCGACATTTTCATCAATGGATCGAACGAGGTCGCACCCGCATTGGCAAAGACCAGCTGAATCGGTCCCAGCGCCGCATTCGCCGCTTCCTTCGTCCGGCGGATCGAATCCCGGTCGCACACGTCGCACGCGATGGCTACGGCCTTGCCACCAGTCGCCTTGATCGCGTTGGCGACCTGCTGCGCGTTCTCGAGGATGATGTCGGCAACGGCGACCGACGCTCCTTGCCGTGCCAGTTCCTTCGCCAGCCCCATGCCGATTCCGTTGCCGCCGCCCGTCACAACTGCGGCCTTGCCTGCTATTTCGGTCATTTCAGAGCCTCTCGTGGGTTAACGGTGGACGAAGCCTTGCGGCTCATCCGCATGGTATTGCTGTCAGTTCGCGGGATCGAAGGCAATGGGAAGGCCCCTCATGCCCCAGACTCCATAGAAGGGCCGCCATCTCGAAGGGCCGACCCTGCGCGGGTTCTTCATGCGTTGCGCGATCAGGTGCAGGCCCTCCTGGATCTGCGCCCGGGCAATGAACTGACCCAGGCAGATGTGCCCGCCCATGCCGAAGGTCAGATGCCTGCGGATCTCCTCGCGGTCGGGATCGAAGCGATCCGCATCCTGGTGCGCGCCGGGATCACGACCGGCGATGCTCACGGGAAAGAACAGCGTCGAGCCTTCGGGGATCAGCACATCCCGATAGGGGAGATCCTGCACGGCCACTCGCGGTATCGTGGAAGTGGTGAGGTAACGGAAATTCTCTTCCACGACCTTGCGGCAATACTCCAAGTCCTCTGCGCACTGCGCGTAGATGCCGGGATTGTCTATCAGCACGGACATCATCAGCGTCAGCGCATTCTTCGAGGTGTCATATCCTGCGACAAAGAGGAAAATGAGAAGATCGTAAAGCTCGCGTGCGCCGAGCTCACCCCGATCCTGCGTCTGCAGCAGGATCTCCAGCAGATCTTCCTCGCCGTCCTGGCGGCGCGCGGCCTGCCGCTCCGCCACCAGCTTCTGAACGAACTCGTCGAGGACGTTGGTGGCGTTCTCCAGCGCCGGCAGGTGCTCTTTGTCCAGGCTGAAGCTGAGGCCGAACGCCTCGAGAGAAGAGCGCAGCTGCGGGATCACCGCGCGCGACGCACCGATCAGGCTGCACATCACCCCGATCGGAAAGTTCGAGGCAAATGCCTCGAAGTCGAATTCCCGCTTGGGCACCCATTCGTCGAGGAGCTCCGTGATGACCGCCCGCATGAGCGGACGGTGCCGGTTGGCCTGCCGGGGCGTGAAAGCGGGAGCGAGAACACTGCGAATGCGCTGATGCGCGAGTCCTTGCCGGGTCAGAATGCTTTCGCTCTGGAATCGTCCCCATTGGGTGCCTTCGGCCCCCATGATCGAAATCACTCTATCGATCCGGGTCTGCAGATAAGCGTCCTGCCCCAGCAGATCCTTCATCGCGTCAAACTGATGCACGACGTGCCCGAAGGAGCATCTCGCCAGCCATGGGTGTCGATGCCTGGCCGCCGCGAGATACGGCCAGGGATTGGATGCGAACGCGGCGTCCTCCATCGGGAGATTCGGCAGGTCGAGCTCGTCGATTCGTTTCATTGCCAGTTCCTCAACTGCGCTCCCGGCGATCGACAAAAGCGGGGGGCTCCTGCGAGCGTCGACGCAGACATGCGCCAATGCAGCGCCGGCGGCAGCTCGTCCGGGCGACGCTGTGCGCTCCGACATTTCCAGGGGAGTCTATGTTGTCACCCCAACCGTTGCAATAGAAGGGGCCGGCATGAATCCGATCGGGCGGCCCGATGCCTCTACCGCAGATGAGCGGTCAGGGCGCAATTGCCCGGCATGGAATGGGGTGGCGGTCTGGACGGTGTTCCCAGGATTTGCTAACCTTATGGTTAGCACGGCGACCGGACTCTCGTCATCGATGTGAAGCCGTGCAGACAGAGGATCTCAAGTTCATGCAGACATTGACCGATCTCGACCTGCCGCACCTGCCGGTGGAAACGCCCGCTTTCGCCGAAAATCCGTTGCGGTACCTGGCCGAGGCGAGAGCGAAGCATCCCTGGATCGCCAGCTCCAGCATCGGCTACCTCGTCCATGATTATGGCGCGATCCGGGAGCTGCTCGGACAGGACGACAAACTGCGGCCGGCGTATGACGGCATCGTGGAGCAGCTCGGAGCACACGGAACGCCATGGGGGCGCTTCACCGAGGAACAGATGATCTCTCTGCCGGTCGAGCAGCACAGGCTTCTGCGCGACACGTTCGCCGCGAAGTTCACGCCCCGCTACGCCAATCAGATGCGCCCGATGATGCAGGGGACGATCAGGCGTCTCCTCGACGAATGGGCTCCGAAAGGCCGGTTCGACTTCGAGGAATTCGCCTCCTACTTCCCCATATCCAACATGTTCACGCTGGTCGGAGCGCCGCGAGAGGAGATTCCATCGATTCGCGCGAGCTTCGAGACGCTCGGCCTCGCGTTCAGCATGGACAAACGGCGGATGCCGGCGATCCACGAGGCATTCGGGCGCGTGGAAGCCCTCGTCCAGCGTCTGATCGCCGAGCGCCGTGCTCACCCCGAAAGCGGCAACCGCGATGACCTCTTGCACCTTCTCATCCAGACGAGCGACGAAGGCGGCATCGCCGAACGACAGCTCGCGGATCTGCTGATCTTCCTGTTCGTCGCCGGGTATGACACCTCGAAGAACGTGCTCACCCACACGATGTACCTGCTGCTGCAGCGTCCCGAGATCTACGAGCGCTGTGGCCAGGATCACGCCTACTGCGGGAAAGTGCTCGAAGAGGCCATCCGCTACTACAACCCCGGGCAGGTGCCTCGCTTCACCAGCCGGGATGTGGCTTTCCGTGATGTTTTGATTCCGCGAGACACGATGCTGTGGTTCACCTTGAGCATCTCGGGGCGCGACCCTATTGCATTCCCGGACCCCGAGAGATTCGATCCTGACCGCCAGATCGAGCCGACGAGGCGGCACATCGCCTTCAGCCTGGGCAAGCACATGTGCCTCGGCCAGTTCATCGCCCGCGCACAGCTTCAGGAAGCGCTGCATCAGATCCCGCAAAGGCTGCGCAACCCGCGCTTGGTGGGCAAGTTCGGCTGGCGTCCGTTCCCGGGCATCTGGGGTCTGCACGGCCTGCCGATCGAATTCGAGCCGGTGGAGGCGTGACCGTGCCAAAGATCAAGTACATTGAGCCGAATGGTGTGGAGCACGTCGTGGAGCTGCAGCCGGGGCAGTCCGTGATGCAAGGCGCGGTCTGGAACGGGATCCCGGGAATCGTCGCCGAGTGCGGTGGCAGCTGCGCCTGTGGAACCTGCCGTGTCTACGTCGATGAGAGCTGGAGGGAGAAGACCGGCCAGGCCTCTGACATGGAGGACGCCACCATGGAGATCCGGGAGGATTCCCGACCCGGCAAGCGTCTATCCTGTCAGCTCACGGTGACCGCGGAGCTCGACGGACTGGTCGTGCGCATCCCTGAAAGTCAGTGGTAGGAGCTCGCATGTCTGATCTCATTCCGGTATTCGATCCCGCGACGGGCAAGCGGATAGCCGAGGTTCCCGACGGTGGCCGCGCCGCCGTCGATCAAGCCGTGGCCCGGGCGCGAGAAGCCTTCGATCAGGGCGTCTGGCGCGGGAAGCTGGCCAAGGAGCGCGCGAGAATCCTCTGGCGAGTCGCGGACGTCGTCGAGCGGCGTGCCGAGGACATCATCGAGGTTGAATGCCGCAACAACGGCATGGCCCGATGGCTCGCTCGCAACTTGGTGAGCTCCGCCGCCGAGATCTTCCGCTACTACGCCGGTTGGGTGAACAAGATCCACGGCCAGTCGACGGACATCCTGGCCGAAGGCGGGATCACGGGTGCCAATGCCGTGTATCACGCGTACACGCTGAAGGAGCCTGTCGGCGTGGCGGGCCTGATAATTCCCTGGAACGGGCCCTTCTACGTGGCGATGGCGAAGCTCGCTCCAGCACTGGCTGCCGGGTGCAGCTGCGTCCTGAAACCCGCGGAGGAGACCCCCCTCACCTCTCTGATGATCCCGGAGATCATGGCCGAGGCCGGCGTTCCCGACGGTGTCGTGAACGTCATCACCGGCTACGGTGAGACCACGGGAGCGGCGCTCGCCGCTCACCTCGATGTCGACAAGATTGCCTTCACCGGGTCGACCGAGACCGGCAGATTGATCGTCAAGGCCGCTACCGGCAACCTCAAGCGAATCACGCTCGAGCTCGGCGGCAAGTCGCCGGTGCTCGTCTACGACGATGCCGATCTGTCAAAAGCGGTGCCCGGCGCGGGTCTCGGCATCTTCATCAATGCCGGACAGGGCTGCGTCTGTGGGTCGCGACTCTATGTGCAACGCACCATCTACCCCCAGGTGGTCGAAGGGCTGGCATCGTTCGCCAAGTCCCTGAAGCTCGGTGGCGCGGACGATCCGGAGGCGCAGATCGGCCCGATCATCAGCCAGCGACAGCTGCAGCGGGTGATGAGCTTCATCGAGGACGGCCGGACCGATGGCGCGGAGGTGGTCACCGGCGGCCGAGCGCTCGATCGCGCGGGGTACTTCTTCGAGCCTACCGTGGTGACGCAGGTTCGGCCCGACATGCGGCTGTTCCGCGAAGAGATCTTCGGACCGGTGATCGCGGTGGTTCCTTTCGACGACGAGGAGGAGGCTATCGCCGGAGCGAACGACTCGAGCTACGGACTGGCCGCCGCCGTCTGGACCCGCGACATTGGCCGGGCCCATCGGCTCGCCAAGCGCCTCGAAGCCGGCACCGTGTGGCTCAATACGCAGATGGCCTGGGATGTCACCCAGCCGTTCGGCGGCTATAAGCAATCGGGCTGGGGCTACGAATACGGCTGGGAAGGGCTCGCCGCGTATCTCAAGACCAAGACCGTTTACACGGATATCAGCGGCTGAGCGACCGCATCGCATCTTAACATCACGCCTGGGAGCATCCGCCGGCGGTCACCTGGGATGACCGCCGCGCAGGTGCGCTCAGCACCAGTCTCAACACATGCCGATTCCCGCTTTGCGAATCGCCTCGGCGACCCTCTTCATATGGTCGACGTGCTGCTCGGCGGTTTTAAAGCCCTGGCCCATCGTGACGACCGCGGCGTCAGTCCCACCTACGTCGCGCCACCGCGAGGCCGTGTCGACGACGGCCTGCGGGCTCTTCGCCTGAAGCATGTTGCACTGCAAGCCGAAGCTGTCTCGCGAGCGGCCGGCTTCATCGAGGAAACGCCGCAGCCGGGAGACGGCATCGAATGCATCCACTGCCCCATCCGCGAAAATGAAGCCGTCGCCCAGCCTCGCGGCGCGCCGCAGCGCTTCGTCCGCAAATCCACCGAACCAGATGGGGACGGCTCGCCGCGGGCGCGGGTTCAGGGCCGCCCGGTCGATGCGGTCGAAAGCGCCTTCGAACTGGACGAGCGGCTCGGTCCAGAGCCGGCGCAAGAGCCCGACCTGCTCGCCCAGACGCTTGCCGCGGGTTCGGAAGTCCTGGCCGAGCGAGTCGTACTCCACATAATTCCAACCTATGCCGACGCCGAGCCTCAGCCGCTCGCCTGATAAGAGATCGAGGTCGGCCGCCTGCCGCGCGACGAGCACGGTCTGCCGCTGGGGGAGGATCAGGATACCCGTGACGAGAGCGATCCGGCTCGTGATGGCGGCGAGATACGCGAACATCACGAACGGGTCGTGAAACGGATCCTTCTCGGTATAGGGACCCCAGAGCTTCGGCTCCCGGTCGTGAGTGGCCCCGAGCACGTGATCGTAGGCCACGATGTGATCGTAGCCGAGCTCTTCCGCGGCGAGACCGATGCGTCTCACGGCCTGCGGGTCGCCCTGCAGCTCGTTTTGCGGATAAATGATGCCGATCTTCATGGTGGTGCCCTTGAGGTGCGCTCGACTGCGCGATTTTACTCCGGGCGTGCCGCCATCCGGAACAGGATCATTTCAGCGAGCGCGAGGGAAATGAGCCTCGAAGTCCCTG
>JAKBCR010000107.1 GCA_021807675.1 Pseudomonadota bacterium
CGGGAGAGTACGCGGCGAATATTTCGGCTCCGTTGCGGATTTGTTGCAGCGCTGACTTTGTCTTGGGAAATCCTGAGATTGCGGGTCGGTTGCGAGTGCGCCGCCGGGGGCGCTCTGGAGCCCTGATCGTTGGTGTCGCGATACATGCTCGCAACAATTCGGAAAGCCGCCACGTGTGAAGGACGGTCTCCGACACGACCCCGTGCTTACCGAGGGCGCAACATGCCCCTGGCTGTCAGATCTGCGATCCTCGGGACTTGGTCGGATCCGCAGGCGGACCGCTATTACCTTGCCGCCGCGGCCAACACCGGGGGACCCGTGCCCGGAGTCGTGGATTCCAGCACTAACCGCTGGATCGCCAACGCGCGCACGGGCCCGCGCGCCCACTCGGTGGCCGCCGTTGCGGCAACGGGCAAAGAGATCGTGCCGATTGCGGCCGGCTCGACACCCGGCTGCGCGCGGGGGCGCATCGCCGTGTTGGGCTCGCGCGGGAAGTGATGAGTCGAGGGCAGCGCGCGGGCTCTCGCCCGGGCGCCGCCCGCGCGCCTGTCGCTCGCCATGAGCAGCCGCACCAGATGCGGCGCGAACTCACGCCATTCGATCCCGACCCCGTCCGCGGTCTCCCGCACTATAAACGCGGGAAGGCGCACGGAGCGTCCGCGCTCGCCGCGCTCCTGCAAGAGGACCTCTACCGGCCCCCGCGCAGGTCCTCGGCCCCCGGTGCGTACGAATGCGCCGCTCGCGCTGACGTTAACGAGTGAGCCTGCAACTGGCGGCGAGGAGCCGCAGGACAGCTGCACGGTCAGACGCATCTCGACGCGCACACCCCATCGATGCTCCATGACCGTATCTCCCCACAAGGTGGTGTGGTCATTATGCGCTCCTCGCGCACGTCGGGAAAAGTCTTCCAACATGTGCGAGAGCGGATTCCTCGATGGTCAGCGCAGACGCCTCGACGCCATGGGTCCCGGGATGCCGCCAGCCGTTGCTTCGGCCCTGGCTTCGCCGAGTGCATCAGCTCACGGCAGAAGGAATGCTCCCTGACGCGCTGGCGCTCGACTGGCGTGCGGCGCGGCGGCGGAGCTCACCGAGAAAAGGGCGAGCCCGATGAGTGTCATCCACACGACGTAATCGCCGATTGCGCCGTCGTGCGTGCGGTCTATTGCGGCGAATAGCGGACCGGAGAATATCGGCTCCCTTTCGCTTCGCCACGATCGCGGCAAGCGCGAGCGGCCAAGATCATGCGCGGGGCGGTCGGCAATGGAAGATCGGCGCTGCGGAGCCGAAGCGGTAGCCGATCCCATCTAAGCCACATATTGGTCGTCGCCGGCGGACCGTCCGAGAGCCTGACAGTACAGCTCCTCCAGCCGCGCGACGCTGCGATCCCAGGTGAAAAGCTGCCGTACGCGCTTGCGCCCGGCGGCGCCCATTCGCTGGCGCAGGTGGGGATTCGCGAGCAGCCTGATGATGGCGGCGGCGAGGCCGTCAGCGTCGCCCCGCTCGACGAGAATTCCCGTCTCGCCATCCACCACCACTTCGGGCAGGGCGCCGGCGCGGGTGGCCACCACCGGCAGGCCCGCGGCCATCGCCTCGATCACTGGGATGCCGAACGGCTCGTGCCAGAGAGAGGGGAAGACGAAGATCCCAGCCCGCGCGTAGTGCGAGCCGATCTCGGAATTGGATACCGGGCCATGGAGGAACGCGCGCCCGCCGAGCCGGCTCGCCTGCTGGTGGATGAGATCGTCGTAGGCGCTCGGCTGGGAGTAGTAGCGGGTCAGGCCGTTGAAGAGCGGGTCGCGTTGATGAGGATCCACGTAGTCCTTCGGCGAGAGATCCAGCGGCCCCACGAGGCTCAGGCTCGCCTGCGGGTGCGCTTGCACCACCCCGCTCATGGCCGAAAGGAGCACATGCACTCCCTTCTCCGGGCAGAGCCGTCCGACGAAAAGGACGGTATGCGAGGCGGCCGGGTCCGGGGCGAGCTGCAGAAAGCGCTCATCGACTCCGTTGTAAAGCTCGTGGCAGCGAGCGGCCGCGAAGGGGTAGCGTTGCCTGATCGCGTCCGCGACGTAGCGGCTGCACGCGAGCACCATTGCCGCTTCGTCCAGCCGTGGGCGCAGCACCGCCGGGTCGAAATCGGCCAGGGAGTGATCGTGCATGTGCAGGACGATGCGCGCGGCGGGGTTGGCGCGGCGGATGGGTCCGACGAAGTTGGAGACGGTGTGCAGGTGAACCAGATCGCAGCCCCGCTCGCGGATGTCGCGGGCCACTTCGTGGGCGTAATGAGCGTAATAAACCGAGCTCAGCCTGAAGGGACGCCCACGGCTGAGGAGCCGGGCAGCATCGAAAAGCTTCAGGCCGTTCAGCGCCCGATCGATCCCTTCCGGGATGCGCCGGTAGGTGACGCCCTCATGCTCCTCGACCTCCTTCTCCCCCGGCACCCACTTGGGATAGGTGACGACTTCGTGACGGCGCGCCAGGCGGCGGCCGATTTCGTAATTGACGATAGCAAGCGCGTCATAGAGCCGTGTATGAGGCACCGGAATGTCGGCGTGCGGATAGACTTGCGCGATTCGGATGGCCATTTCTCCGGCTGAACAGCAACCCCCATGCCCACGTCCCGAGCATAGGCCGCCGGATCAAGGTAAAGTCACGGAACGTTTCCTGCTCCGGCTGTCGTCCCCCGACAACAGCCCACCCCGAGGCAGACCGTGGGCCATCGCTGGCAGGACCCTTTTCGCGGGCTCGAGCGCCGGCTCAAAGTGCTCACGATTCGCGTGCTGCGCCGGCTCATGAGGCCGGCCCCTTCGCAGCTGCCGCCCGACTGGCGCGCGCGGCCTCACCGGATCCTTTACCTTCGCTACGACCGCATTGGCGACATGGTGCTTGCGACTGGCATTTTCGCCGCAATCAGAGCGGCACAGCCTACGGTCACGGTGGATGTGCTTGCCTCGATCGGCAACGCTGCGGTGCTCGACGGCAATCCTGATGTTGGCACTGTGTATCGCATCAACAAGGCGCATCCCTGGACATTCCTGATTACGCTGTGGCGCGTACGCCGCGTCCACTACGATGCTGTCGTGGACGGCATCGTCATGGCTGCATCCCTGACTTCGATGTTGCTCATGTGGGCGAGCGGGGCGCAGCACCGCATTGGAATCGGTGATCGCGGCAACGCGTTTGCGCTCACCCTCCCGCTCGAGCGGCTGGCGGGAGCGGTGCATCATGTGGAGCACAGCGCCTCGCTCCTCGCTGCGTTCGAGCAGAAGCCACGCCCAGGTTCTCACGCCGCACCTGAGGCACCGATCGGCTCGCCGCCATGGCGCCCGCGGTTGTTCCCGAGCGCTGAGGAGCTCGCCGAGGCGCAGGCGAGATGGCGTTTCGCGGAAGGCCGGGGAGCAATGAGCCGGCCCGGCGGGGGCCGCTTGCTCGTCAACGTGTCGGCGGGGGCGCCGTGCCGCTACTGGCCCGAGGGGCGCCTCGTCGAGGCCATCCGCTGGGTCCGCAGCTGCTTTCCGCAGGTCATCCTGCTCCTCGTCGGGGTAGTGCAGGACTGGCGGCGGATGCAGCGGATCGGTGCCCACGCGGGCGTTCTCGCCGCCCGCACGCCGAGATATCGACAGATGATGGCGCTCGTCGCGACGTGCGACTTCGCATTCACGCCGGATACCTCAGTGACGCACATTGCCTCAGCGTTCGGCAAGCCCATGGTCGGGCTGTTCGAGCGGGGAAAAGGAGGGCTGTGTGGACCCTATGGCACGGCGAGTTACGTGGTCTCGGCGCCGGCGCACACGCTCGCATCCTTGGCCAGCACGCCGGTCCTGCAGGCTCTCGAGATGCTGCTGTCGCGACCGGTGCCGGCTCCACCGCCGGTGCCTGTAGAGTCCATTCCGGTTGACGGGCTGATTGCCCGGCTAGACCAGCGGTGGGCCGAAGCTCCCGTGGGGCTGGAACGGGACGCCGTAGAGCACTAGCGCGGAGACGATCGCCATGGCCCAAAGTAAGCCTCTCTCGTTTCCTGCGAAAGGTGCAACGCGGCAGCCGCTCGAGCTGTCGCGTACGCTGCACGCGCCCCGCGCGACCGTGTTCGAGGCGTGGATCTCGGCCAAGCACGTCAAGCGCTGGTTTGCGCCGGAGCCCTTCACCGTGCCGGAGGCGACGATCGAGACGCGGGTGGGAGGGCGTTTCGATCTGTGCATGCGCTCGCCTCAGGGGGAAGAGCACTGGGTGCGCGGCACGTTCATCGAGATCGTGCCCGACACCCGGCTCGTGATCGACATGACGTGCACGGATGCTGCCGGCAAGGCGCTCTTCGGCGCCTACACGCAAGTCAGGCTCTCGGATGCGCTCGGCGGCACGCGCATGGACCTGGTGCAGCGCTATGCCGTCCTCGCCGCCGAGGCAGCCTGGATGGTCGAGGGGGCGCCCTCGGGGTGGAGCAGCGCGCTCGAGAGCCTGGAGCGGCAGGTCGTGCGCATGCAGGTCCGCGCGCAACCCGGTGCGCAGGCTGGCGCGCGGTCGGTCGTGCACGCGGAGTTTCATCTCGAGCGGGTCTGCGACTCGCCGGTGGCACGAGTGTGGCAGGCGCTGACCGAGCCTGAGGCCAAAGCCAAGTGGTTTGCCGGCACGCCCGGCAAGTGGGAGTTGCTGGAGAGGCGGATGGACTTACGGGTCGGCGGATGCGAGCGGCTCAGGGGCCGTTGGGAAGGCGGCGTCGTCTCGACCTTCGATGCTGTCTATCAGGACATCGTGCCGAACGAGCGGCTGGTGTACTGCTATCAGATGTTCCTCGACGAGCGAAAACTCTCCGTCTCGCTCGCCACGTTGCAGCTCGAGCCGAGCGGCCGGGGGACGCGCCTCAAGGTGGCGGAGCAGGGCGCATTTCTCGACGGTTACGATGATGCTGGCTCGCGGGAGCGGGGCACCGCTCAACTGCTGGAGGCGCTCGGCGCCTCCCTGAGAGCCTGAAGTCGGCGAAGCGGGCAATGGCCGCACCGGCACACGATCTGCCGACTGCTGCATTTCATCGGCAGCTGGCGGGTGATCGCCGTGGTGCTGGCGGTGATCGTCACCTTGCCGCCAGCCCTGGTACAGCCTCGCGGGCGAGCGGGTGCTCTGGTGGCGGATCACGACCCGCAGGAGGTCTCTCTTCGGGCGCGGGTGATGGCGCGGTCCGTGCCGGCGGCGACGCCGAGGGTGGCCGCACCGAGTGTCAGGTCCCGCGCCCGGCGCGCGAGGGAAGCGGCCACCGCCGTCGCCGGCGTGATGCCGAACACCGCGCAGGCGAGCACGTAGCTCGCTTCCTGCACACCCGCAGCCGCCGGCACCATGAAGACGAAGGTCCTCAGGCCCGCCACGGCGCTGTCGATCACCAGGGCGTGGGCTGCCGTCACGGGCCGGCCGAGCAGATCGAACACCAGCCATAGCTCCGCCGCTCCGAGAAACCAACACAGCAGGTGCAGCCCGAACGCCCAACCCAACCGCCCGCGGCGAGTCAGGATATCATCGAGCACACCGCTGATGTCACCCTGCGCATGCATCTGGCGCAGCGACGCCAACACCGGCCATCGCTGCGAGATCCTGCGGACCGCGCGCCGGAACACCTCACCGAGACGCCGTCGCGCCAACATGGGGACGGCGACCGCAGCCGCGCTCACCACGAGCCCGAGGGCGAGGGGCCGCATGAGCCGCGAGTCTGGCGCGCTTGCTACGAGCAGCAGCACGCCTGCCAGGACATAGGGGAGCTTCGCTCCAAGCTCGATGACGAGGTCGACACTCATCGACAGTACGCCTCGAAGCGCCGCCGGTCCGCTGAGGCGAAGCGCCCGCACACCGAGCACGAACCCGCCGATCTGAGAGAAGGGCAGAGTCTCCGCGGCGGCATCGCGTACGAGCCGCGCCCACACGAACCTGCGCGGTGAAGCCGTCGGGACGGTGCCCGTCGCCAGGCACCAGGCGATGCCCATGAACGCGACGATCGGCAGATGGGCGAGCACGATGGCGAGCAGTCCCCGCAGACGCAATCCCTCGAGCGTGCGCACGACCGCGCCGGCGCCGGCGTAGATGAGCGTGGCGGCCAGAACCGCTGCGCCGAGAAGCAGGCCGACGGCCGGGCGCCATCTCATTCGATCAGTTCCGCGTGCCGCGCGCCTTCGGCGGCCATTCGAGCTCGATGCCGAACGTGTCCGTGTAGGGCTTGAACTGGGCGCGCAGCACTTCGGGATCGAGCCCGAAGCTCTTCAGGTCGTAATGGCGCTGCCGGTGATGGCGATTCGTGCGGTTGCCGAGCCACTTGCGCATGCGCTGCGCGGCCTCGCCACTCGCCGCGTGATCGCCGTGCCGAAAAAGGCGAGCCGCCACCTTCTGCGGATCCGAGACGATCTCCCGGTAATGCAGGTGCAGGATGGAGTCCGAGCCCACCGCGGCGCGCATCATCCGCTGCGCGCCATCGAGCCACGACGCGAACACCTGTTGCCCGATCTCCACGAGGTCGACGCGATGCGCGAAGGGACGGCGCAGCACCTCGGTCAGCCGGGCGACCGAAGCCAGCACCGCGACCGGATCCCGATGGATGAAGACCCAGTGGGCGTCCGGATAGACGACCTTGATCTCATCGAGCGCAAAGATATGGTCGGGAGACTTGAGGATCCACCGCCGGCCTGGCGCCAGAGCGTCCAGGTGCTGCAGAAAGCGCTTGTGGAACCGGTACGCCTCGAGGTGTCCGTGGCACTGGAGCCAGCTCTGGTAGCTCGGGACGCGATACACGCTGTCGTAGCGCAGGCTCTGAAACACCTGCGCGGTGATGTCAGTGCACTCCTCGGGCTCGCCTGCGGCCACCTCGTGGAGCGTGTTGAGCTCGGGCGCGAGGAAGCGCATGAGATAAAACTGCGCCTGCACCCGGGCCCGGTTGAGGCTCTCCCCGAGCGGGCCGGCGGAGGAAGGATGCGGATGAACCAGCCGCCAGGAAAGAGGCGCTGCAACGGCCGGATCGCGCACCAGCAACCGGTGCAGGAAGGTCGAGCCGCTGCGTGGCATCCCGGTGATGAAGATCGGCCGGTCGATGGGCCGGGTGAGCACCGGGGGGCTCTCGCTCTCGCGATGCTCGAATTCGAGCAGATTGTAGAGGCTGCGCCGGATCTCGAACTTCACCGCGTTTCGCCCCAGCGTGTTGAGGTCACTCTCCGCGTTGCAGGAAGCGATGAGCCGCTGCAGGGGCGCCACGAACGAGCTGTCGTTGAAGGATTCGCGACCCGAGCGCTTGAGCGCCGCCGCAAGCATTTTCTCGGCGTCGAGCGCCGCCCCGAGAGTCGGATCCTGTCTGCCCACCGATACGCCTTTCGCCATCACGGCTCGCTCTGCGGTGACGCGCCCGCTTCCGGTGCGGGGCGCCGGGCGCCCAAGAGGTTACGGCTGCAAGAATGCGGCCCGGCCGAGCAGGCGGCGGGTCCGGCCTTGGGGCCACCAGTCACAAATTTACATCAAACCGTGCAATTGTGCCTTCCGGCGCATATCTCCGGTCCTCTCGGTGAGATCCATCCGTCAAGGAAGCGCCCGCGGCGCTAGTGGGCGAGCGAGCTCAATGCGCGCTCGATGCGCCTGTCAGGCACCAGCCAGATGAGAGCGACCGAGGCGTAGATGCCGAGCGCCACTCGCGGCCAGTGGCCGCAGAGGCCGACCGCGAGGAGGTAGAGGAAGGGCGAGATCTTCCCTTTCCAGTCGCGCCCGATGGCCCGGCGGAGAATGGAATCTCTGCCCTGAGAGCGGACGATGAGCTGCTGTAAAATCCAGTAGGCGATCGCGGCCATCAGCAGCACGATGCCGTAGAGCGCAACGGGAATCGGCGCGAAGCGGGTCCCGTCCATCCAGGCCGTCGTGGCAGGAAACAGGGAGAGCCAGAAGAGAAGGTGCAGATTGCCCCACAGGATGGCTCCGGTCACCCCGGAGGCGGCATGGAGCATGTGGTGGTGGTTGTTCCAGTAAATACCGAGGTAGACGAAGCTCAGCACGTAGCTGAGGAGAGCCGGCAGGAGCGGCGCGAGAGCCGCCCAACTGCCGCCGCTTGGCGCCCTCAGGTCAAGCACCATGATAGTGATGATGATGGCGATGACGCCGTCGCTGAACGCTTCGAGTCTGTTCTTTCCCATATTCGCCCGGGAGAATAGCGCAGCCGGTGACCCCCGATCGGCGCGATAGCATTTCTACGATAGCGCAACGCCGAGCAATCGACCGACGCCGTAGGTAACGGCGGCGGCGGCGCACCCGAACACCACCTGACGGGCGGCGGAGAAGGCGGGACTTCTCCCGTTGAACAACGATGTCAGGCCTCCTATGACGGCAAGAGCCGCCGCGCTCAATCCCACACAGAGCCACCCTACCCAGGGTCCTCCCAGCCTGATGTACGGCAGGAGCGGAATGCAGGCCCCCAGGGAGAACAACAAAAAGGATGTGCCCGCGGCGCGCCAGGGGTTGCCGCCCAGCTCGGCGGGGTCGATGCCGAGCTCCTCGCGAGTGAGGGCATCGAGGGCGCCCTGTCGGTCGCGCATGAGATCCGCCGCGATGCGTTGGGCTTCGGGCCGCGGCAGCCCTTTCGCCTGGTAGATGAGCGCGAGCTCGTGCTGCTCGGCCTCCGGGGTCTGCTCGATCTCTTCCGCTTCCCGCGAGATCTGAGTCCTCGCGAGCTCGCGCGCGTTGGTCACCGACAGCCACTCTCCCAACGCCATCGAGCACGCGCCGGCCACCAGTCCTGCGACTCCAGAGAGCAGAACGGTGCGTGCCGCGGCCCCCGCGCCCGCAATGCCGATGATGAGACAGAAATTCGACACCAGCCCATCATTGGCCCCGAGGACCGCGGCGCGCAGATCGTTGCCCGATGCGCTCCGGTGCCAGGGCTCGGCCCGCGCGATATCGGAGCCGATCGAGGCCGCGGGACGCTGTCCGCCCGTCGCGAGCGCGCTTACCACGGAGGCATGCCCGCGCTCGTCAGCCGAAAGCGCGGCCGCATCGGCCTGGCTCGCGTACTTGTCACGGTCCGCATATTCCGCGGCGGCCAGACTCGGCATAACGAAGCGCGGTCCGAAACGTCGGGCCAAGGCTCCAAGCAGCCGTGTACGCAGGCTGGGGGCATAGTGCGGCTCCGGCGCGCCCGCGGCGCGCAGCTTCTTGCGCCAGAGCGCGGCATGGCGCGTCTCGGCGAGCGAAAGCTCCATGAGCACCGCGCGCCGCGCCGGGTCCTGCTCCGCCTCGGCGATCGCGCGGTAGAGCGCGGCGCCGTCGAGCTCCGCGCGCAGATTGGCGCGGTAGCGGGCAAGGTCCTCGGGTCTGGGCATAGGTCACCTCGGGTTGCCTCCGTTAAGATAGCGCATGCGCATCGAACTCGACTCCCTGCAGGCGCGGGTGATCGGCTGCATGCTCGAGAAGCAGATCACCACGCCCGACCAGTATCCGCTGTCGCTCAACGCCCTGGTAAGCGCCTGCAACCAGAAGAGCAACCGCGAGCCGGTGATGAGCCTGGATGAGGCCACCGTCCAGCGCACGCTCGATGCGCTCTCGCGCAAGCACCTGGTGCTCGAGCGCTCGGGGTTCGGCAGCCGGGTGCCGAAGTACCAGCACCTCTTCTGCAACACCGAGTATGGGAGCCTGAAGCTCACCGCGCAGGAGCTTGCGATCGTTTGCGAGCTGCTGCTGCGCGGTCCACAGACCCCCGGAGAGCTGCGCTCGCGCGCGAGCCGCATGGCGGCCTTCACCGACGTATCGCAGGTCGAGGCGGCGCTGCAGAGTCTGCTCGAGCGCGAGTCCGGTGCGCTCGTCGCGCGGCTGGCACGCGAGCCGGGACGGCGAGAGGTGCGCTACATGCATCTCTTTGGCGGCGAGCCGCCGCAGCAAGCACCGGACGGAAGTGAAGCTGCCGAAGAGGCACATCGGACGGGGGAGCAAGCCGCGGGTGCGCTCGCAACCGGAGGCCGCCGGCCGGAAGGGCTCGCCGCTGGCCCCGAGCCTACCGAACAGCTGGCGGACCGGGTGGCAACGCTCGAGCAGCAAGTGCGGCAGCTTCGCCGCGAGCTCGAGGCGCTGCAGTCTCGCGGCCGGCAGGAATGACATCCATGAGCCCGCCGATGACCGAGATGGTCGGCTGGATCGCGACTGCGGTCTTCGTCGCGTCCTACTTTTTCTCCAAGCCTGCGGCGCTGCGCGGCTGCCAGATGCTCGGCGCGGCGCTATGGATCGCCTATGGTGTACTGATAGCGGCGAAGCCGGTGATCGCATCGAACGTGCTCGTCTTCGCCGCGGCCGCCTGGACCCTGGCGAGGACGAGGCGAAACACTACAGCCCGCGTGTAACCGCACCGTCACGTGTTCGAGCGACGGGAACCCGGCGCCCCTCATCGAGCGCATCTACTGGGAGGGCCGCAACCCGGGCGCACCGTACCCGACCGTGCGCTCGGGCAAGGATCTCAGTCGAGGCAGGGCAAAGCTTCCCGCCAGATTCGGGGTGAGTTGAGCCCATCTCAGATCCTGCGGCCGTAGTAGAGCGCCGATACGTGAGTCGCCTCCGCGAAGAACAGCCACCGCTCGACGAGCAACCCGATTGCGGCGCTCACAAGGGCAAGGGTCATGGTGGCCGTCGGAATCAATGCAAGCGCCGCCAGAGCGCTGAGCGCGGCCGGTAAGAGAAAGCCGGCGCCCAGCGCGATGCGCCGCAGCCTCGCGGCGTGCCGGCGGGCGATCGTGAATCCCATCTCACGCAGGACGAAGTTCTCGGTGAAGTGGGGCGCATCGAGCGGTCTCGCTTCGATGTCCGTTGGCAGGCCTATGGCCTGAGCAAGCGTCGCAAGCGGTGTCTGGGCGCCGATGTGGTGCCAGTAGAGCCCTTTGGCGATCACGGCGAGAGCAGCGGCGGCGATGATCGCGACGGTCGCGGCGGTGCCCGGCGCGCCGAATACGAAGGTGTGCAGCAACGCGACCAGGATAGCGCCAGAGAAGACCGCATAGATCAGGTAGTCAGGCGCCGTGTGTGGGTTGTGCCACTGCCGGATCGGCTTCAGGCTCGCGTAGATCATGGCCGTGCAGAACACCGTGCCAAGCGAGGCGGCGAGGGCGGCGAAACCGAGCACCCGCGTCCAGCCGCCTTCGCCGCCCCGTAATACCGCGATGAGGAGCGCGATGGCTACCGGGTATGTCAGCACCGAGGCTACCGCTTCGCGCGAAAGCCAGGACGAGCGCCATTGCGTGAAGGCTCGCCAAGCGCGGGCTTTGCGGCCGAGATGGAGGGTCGATGCGGCGAGCCCGATCGAGGCGAGCAGTAACGCGAGCGCGACGCCTGTGATCACGAAGGCGCGGTCTCGCTCGAGCGGCAGAAGTCCCAACGTCGCATAGGCGCCGAGCCAGGCGAGTAATCCGTACCCGAATCCGGTCGCCGTGGTCAGCAGCAGGATCGAGGCGGCCGGGGTCACCGGCTGAGCGCCTTGTCGAGGAGCTGCAACAGCGCGGTGCCGATGCCGCCGCTGCTCACGGGTTGCGGCTCGGCGGCAGTGACCGGGATGGTCGCTTTGCGCGGCGGCAGATACTTGTTGGTGGGCCGATACCCGAGGCTCGAGAGCAGGTCGACGCCACCGCGCTCCTCGATGAGCTGGGAGACCTTGCTCTGCGGGTCGGCGAGGTCGCCGAAATGGCGCGCCCGCGCCGGGCAGCTCGCCACACAGGCCGGCTGTCTCTCGGCCTCGGGGAGGCTCTCGTCATAGATCCGATCGACGCACAGAGTGCACTTGCGCATCACGCCCGCATCCTCGTCGAGCTCACGCGCGCCGTACGGGCACGCCCAGGCGCACAGCTTGCACCCGATGCACTTCTCGGGGTCGACGAGAACGATGCCGTCCTCTGCTCTCTTGTATGAGGCTCCGGTGGGACAGACCGTAACGCAGAGCGCGTCTTCGCAGTGCAGACAGGAGCGCGGAAGATTGACGGTACGCGAGCATGTCTCGGCGCCGGTCTCATAGGAATGGACCCGGTTGAGCCAGACGCCATCGGGATTCGTGCCGTACTTGTCGTAGTCCGGCAGCATGCGGGCCTCGCCACCGCCATTCCACTCTTTGCAGCTCACCGCGCACGCATGGCAGCCGACGCAGGTGTCGAGGTCGATCACGAGGCCGAGCTTCCTGGCGCCCGGCTGCGCCTTCGGCAACATGGTCATCGCGAGCTCTGCGGCGCAAGACGGAAGCGCAAGGGATTCGCTCCCATGCGCGGGGCGGTTTCCGCGGCCGTATCCTCCGCACAGCGCTCGAGGGATACGGTCAGATCGAACCAGGCGGCCTGACCCGTCACGGGATCTGAGTTGGAGCTCGGCATCTCCCCGCCCTTCTTCGGCAGGTATTCGCAGATCAAGTGGTTGAGCAGGAACGCCCGGCGAAACTCCGGTGCATCGTGGCGCAGCGCCCAGGCTCCGGCACGCTTGCCGACCGCGTTCCAGGTCCACACGGTATGGCGATTCACGCCCGTCATCGTGCGTGCCTGACATTTGACACTGCCGTTTCGCGAGCGGACCCAGACCCAGTCCTCGTCCCGAATGCCGAGCTCGGCGGCGAGATCCCGATGAAGGTAGAGACGGTTCTCCGGAAGAATCTGCCGCAGCCAGGCGTTGTGCGAGCCCCACGAGTGATACATCGCCATCGGCCGTTGAGTGATCGCGTGCAGCGGGAAGCGCTCGCGGTCGGCCATCGCTTCCTCGAGCGGCACGTACCAGAAGGGCAGCGGGTCGCAGAACCGCTGAATGCGCGCACGCAATCGCTGCGGAGGCTGGTGCGCCCCATGCCCCGCCGCCGCGAGGCGAAATCGCTGCAGGGTCTCGCAGTAAAGCTGTAGAACGATCTGCTCGTCCTCCTCGATGAAGCCCATGGCTTTCGCGCCCGCGAGATAGGCCTGGTTCGCGTGCTTGAAATAGAGCTGCTCGGGCGGCAGCTCCTGGGCCCAGAAGCCCCCGTTCTCGACATACCGCTCGATCTGCCGCGGGTTCGGCGCGCCATTGCCGATCGCACGTCCATCCTCCCCGCGAAATCCGGCGAGTGGGCCAACGCCCGGCTTGCGCTCGTGACGCACCATGTAATCGGCATACGATGAGTAGAGCGGCCTTCCGTCGGCACCGGTGAAATCCGGCAGGCCCAGCCTGCCCGCGAGCTCGATCAGCACGTCCTGGAACGGGCGCACGTCGCGGTCGGGCCGCAGCACCGGCACCCGGATGGCATCCGCGGGGCCGTGCGCCGATCCGATGGGCCGGTCGAGCAGCGAGATGCAGTCGTACCGCTCGAGGTAGGTCGTATCGGGCAGGACAAGATCGGCGTACGCGACCGTCTCGGACGCGAACGCATCGACGACGATGACGAACGGAATACGGTAATTGCCGAGCGCATCGCACTCGCTCAACATGCGCGTCGTCTCGCCGGGATTCATCGCGGAGTTCCACGCCATGTTGGCCATGAAAAGGAACAGCGTATCGAGTTTCTCCGGACCGGCCTCGTGGGCCCGCGCGATGATCATGTGCATCAGTCCGTGGATGCCGAGAGGCGCTTCCCAGGAGAACGCCCGATCGAGCCGCAGCGCTTCCCCGTCTTCATCGACCAGAAGGTCCTCAGGCCCCTGCGGAAAGCCGAGTGGGGAGGCGTCGAGCGAGGCCGCGGGCCCGCGTGGGCGGGCAGGCGGGGGGCCGCCGGGAATGGGTTTCGGGTACGGCGACTTGTAGCGCCAGGAGCCGGGAGTGTCGATCGCGCCGAGCAGCATCTGCAGCACGTGGATCGCCCGGCAAGTCTGGAACCCGTTGGAATGCGCCGACACGCCCCGCATGGCGTGCATCGCGACGGGGCGGCCGGTCATGTTCGAATGCCGGCGGCCCGCCGTGTCGGTCCAGGGTTGCTCGAGCACCACCGGGCGATTGAAGGCGACCTCCGCCATCTCGGCCGCGATGCGCCGGATGCTCGCGGCATCCACGCCACAGCGCTGCGCCACCGCCTCGGGAGCGTATTCCCCGCCGCCATGGCGCTCGGCGAGCAGGGCGAAGGCCGGCCGGGCACGGCGCCCGTCGGGCAGTGTGAAAGCGCCGAGCAGGGATGGATCGATGCCGATCGCTTGCGCCTCGGTGAGAGCGCCTGAGGCACGATCGAATGCGAGCTCGTGCCCGCTTGCATTGCGGGC
>JAKBCR010000384.1 GCA_021807675.1 Pseudomonadota bacterium
CGAGGAAGTGCTCGGCCACCTCGACCGGAGACACCTCCCGCGCCACCACCAGCTGGCGGATCCGCCACGCCGGCATCCACGTCAGATCATCACTCATCTCCTACCCTCTCACCGACCGGAGGCGCCCCGCACTCCCGGCCACGCATCGTAGAACGACAGGATCGGGGCGCTCATCACAGCCGGTCCGCCCCCCGATGCAGCGAAACCGGCGCGTCCGCGTGGACCTTTCCGATGCCTACCAGCGCACCCCACCCGGCCGGGACACGATCGGACGCTCGTACGACGGATCCTCTTTGCTCCACAACGGCTTGAGGAACCCCTTGATGGCCTTCGAGTAGACCCACGTGCCATCGGTATTCGCCGTCATTTCAATGGTGCAGCGACGCGTGACGATCCGCCATTGTTCGTTGCGCTTCTCCAATTGATCGAGATAGCGGCCAAAAGCGATCGTGGTCGTCTTTCCGTCGAGCCAAAACAGGCCACCCATCACGTACGACTCGCAGTAGGCCGTGTCGCCCCTGATCTCGCAGAGGTGATTGGTGATGTTGTGGCTGGTCATATTGAAGAACTCGGCATGCTCCCTGTTGGCCCGTTGCGCATATTCGGGCGCCTTGGTGACATTCGGTCCGTGTTCATCTACGCCGTCCTCCCACCAACATCCGGCAATCATCTGCGCATCCTGACGATCGCGCGCCCGGCTTTCACGCTGGATGCAGTCGAGAATATCCTGACGATCCTTCAGATATTCGACGGTGGCTTTCAGTTTCGTGAATTCTATTTCGAGATTCATCGTAGATTTCCTCTGTATTGAGCAAGGCCCGCAAGGGTTGGCAGGACGGCTGTTACCAGGCACACACCCCGCCCACCTCGAGGCCGGCGTCGAGAGACCGTGGCGCCGCGCTTCGATCCCGGCGAAATCGATCTCGGATCGAGGGACGCGCTCGATGGCTCCCAGCGGCGGACTTCTCCAATGTCCTCATGGGCCCTGAGCTGCTTGCGGTGACCGAGCGACTGTAGCCGGGGCATCGGGAGAGAGAGAATCAGGTGAACAGCCCGCCACTGACTTCGATGACTTGGCCGGTGACGAATCCCATCTGGGGGGACACGAGCGACATGGCGACGCCGGATATATCGGACGGCTCTCCGATACGGCCCAGCAGAGTGTTGTCCTCGAAGAATTTTCTCGCCACGGGATCCTTCCGTATCTCGGCATTCGAATCCGACGCGATAAGCCCCGGCATGATGCAGTTGACGGTGATGCCCCGGGGCCCAAGCTCCTTGGCCATCACGACCGTGAACGTCTCCACAGCCGACTTGCACAGGGCATAGACGACGAACTGCGGCAGGGCTTTGCGGGCACCGACCGAGCTCAGGAAGATGACGCGTCCGCCCCGCCGGAGATTCGGCTTGAGCACTTTCGTGAGATAGAACGGTCCACGCAGATTGTCCGAGAGCACCTTCTCGAAGATCTCCGGTGTGGTGGCGTCGACGTCCGCAGTCGGTCCCCCTCCGGCATTGTTGATCAATATGTCAAGGCCGGTGCTGCCCGTGCGGCGGCTCAATTCGCCAACAAGTGCGGCGGCCACCTCCTCGGCCGCCCCGAAGCTGCCGAGCGCCGTCTTGATCAGGAAACCTTGCCCGCCCCTGGCCTCGATCGACGTCAAGGTGTCGTGCGCCGCATCGTCGTTACTCGCGTAGTTGATGCCGACGAGCGCGCCGAGGCTCGCAAGGTCCTGCGCCATGGCGCGGCCCAGGCCGCGCGACCCGCCGGTTACAAGGGCGGTCTTCCCTTCGAGGGGCGTGCTCATTGATTCCTCCAACCTGTTTCATTGACGACTTCGACGATCCCGAATCGGGGCTACCTTCCCTCTCGCCGTCGCGCTAGGGTCGCCGCGGGCCCGGACGATGCATACGCGACGCCTGCCGGTTCGTCACGAACAATGCCCTCAGCTTCTCGCGTTCCGAGTCGATACCGAAGCGGTCACGCTTCAGCCGCCTTGCCAATCCCGGCCCCGACGCCATCCTGGCATGCGGCCATCGCAAGGCGGCGCCCAGTGGGATCCCGGCTGACCGACTTCCACCCGGAGCAGCCTGTTGTTGCTCGCTCGTACCGAGCACCTTGCGTCAGAGCTCGCCGGGGGTCAAACGCAATTTTCTGATGAATGGCGGTGAGACATCCTATGACCCCGTTGCCATTGCCCACCGGTTGCGGTAGGGGCAGCCCGGCTCAGGCGTGGGCAGCGTGCCGCGCGGCCGCTTGGCGCCGCCTCCGTCGCTCCCGCACCGCAAATGCCTAGATGCAACCCAATCGAGCCTCCCGTGGTCTCCCCCCCACGATGCGCAAACGTCGGGATACTGCACGGCTCCGTGCGGCCCATCGCTGACTCAGCGAGCGACGTTCACTTCAGTTGACAGCGATGGTACGGAGATATAGAAAGTCACCCGCCCGGAGCCATGAGGGAACAACGTGACGAGCCGCTTTCGCGGTGGATCCGACGAATCCGACTCCACGACGTCGGGTCCCACCGGCATTTCCTGTACTCCGTGCACGGCCGGGCCGTCCGTCACCCGGCGGTCCGAAGACCGTACCGGCGACGGCAGCCGTCGAACGCTACTCGCGGCGGGAGTCGGGAACGCAAGCAAGAAGCCGACCCGTGAGATGCACCCGGGCGCTGTGCTACATGGCTTTGAGTACCGACGCGTCACCACTTCCGGCGCCACAATCAATGTCGCCACCTGCGGGAGGGGCGATCCGCTGCTGATGCTCCACGGCTACCCCGAGACGCACCTCATGTGGCGCAAGATCGCCCCCGCGCTCACCGAGGAGTTTACGGTCGTATGCCCGGACCTGCGCGGCTACGGAGACAGCAGCAAGCCAGAGGCGATGCCCGATCATTCCAGCTATTCAAAGCGCGCGATGGCTGACGACATGATCGAGGTCATGGCCGCTCTCGGGTATCGCGAATTCTCACTCGCCGGACACGATCGCGGGGGCCGTGTTGCGTACCGCCTGGCGCTGGATCATCCGGATGCGGTAAGACGGCTGGCGCTCCTCGACATCGTGTCCACCAAGGCTGTCTACGAACAGGTTACGATGGCACTCGCGAGCGGGTATTTTCACTGGTACTTTCTCATACAGCCGTGGCCCTTGCCTGAAACGCTGCTCGGCCAGGAGCCCGCGCTATGGCTGCAGAGGTTCCTGCCGAACAGCGCGGCAGTCGGTGTCTCCACCGTCGCCGAGTA
>JAKBCR010000108.1 GCA_021807675.1 Pseudomonadota bacterium
GTGATGCCGATCATGATCAGTGTAAGCCCGGTCGCGAAGGTGATGTTGCCCCCCCAGTCGATCCGGGTGGGTTGACGATGTCCGATCTCCTTCAGCTTCAGGTACGACCAGACGGTGCCCATGAGCCCGAACGGCACCGAAACCAGGAACACCAGCCGCCAGTGAATCGCGGCGAGCACTCCGCCCAGTACGAGGCCGAGAAAACTGCCGCTGATACCGGCCACATTGTTGATTCCCAGGGCGAGACCGCGCTGATCGGCCGGAAAGGCATCAGTCAGGATGGCGCCGGAGTTGGCTACGAGGAAAGCGGCGCCGATCCCCTGGAAGATCCGGCCTATCACCAGCCAGAGAGCTCCGGACTGTCCGGTGTACGGATCGACTGTCAGCACGAGCGAGGCCACCGTGTAGACGATGAACCCCAGGTTGTACATCCTCACGCGTCCGAACATGTCGCCCAGCCGGCCGAGACTCACCACGAGGACGCTGCTTACCACCTGGTAGCCGAGAATCATCCAGAGCAGGTACAGGGTATTGCGAGTCTCGAGCGGATTGAGGTCGATGCCGTGAAAGATCTGCGGCATCGCGATCAGCATGATCGAGGAGTCGATGGTCGCGAGCAGGACCGCGATGGTCGTATTGGAGAGCGCTACCCACTTGTAGCGCGGGGAGATTGCCGTGGAATCCATCGTCCGGGAGGTCGAGACCGATTGTGTGCGCGCGTTCCGCGACAGCCGCCATGCGCGCCTCGTAGAGCGACCCGCCCGCGGAGCCAGCCCTCACGGTAGCAAATTGCAAGATCCCCGCGCAAGCTGCGCCCGGGGACCCAAGAGGCCGCGGCCGCCCCTTGAATTTCCTTCCCCCCATCCCTAGGTTTCAGCCCGCCCAGGCGGCTCATTGAACCGATAGGAGGTGCCATATGTTCGGTATTCCCTCGAATACGCCGGGCTCGGTCTTTGACGAGCTCTGGCGATTGCAGCAGGAAGTCGACGAGCTTTTCGGCAGCTGGAGCTCACCCTTGGGGATCAGATCCCTGCCCCGGGGCAGCTTCCCGGCAGTGAATGTCGGACAGACGCCCGAGCGGGTGGACGTCTACCTCTTCGCCCCCGGGATCGATCCGAAGAGTCTCGAGATCTCCATACAACAGAATCTGCTCACCGTGTCGGGGAAGCGGGAAATCAAGGCAGCGGAAGAGGCGAGCTACTATCGTGAGGAGCGCTTCAGCGGCGAATTCCGGCGCGTGATCAGCCTCCCGGAGGACGTGGACCCGCAGCGGGTGCAGGCGAAGTATGCCGACGGCATCGTGCAGATCGGGGTGCAGCGGCGCGAGTCTGCGCGGCCGCGCCAGATCGAGATCCATTGAACGAAGCGGAGGTCGCTCACATGGCTACCAACACCGACGTTACCCGCCGCGGCTCGAGCGCCCCGGCCCAGCAGGCATCCGGCCCCGGCTCGCAGCGCGCACAGCCGGCCGAGTCGCCGATCCGTCCGCCCGTGGACATCTGGGAGGACAAGGACGGCATCACCCTGTGCGCCGACATGCCGGGCGTGTCCAAGGACCGCCTGAGCCTGCGGATCGACGGCAACAATCTGGTCGTCGAGGGCCAGGTACAGCTGGAGCTCCCGCAGGCCGCAGAGGCGCTCTATGCGGACGTTCGCTCGAGCCTCTACCGCCGCAGCTTCTCGCTGAGCGGCGAGCTCGAGACCGCCAAGATCGAGGCGAGCCTCAAGGACGGCGTGCTCACCGTGCGCATTCCGAAGCGTGCGGAGCTTCGCCCCCGAAAAATCGAGGTGCGGGCGTCCTGAAGGCCGCCCCTACGGAGCGTCATGGGCCGAGCGGCTCATGGCGCCCCGTAGCTCGTCTCACTGCGCGTGGGGCCGCGATCCTTCGCCTGGGCCGTGCCGCCACAGGCCGCTCACCGCGTTGCCGGGGATCGGCTGTCGTGGCGGGCGGCGCCACCATTGCCCGACACTCAGTGGAAAAGCTTCAGCGCATCGCGCAGCGTCTGCAGCACGCCCCAGAGGAGCGGTATTCCGACGAAGCTCCACGCCAGTACCAGCCGGAGAGTACGGGTGCCGCTCGGGTCTTGCCTCGACATGGCTACTCCCCACTCACGGTGCCAGGACTGTCGCTTCAGCCTGCGCAGCGGCCATGTGGTGCCGCACGTGCACGGGCCCGATGAACAGGTTGCAGAAGAACCCGATGACCAGCAGGGCCGCCATCAGGTACATGGTCAGATTGTACGCGTCGGACTTCGGAACCCCGCGCGCGATCTCGTAGACGCGCAGATAGTTGACCAGCACGGGCCCGAACACCCCGGCCGCGGACCAGGCGGTGATCAGCCACCCGTGTATCGCACCGACATAACGGGTGCCGAACATGTCCCTCAGATATGCCGGCACCGTGGCGAATCCGCCCCCATACATGCTGATGATGACGAGAAAGCAGAGCACGAAGAGGCCCACGCTGCCGATGCGCCCCGTGGTGGGCACCCATGCGTAAAGGGCGATGCCGAGAATGAAGAAGCAGAAATACGTGCTCTTGCGCCCGATCAGGTCGGAAGCCGATGCCCAGAGGAACCGGCCGGCCATGTTGAACAGACTCATGAGGCCGACGAAGCCCGCGGCGGCGACCGCACTCACTTTGCCCGGAAACATTTCCTGGCTCATGGCCGAGGCTTGCCCGAGGACACCGATTCCCGCGGTGACGTTCAGGCACAGCACCCACCAGATGAGCCAGAACTGCGGCGTCCTCAGGGCCCGGTAGACGTGCACGTTGGCGCTCGTCACGAGCTTCGGTGGCCGCGCCGGCGGGCTCCAGCCCGCCGGTCGCCAGTCAGGCGCCGGAATCCGCACCATCGCCGCGCCGACCATCATGAAGATGAAGTAAACGACTCCGAGCACGATGAAGGTCTCGGCGACTCCGATGTGATCCGGCGTCGAGAACCTGCTCATCAGCCAGACCGAGAGCGGCGATGCGATGAGGGCTCCGCCGCCGAATCCCATGATAGCCATGCCTGTCGCCATGCCCGGCCGGTCGGGAAACCACTTGATGAGCGTCGAGACGGGAGAGATGTACCCGAGGCCGAGTCCGATGCCGCCAAGCACACCGTAGCCGAGATAAATGATCCAGATCTCGTGGAGGTAGACCCCGGCTGCGGAAAGGAGAAAGCCGCCGCCAAAGCACAGCGCCGCCGTGAACATCGCACGGCGCGGGCCGCCCTCTTCCACCCAGCGGCCCAGGATGGCGGCCGACACACCGAGGAAGAAGATCGCCAGTGTGAAGATCCAGCCGAGCTCGGTGAGCTTCCAATCGCCGCCCGCCGGGGCGCTGATCCCCAGCAGGCGGGTCATTGGCAGGTTGAAGACGCTGAAGGCGTATACCTGCCCGATGCACAAATGAATGCACAGCGCCGCCGGCGGCACCATCCAGCGGCTGAAGCCGGGAGCCGCCACGGTGCGATCCCGGTCCAGAAACGAGAGCGGGCGCATCGGCGAACTCTACCGCGCGGCCGCGCCGCGAAGTCGGCGACGGCGCCGATCGCGATCCCGATCAGTCAGAGCGTTCGCGATACGGTACGATTCCATGCCACCGACGTGACAGCCGAGCCGCAATACGCAGCCGTGACGATCATCCCACGAGGGCCTGGATGATGCGTCGAAACGGGGTCAGAGCCGCCCCGCGGCGCCGGTTGCGTCTCCCGACCGAATCGATTTCCCGCGCCGATCCGAACGGTGTCAGGTTGTAGGAATCGGCCTGTTGACGAATCGGCTCGCCGCCCCGTCATGACATAATCCGGCGCCAATGGCTCGCGCCGGACCGCGCATGCTAGAGTCCGTCGCGAAGGGACCGCCTGCGCAGGCAGCGGTGAAGATTGCACGAAGAGCAAGGCTCCGCCGGCTGCGCCGCGCGGGCTTATCGAAATAACACCAACACCGGGGATGACATCCGATGACCAGAATCTCGACTATCGCCGCGGGAATCCTGCTTTGCGCCGGCGCAGTGCCGGCTGCCTACGCCGGGTGCGGACCGGCGCCACAGCCGTCCTTCGCGATACCGGACGGCGCCCACGCCAGCAGGGAGGAAATGAGCGCGGCGAAAGACAACCTGAGCGAGTACAGCGCGAAAGTGGCGGCGTACGCCTCCTGCCTCGACGCGGTGCAAGCGGGCACGGGCCGGGCAACCGGCGCCGATGCCGGACGGCTGAGGAGTGAGTATCTCGACCTCGGCAGCACCGCCCTGCTGCGGCTGGCCTCCGTCGTAAGCTGCTTCAGTCAACAGGTCCGGGCATTCCACGCAACCGGGGGAGGAAGGGAGGCCGGTCCGGCGCAATGCTCCAGCCCGCAAGCCCGGCCGGCGCCCACGCGCTTCGAAAAGGCCACGAGCTAAGTTCCCTGGCGCCCGAGGCCACGGATGGCCGCGCGCGGCGCAGGCTTGACCTTGACAGCGCTCCTGTCGCGGGACGGCGACGGCACGCGGGCGCGAACGTGGCATGGGTAGCTGACGCTACCTCCAAAGGAGCATGCGCACGGCCCTCACGCAGGGAATTTCATCTCCGCTCCCTCATCCCTACACTGAGTGCGTCAGTTGAAAGGAGGTGAGATCGTGACCATCGTGTTGGCCCAGATGATCGTGACGGGCGCGCTACTTCTCGGTTTCTCCGTGGAAGTGCTGCTCAATCACAACGCGAAGTAGTCTCCTCCCGCGGTCCGCCGGGACCGCGGGAGGAGCTTTCTCAGCCGCCCTCGGCGCGAGAGGAGGGGCGATGAGCGGGACGAGCTAGGAGGGAAGGACCGTCTTCACGATCGAGGCGTCGAGCGCCTCGTAATCGGAATAAGAGATCGTCTCGTAGAGCTCCTGCCGAGTCTGCATCTGCCCGATGACGCTCCCTGGCCCGCCCTCGCGCTGGATCGTGGCATAGAGCTGCTCGTGGGCTTTTGCCGCCACGCGCAGCGCACTGACCGGCCAGATCACCATCCTGTAGCCCATCTGCTCGAACTCGGAGGCCGTGAAGTACGGCGTCCGCCCGAACTCCGTCATGTTGGCGAGGAGTGGCGCGTTCACGCGGCTCGCGAACTCACGGAACATCTCCGCGGTGGTCAGTGCCTCCGGGAAGATGGCGTCGGCCCCCGCATCGAGGTACCGCTTCGCGCGCGCTACGGCACCGTCCAGCCCTTCACTCGCGGCGGCGTCGGTGCGTGCGATGATGTAGAGGTGGCGCCGCGCGCGCGCGGCAGCAGCGATCTTTGCCGCCATATCCTCGGGCGCCGCCAGTTTCTTGTCGTTCAGGTGCCCGCACTTCTTGGGCAGCAGCTGATCCTCGATATGGACCGCGGCCGCGCCGGCATCCTCGAACGCACGCACCATGTGCATGACGTTGAGCGCTTCGCCGTAACCCGTGTCGCCGTCGACCAGAACCGGCAGCGCTGAGGCGCGGCTCACCTGGCGGATGAAGAAGCAGACGTCCTCGACCGTGATGATGCCGAGGTCCGGAAGCCCCATGGACGCGCTCACGGCGGCGCCGGAAAGGTACAGCGCCTCGAAGCCCTGCCGCTTCGCCTGCAGAGCCGCGAGCCCGTTGTATGCGCCCGGTAGCCGCAGGATGCCCCCGCGGCGGATGAGATTCGCGAAGCGCTCGCCCGCGGGCTCCGTCGGTAGATTCTGTCCGACGAGATAGATGCTCATGACGAGGCCCGCATGTCAGATGACGTAGAGGTCGACATATTCGTTGACCGGCATTCCCTCGAGACGAGCGCGATCGAGTGACAGCTCCGCGATCTTCCGCTGCTGCTTCTCAGGGAAGCGCCGCGCGAGGTTGCGCCGGAACTTCGCGACGAGATGCGGGATGCCTTCCTTGCGCCGGCGCCGGTGCCCGATCGGGTACTCCACCACGACTTCATCGAGCATGCGGCCGTCCTTGAGCTTCACGCTGACCGCGTTCGCGATGGAGCGCTTCTCCGGATCGAGGTAGTCGCGCGTGAACTGCGGATCCTCCACACACTCGATCTTCGCGCGCAGCTCATCGATGCGCGGGTCGCGTGCGACCTCGTCCTCGTAATCCGCCGCGGTGAGACGGCCGAAGAGCAGGGGCACCGCCATCATGTACTGGATGCAGTGGTCGCGATCGGCCGGATTGGCGAGCGGCCCCTTCTTGTCGATGATCCGGATGCAGGCTTCATGAGTGCGCACGCGGATCTGTCCGATGTCCGCGGCGCCCACGCCCATCTCCCGCAGGCGCTGATGCAGCTGCATCGACGCCTCCACCGCGGTCTGCGAGTGGAACTCCGCGGGATAGGAGATCTTGAAGAGCACGTTCTCCATGACATAAGAGCCGTACGGACGCTGGAACTTGAACGGCTGGCCCTTGAAGAGCACGTCGTAAAAGCCCCACGTCTTGGCGCTGAGCACCGTCGGATAGCCCATCTCGCCCGTCTTGGCGATGAGCGCGAGGCGCACGGCACGGCTGGTCGCATCACCGGCCGCCCAGCTCTTGCGCGAGCCGGTGTTGGGCGCGTGCCGGTAGGTGCGCAGGCTCTGCCCGTCGACCCAGGCGAGCGACAGCGCATTGATCATCTCCTCCCGCGAGAGGCCGAGAAGACGCCCCACCACGGCGGTGGAGGCCACCTTGACCAGCACCACGTGGTCCAACCCGACGCGATTGAAGCTGTTCTCGAGCGCGATCACGCCCTGGATCTCATGCGCTCGGATCATCCCGGTGAGCACATCTTTCATCAGGAGCGGCTTTCTACCGGCCGCGACCGCCTGACGCGACAGCCAGTCAGCGGTGGCGAGAATGCCGCCGAGGTTGTCGGACGGATGGCCCCATTCGGCGGCCAGGAAAGTATCGTTGAAATCCAGCCAGCGGATCATGGCCCCGATATTGAAGGCCGCCTGCACCGGATCGAGCTGGAAAGGCGTGCCCGGCACCTTGGCGCCATTCGGCACCACTGTGCCCGGCACGATGGGCCCGAGGAGCTTCGTACAGGCAGGGTACTCGAGCGCCTCGAGCCCGCACCCGAGAGTGTCGAGGAGGCAATAGTGCGCCGTCTCGTAGGCGACTTCGCTCTGGATGTCAGCGCCGAGGACGTAATCGGCAATGTCGGTGAGAACCTGGTCCGGCGCGGGCCGGCCGGTGCTGCTGTGAGATGAGGACATGGATTCTCGCGTGAGATCGGAAATGGCTGTCGGATGGGAGAATTCGGCGCCTCGGCCTCAGGAGCGCTTGTCCAGGGGCACGAAGGGCAGCGACTCCGGTCCGGTGTAGTTGGCAGTGGGGCGGATGATCTTGCCGTCCGCGCGCTGCTCCATCGCGTGAGCGGCCCAGCCGCTGGTGCGCGCGATGACGAAGAGCGGCGTGAACATCGCCGTCGGGACCCCCATCATGTGATAGGACACGGCGGAGAACCAGTCGAGGTTCGGGAACATCTTCTTGGCATCCTTCATCACCGACTCGATGCGCTCGGCGATGGCGAACATCTTCATGTCGCCGGCTTCCTTCGAGAGGTTCCGCGCCACCTCCTTGATCACCTGATTGCGCGGGTCGGACACCGTGTACACCGGATGCCCGAAGCCGATGATGACTTCCTTGTTGGCCACGCGCGCGCGAATGTCGGCCTCGGCATCATCCGGGCTGTCATAACGCTTCTGTACCTCGAACGCGACTTCGTTGGCGCCACCGTGCTTCGGGCCGCGCAAGGCGCCGATCGCCCCGGTGATGCACGAATGGAGGTCCGAGCCGGTCCCGGCGATGACTCGCGCGGTGAAGGTCGAGGCGTTGAATTCGTGCTCGGCGTACAAGTTGAGCGAGGTGTGCATCGCTCGCACCCAGGAGGCCGGCGGAGGCCTTCGGTGCAGGAGGTGCAGGAAGTGGCCGCCGACCGAGTCGTCCTCCGTCTCGACACTGGGCGCGTGCCCGTTGTGGCTCACGTGATACCAGTAGGCCAGCATGGACCCGAGCGAGGCGATCAGCCGGTCGGCGATGTCCCGTGCGCCGGCGGCGCCATGGTCGTCCTTCTCCGGCAGGACGCAGCCGAGGGCGGAAACTCCCGTTCGCAGCACATCCATCGGGTGCGCTGCGGCAGGCAGCTGCTCGAGCACGGCGCGCACCGCGGACGGCAGGCCTCGCAGCGCCTTGAGCTTGATCTTATAGGCCGCCAGCTCCCCGCGGGTAGGCAACTTGCCGTGGATCAGGAGATGGGCGATTTCCTCGAACTCGCAGGTCGTGGCGATTTCGAGGATGTCGTATCCGCGGTAGTGCAGGTCGTTGCCAGTGCGGCCAACCGTGCAGAGCGCCGTATTACCGGCCACCACGCCGGACAGGGCGACGGACTTTTTCGGCTTCGGCCCCGTCGTGGCCGGTTCTTGGGCTTGCGTCATGACGCAACTGTAGACTCGCCAAGATACCAAAGAAAATACATTGAAGATGGTATCTTTATATGAGAAAAATATTGTTATGGAGCTGCGCCATCTCAGGTACTTCCTTGCCGTCGCGGAGGAGCTCAATTTCACCCGTGCCGCCGAGCGGCTCGGCATCTCCCAGCCCCCGCTCACCCAGCAGATCAAGGCGCTCGAGGCGGAGCTCGGGGTGCCACTCTTCGACCGCTCCGCGTACCGCATCGAGCTCACCGACGCGGGCCGCGTGTTTGCGGCCGAGGCCGCTCGGATTCTGGGGGACGCACGCAGCGCGGTGCAGGCCGCCCGGCGCGCGGCGACCGGAGCCACCGGGCGGGTGCGGGTGGGATTCACGGAGTCGGCTTCCTTCAGCCCCCTGGTGACATCCACCCTGCGCAGCTTCAGGTCCGATTATCCCGCCGTGGAGATGTCGCTCCACGAGCATCCCTCTACCGAGCTGACCGTCGCGCTTCGGGCGGGCCGGATCGATGCCGCCTTCGTGCGGCCGCCACTCCCGGCACAGCGGGGACTGACGCTCGATCTGCTGGAGAAGGAGCCCCTGGTCGCAGCGATCCCCAGCGGACATCCACTTGCCGGCCGGAGCCAGATCGAACTCGGCGCGCTCGCCGCCGAGACCTTCATCCTCTATCCGCGTGCGGTGCGGCCGGGGCTGGTGGATACCGTGATCTCTGCCTGCGAATCGGCGGGGTTCACGCCCAAAGTCGGTCAATACGCGCCGCAGCTTTCCTCGACCATCAACCTTGTCGCAGCATCGCTCGGCGTCTCGATAGTCCCAAGCAGCATGAGGTGTCTGCAGGCACACGCGGTCACCTTCCTGCCTTTGAGCGGTGATCCACTGCACGCGCTGCTCGGTATCGCCTTTCGCACTGACGACGGCTCATCGGCCGTGCGCAACTTCATCGATACGGCGCGCCGGGGTCGCAATCCGGCCATCGCCGATCGGAGCGCAAACGGGAGAGCATCATGATCCAAGGCTTCAGCGACCACGCTGCGAACGAGCGTACATTTCTCGCCTGGGTACGCACCGGTATCGCGGTGATCGCGCTCGGCTTCGTCATCGAGAAATTCAATCTTTTCGTGCGTACCCTGGCGAGGTCCGCCGGCTTCGGACATCACCTGCGGCACCTGCAGCTCGAGCGGCTGACGGGCTCGCTCGGGCGCTACGAGGGGCTGGCCTTCATCGCGGGTGGTATCGCGCTCATCGTGCTCGCGACCGTGCGGTTCGTCAGGACGACGGCCCTGATTGACGACACCCAAATGCACCTCGCAAGGAGCGTTCGCGCGGAATTGATCATCTCGGCAGCGCTGATCGTCCTCATAGCGAGCTACAGCATTTATCTCGCCTTCAACTGACTGGAATACCGCTTGCCGGACAAGGTCCGGCTCATCAGAGCCGTTCGAGACGCTGCTCGAGCCCGGGACCCGCCCTTGAGCAACAAAACCATGCGGAGTCCGGCCGATTCCGGTAATGTGTTGCACGCGGCCGGTGGGGTCCTGCCGCAACAAGGCTCGTGACTGTGTGTTTCAGGGTGAGTGAAGTCCTGTGACTAGACTATACGTTGGTAACCTGCCGTTCTCGGCGACAGAAGAGTCGGTTCGTGCCCTGTTCTCCAAGCATGGCACGGTGGAGAAGGTCTCTCTCATCACCGACCGAGAGACCGGCCGTCCGCGCGGCTTCGGGTTCGTGGAGATGTCGAGCGCCGATGCCGACCGCGCCATCCAGGCTCTCAACGGCACCGACTTTGGCGGTCGGCCATTGCGGGTCAATGAGGCGCAGGAGCGTCCGCGGGGCGGTCCCCCTCGCCGGTTCTAGCGCGACTCGCGCTGCCGCTTCCCAGGCCTCGGGCAGGACATCGCTTCCCGCCCGATCAGGGGCTGGTCAGTCGAACTGGCCGGCACGCGAGCGCTTTTCCCGTGGAACGGACCTCCCCAAGCTGCCGTTATAGTGCAGAGCTTTCCCGGGGCAGCCGCTCCCATGGCGGAGGCGGAGCTCGGCGACCGGCGGCGGGGGACTCGAGCGCCTGCCGGCGAAGATCAGCTCTCTTCCGCTCCCTCAGATCGCCGACAATCTGCGGACGATCCCCGATCAGCTGCGCTCGCTGACCTCCTCACCGCGGCTGCGCGACCGCCGAGGCCGCCAGGATAGCGATGGGCACGAGCCCCGCGGCGTCCAGCGGCAACCTTGTGCACCATGCGCTCGATGAGCTAGCCGGCGCCGCACGCGCCGTGCGCTCCCTCGCCGACTATCTCGATGAGCACCCGGAGGCGCTCCTGCACGGTCGCCCGGCTTCCGGCCACTGACGAGCCGGGCTCCATCCTACGGACCTTCCGCCGGCATCTCCTCCACCCAGCCGCGCCAGAGCGACACGAGGGCCGCCATGAGTGCCGGGCCGATGAAGATGCCGACCAACCCGAAGGATTCGACGCCGCCGAGTATGCCGAGCAGCGCCCAGAGGAACGGCAGCTTCGCGCCCTCGCCAATGATGACGGGACGGACGAAATGATCGGCGACGAACAGCACAACGGTGCCCGCCGCACCGACGAAGATCGCGGCCGCGATCGAGCCGCGCACCAGCAGGACGACTGCGATGGTGCCGAAGACGACCGGGGCGGCGAACGGGATGGTCGCAAATACGCCCGTGACGACACCTGACAGGATGGGGTGAGGCGCGTGGGCCAGCGCGTACAGTCCACACATCACGGCCCCTTCGCCGACGGCGACGAACACGATACCGTCCACTGCCGCGCGGATTGCCGTCACGACTCGCCAAACCAGCCTGTCCACCGATGACCCGAAGAGCCGTCGGCACAGTCTCGGCACCTGCATGCTGAGGCGGTCGCGATTGAGGTAAACGAAAAAAAGCGCCAGAAGCGTGAACGCCAACGTGAAGATGCGCCGCGCCACCTGCAGTCCGACGACACGTGTCCACTCGATCACGGCGGGACTCGCGTGCACGGCGCCGCTGGCGCCGCCCGAGCCGGACCCGAAATATTCCACCCAGAAATCATGCACCCAGCGACTGAGCCACGGCATCTGCGTCAGCCATGAAGGCAACGCCGGCGGTCCTCTCCTCGCCAGCACGGCAAACTCCCGTGCGACGGTGATGGCCTCGCGCCCGGCCGCCATTCCTCCATAGATGAGGGGTGCCACCAACACCGCGCCCACGAGCAACGTAAAGGTGAGCGCGGCCCAAACATCGCGCCTCTTGCCGCGGAACTTCGCTACCCAGCGGTCATACAACGAGGAGGTCGCGATGGCCAGCACCACCGCCCAGCAGAGCGCCGGGATGAAGTGCCGCAGCATCCAGGCGCCGATGAGCGCCAGCGCACCGATGAGCAGGTAGCGCGCGGTCTTCTGGGCTGTGGTGGCATTCTCTGGCGGCACGCCGGTACTCCAGGGCAGGGCAGCGCCTATGGTACATGCGCTGCGCACGCCAAGGACTCTTTCCCGCTGATTCTCCTACACAACCGCTCGACCGGGGACGGACTCGACGATGAGCGGACCCTCGAGCACCGGCTCGCCGGCGGTGAGAAGCCGAGGCGGGTGGCCTGTCGGACGCCGTCGCGCGCGATCGAGCACAGCCCGAGGCTGTGGCCTTCGTCGATTTGCGCAGGCGAGAGGATCGGTGCCGGCGGCGCTGCAATGCCGCGCACCACGAAGATATCGATGAAGTCAGCCGCGAACGCGAGCTCCAGAGACAGGTGGGCCGGACGGCCGCCGAAGTTGGTGACGGCGATGATCTCGTGGATCGCGCTCTCGCCCACCATTCTGTCGCGGCGGACGGCGATCGTGTGTGGCGCGATGCAGCCGCCCCGCGCGCTCTCGAGCTGCGGATTGCCCAGGACTGAAATGTCCAATCCCCTCCACCCTCGTGGCTCGAGAGCGGCACAAGCCGCACACCGTTGAGAGTCAGCTCGTAAACACTGAGGAATCTCATGTCGCGATATAAAAGACCGAGGCCGTGGCTGCGCGCGTGCTCCCGGGGAACGTCCCCGCGCCCATCGCTCACGAGGAACAGCCCGGACCCGGCGAGGACGATGGACTCGACGGCGTGGTGCGCACGCGAGGCATGATGGATCGTCAACGACCGCTCGCGGCTGCGGTGCTGCGGCTCGGAGAGATCGCCGGTACGGGTCTCGCTGAAGCGCATGGGGCGCTCGGGCCCACCGTACCCCCGGGTTCGGATAACGCCGGGGCGGGCGGGCAGAGCCGGCGCAAGCGCCATTCCCACGGCGCTGAGACGACCTGCCTCACCGGTTCACGGATCCGCCGCGGCGCGAGCCGAGGGGATAGCGCGCGGGCCGTCTGCAAGAAGCCGCGGCGGTCCAAGCGCGAAGAGGGTCGCGGTCGGTGCGCTCATGATCGGGCGGGACCCGGCGGCGAGCGGCGAGCGCGCGAAGCGCGCGAGATCGCGATGCGGTACGAGCAGCGCCAGACGCCGTCGCTCGGCGCCCCGGATCACCTGCGAGTCGTCGAGGAACATCGTTCCCGTCCCGTAGTGCATATGCTGCGCAAACCACAGATCACCGCTGTGGGAATCCACCACCTGGAAGCGGGAGTGGCAATAGAACAGCGCCGCCGAGACCGCCTCCGGCTTCTCGAACACCAGCAGCGGCGGCCGTTCCCGTGAGCTGCAGGCCGCGCGCGCGAGAGGGGCATCGGAGAACTGGCTCGCGGCGCCCCCGGCCAACATCACGAGGCCCAGTACCACGACGACCGACTGCAGTCCAAAGCACCCGAGCGCGGCGAGGTACGCGCGTCGGCGCACGGCGATGCATGCCCCGAGCGGGGCGAGGACGAGCCCGAGCGCGAGCGCCCATGCCAGCTCCGGCCGGGCGCGCAGCATCGCCATGACGACGGCGCCGCGCCCCGAAAGCCGCGGCGTGGCCGCGGCGAGGTACGCGGCAATGCCCAACATCGCGCCGGCCAGGACCTCCGCGCAGGTGGCGAGCACGCGCCAGCCGGCTTGCGCAAGGCGGCCGAGCCTCAGGGCGAACCAGGCGGCGAGCGGCGGCAGACACACGATGGTGTAGTAATCCGCCTTGGCGCGCGAGATGGAAAAGAATATGAGCGGAACCGCCGCCGCCACCAGGAGAAAGCGCTCGGCGCGTCGGCGCCTCTCGTCGGGCGGCTTCCCACGGACGGCGAGTGCCGGCGCGGCGAGCACCCAGGGCAGCGCGGAGAGCGCGAGCAGGGGCAGATAGAAATACCAGGGCCCCTCGTGATAATCATGCGGTCGGCGCAGGCCGAGGAATCGCAGAACCTGATTGTCGATGAGATAGAACCAGAGGAAGCCGCGCTGCTCGAGCGCCGCCGCCACGTGCCAGGGCAGCGTGAAGCCGAACAACACGGCCGCGGCTCCCGGATCGGCGATGCGCCGCATCCAACCCCGCGACCCGCGCGGCTCCAGCCAGGCGGCGGCGAGGAGCGTACCGCCGAGCAGCGCCGCCGCGACCAGCCCCTTGGTCATGATCGCGGCGGCGAGTCCGGCCGCCGCCACCCTGAGAGCGAGCTTCGACTCCCCGCGACCCACGTACCAGAGGCACGTGCCGGCGAGCGCGACCGTGAGCCCGAGCGTGAGGAGCATGTCGAATAGGACGAGGTGCGCGAGCACTATTGCGCCAGCGGAGGTTGCAAACACCGTCACCGCGATGTTTGCTTC
>JAKBCR010000385.1 GCA_021807675.1 Pseudomonadota bacterium
ATGTTCGCCCCTTCCGGGGGCAACAAGCCGTGTTTCGGACGCACTGCGCCTGTCAGGTCCGCAGCAATCGGCCGCGCACCAGGAACAGGTTGGCCAGCGCGCAGGTCACGAACAGCCTGTCAACGCCGGAGGAAAAATGCATCGGCGGGCCGGAGCAAAACTGCATCACGGACGATGGGCGCCAGGCGCCCCGTACGGGGCGCTTGGCTGCGGATCGGTCATTCGTCGGGAGGCGCTTCCGGTGATTTGGCGCCGCGGTCGGCGCGTTGACGCCGCTTGCTCTGTTGGAGCCTGTAGCTTTCGCCGTTCATTTCCAGGATGTGGACGTGGTGGGTGAGGCGGTCGAGCAGCGCGCCGGTGAGGCGCTCGGAGGCGAACACGCCGGTCCATTCGTCGAACGGCAGGTTGCTGGTGACGATGGTCGAGCCGCGCTCGTAGCGTTGGCTGAATACCTCGAGCAGCAATTCGGCGCCGGTCTGCGACAGCGGCACGTAGCCCAGTTCATCGATCACCAGCAGCTTATAGCCGGCCAGCTGGCGTTGCAGCCGCAGCAGCCGCTTCTCGTCGCCGTATACTCGAGGCATGTGCAACCTTCCCAGCGAAATCAGGTGAATCCTCCGTGGGGGCAGGAACAAGCTAGGAGAATCGATTTCGGTCACAATTTTGGTCTCGATGGAGATCACGGCTATTGGCCCTGATCACACGAAGCTTCTCCTGCAATTCGGCGTAGCGAGGTCCACGCCCTTCAGCATCGACTAGGCCGGCGGCAACGAGCTTCTGGTCAAACTCACATTGTACTTCTATGCCGGGAAAATCGGAAGGCAGGAACCTCGCTTTGAGGTAGAGGATCTTGCCTTCCGGATGATCGACGGTGACCCTGAGGCGAGCAAGGTCGATACGTGCACGTTCCGTGTAAACCGGCAGTCTCGCTGCCGCATCCGTGCAGGCAATGAAGGAGACCCTTCGCCCGTCCATCTTGATGTCGATGAAGTCCGCCCCCTCGGCTCCGCCGCGTAGGACGCCGGCACATCCCACAAGCACGCGCAACGCACCGGGCAGGCGGTTGAGGGCCGGGGCAAAGAAGCGGAAGGTCGCGGCATCGCGCATGCCGCCGAGACAGGCCCCGACGGCATCGGCGACGGCGCCACGCACGGTGTCCGGCTTGCCAACCGAAAACAGCAGGGCGTTGGCTTCCTGAAGCGCGGCAGCATGGCTTCCGCAGAAGGCGCGAACGTCTCTTTGGATCGATCGTGCGAGTGTCGTGTAACGGGGTGCACCGGGGAACAGGGTAAGAGCAAGATGGATCAGGAGATCTTCGCGCCGAGCCGCGGCGACGGCGGCAAGGTTGTCGCGCGCGGACGGCGCTGACAGACAGAGCTCGGTCGCGCGCGCCGGCGAGACGTTAGCCGCCCGGAGCCGATCCCGGAGCCCGTCGGGGAATTCATCGGGATCGAGAATGCGCCCACGCTCGGCCATGGCGGCCCACAGGGCTTCGAGTTCGGCCTGGATGCGCTCGGCAAGTTCCGGGCGTGCGGTGACCTGGCGCCGCAGGCGGTCCGGGGCCCGCCATCCAAGTGGCCGGGCGATATCGCGGGCCTGCCGCTTGAGGAGGATCTCCTGTTCGAGCTCCTTGTCGCGGAACACGACGAATATCCCGGGGGCGAAGGCAACCGGCGCCTCGCCAAGGGCCCCGGCGATAAAATCCCGCAGCTCCTGCTGCGCAAAATATTTCTGGAACGTGCCCCGCGCCGTGACATAGCCATCGCCGTAGGGACGGAGGCCGTCGAACGTATATTTGCCGAGCGGCATGACTGCGACGCACAAGGCGCGCTGGGCGAGAGCATAGGCGGCCGTAAGTGTTTCTGTGCGCTCATGCCGATCTTCGATCACATTGAGCACGAAGCCGAGATTGACGACATCGGCGGGGTGACGCGACCCGTCGGGGGCATAGTGGGGATCCCACCCATAGGCCCGGAACCCATTGGCGATGAGCGCGGCGACATCATCGCCTTGGCCGCACCCGTAGTCGAGCACGCAGCTATCCGGAGTGACGATACGATGGCTGACCAGGACCTGCACCGGTTGAGATAGGTCCCGGCGAGTGATCGCTGTGCGATGTCGGACCACGTCCACGGGCGTGACGTCCCGTCGCAGGAGTTTGGCGCCTTTCACGACAAGCCCCGCTGCCTCGACGCGCTCCATCCATGCCCTCCGGGTGCCAATACGGCGTGGTTCAGTGAACAGGTTATATTCCTCGGCGAGACGCGTGAGCGCCGCGAAAGCTGGCCGGTGCGGATCGTCGGGACGCAGCAAGGTCTCCTTGCGGTGCAGTATCGGGGGATTGTCCCGCGTCCTATAATCGGTCCGGACGACGCGACCGTCCGCTAGATTCACCCGGCTGGCCGCGAGCAGGGCGGGAAACGCTGCGGCGTCGAACGGCTCATAGAGCAGGAGCGAGACGGCGGTCCCTTCGACCTTTGCCACGTTCCATGGCTGCCGGTCGGCGATAAGAGCGGCGCGCTCAATACGCTCGCGGACCGCCGAATCCGCCAAACCAAGGGCGGAGGCGTGGAGATAGAGCGCGCGGCCGACGCGCTTGCCGGCCTGATCCGGCAGGGTCGAAGATGACTTGGCGAAGCGTAGCGACCTCATCAGACACCCAGCACGAACCCATTGTTGACCGAGACGGGGCGGGCTCACTCTTTCGAATTGTCGTATATAATCCCGGGTTGCAACCCCCCAGGGCGACTCAGCATCGCCGTCTATCGCCGCTCCATACGCAATATTTGTGCCATATCGCTCCGCTCAGACTGCGGTGACACAGGTTGCGGTCCGTGTCGGATTGCGCAATCGTCGCGGGCGAGGGCTAACGGAGGGGGCGCGTCATGCCGGAAGGCGAGGAACCACAGGCTTCAGCATACCAGCCGATAATCAGAGAGATCATCGGTCTTGAGCGGCAGTACTTCCTCGAAAAGCGCAATGTCAAGACCGATCGGCAGCGTAAGCTACGGGAGATCATAGAGCGCCATACGAAATTAGGGACCGCAGGCAATGATTCTTGAGGAGATTCGGCTGCACGATTTCAGGTGCTTCAACGGCGAGAGCAGCATCACCTTCTCGACTGACCCGGTGCAAAACGTCACGTTGATCTATGCGGAAAATGGCGTTGGCAAGACGACACTGCTGAACGCCCTGCTTTGGTGCTTCTACGGCGAGACAACGAGCC
>JAKBCR010000386.1 GCA_021807675.1 Pseudomonadota bacterium
TGGCGCTTTCGCTGCCGAGCCATACCCGATTCATCCTGGCGGTATGTGCAAAACGAATAGGCCGATGATCGCGTTGCAGCTCGGCCGCAGCGAGCTGCGGGACCGCGCGGCTGCACGATGGTTGGATTCCGATGAGATCTGAAGATGAGCACTCTGTACGACTTGCCTGAGCATGTCTCCCGGATGATCGAATCGGGAGTGGTCGCAGAATTCGTGACGCTGACCGCGAAGGGCGTGCCGATCGACACGCCAACGTACTATTTCCCCAGCGACGACATGGCAACCATCGACGTCGCGACGGGCGTGCCCAATCCGGCCAAGGCTGAACGGGTGCGGCGCAATTCCAAAACGGGCTTGCTGATCGAAGGCCGCCCCGAGGAGCCGGTGGTGGTGATCCGGGCGCATGGCGCCGTGCGAGACAGCGATATCCAGTCGAATGCGATCCGCTATCTTGCGGAAACCGGCTACAAGGGCATCAGCCACGGTATCACCTGGGAGAAGGCGCGCCTGGCGATCACTTACTGGTCGCGTATCATCATCGAGAACACGCCGGAGCGCGTCTTCTGGTGGGACAATCATGCGGCACTCGACAGGCCGCCAGGTGTCTGGAGCGCGAACCCGAAGACCGTATGGCCTCACTCCGACCCCGGGCCCGCCGCCAAGGTCAGTCCCGGCAACTGGACTGCCCGCCCCTGGAGGGATGTCGCACAGGATGCAGTGGCATCGGGCGACAGGGCGCATCTGTCGGTGGTCGACCCGGACGGCTTTCCGGTCCCGATGCGCGCCAATCGATTCGAGGTGATCGAGGAGGGCTTCCTCCTCGATATGCCCAAGGGATTGCCGTGGAAGCTCGAGGGTGAGGCCTCGCTGACCTTCGCGGGTTTCCGCACTTTCATCGGGCAGGCGGTACCTCAGGCTGGGCGCGTGTCGTTCCGGGTCGAGCGCGCGCTGCCGCAGCATCCCTCGACGCTCGATACCAAGCAAGTGCTCCAGCCCGCCGAGGTGACGCTGGCGAAGACCCGGGCGCGGCTCGAAGCGGAAATGGGTCGGCTGGGTCAACCCCTGCCGGTCATCCCGCTGGAGCCACCCGAGCGCACGCGCATCGCCAAGATTCGCATGGCGCGGATTGCGAGCGATTCCCCGATCACCGGCCTCACCGTCAAGCACGGCAACCGATCGACCTGAAGCCGCCCGAGATACCTGGGCGTTTCCCATAGAAAGCAAGCACCATGACTACCCATACCCTGGACACCTCGGATATCGATCAGTATCTGGGAAAGCCGATCACCTCGTCGGGCCTGCGCGAGCCCTTGGCCACCAACGACATCCGCCGTTGGGTCCACGCGATGCACTATCCCAACCTGCTGCACTTCGATCCGGCGTACGCCGCCGCGAGCCGCTTCGGCCGCCTGGTGGCACCGCAAAGCTTCCCGATCGTGGTCGACGACGGCCATGGATCGGCGCCGGCCTGCGTTGGCCGCATCCCCAACTCACACCTGCTGTTCGGTGGCGACGAGTGGTGGTTTTATCCGGTGCAGGTCGTCGGCGGCGACGTGCTGACCAACGAGCGCATTCCATTCGACTATGCCGTCAAGAACACGAAGTTCGCGGGCCCGACCTGTTTCCAACGTGGCGACAATTTCTACCGTAACCAGCGTGGCGAGCTGGTCGCCAAGCAGCGCTCCACCTCGATCCGCTACGTGGCCGCCGCCGGTGGAGAGACGGTGAACACCCAGGAGTTCGACGAGCCGGTGTGGAGCGATCAGGAAATCGCCGCTCTGGAGGAGCGCAAGTTCGGATGGATCAAGATGCTGCACGACCTCGGTCACAAGGAGCGTTGGTGGGACGAGGTCAAGATCGGCGACAAGCTGCCCGAGAGGGTCTTCGGCCCGCATTCGGTCGCGAGCTTCGCCACCGAGTGGCGCGCATACCTCGTCAACGTCTGGGGCACGATGAACCTGCGCAAGCTGGATCTCGAGGCTCTGGGCTTCACCAAGGAGATGGCCGGTTACGAGAACGATCCCGACATGCAGCGGGTCAACCCGGAAATCACCGACGGCGCTTATTACGGGCCGTCGCGCGGGCATCTCTTTCCCAAGTATGCGCGCCGGATCGGGATGCCGCGTGCCTATGGATACGGCGCCTCGATGGGCGCCTGGGTCACGGACTATCTCACCGGTTGGGCGGGCGAGCATGGAATGGTGGTCCACTCGGCCGCCAACTACCGCGGACCGGCGCTATCCGCCGACGTCACCGTCCAGACCGGCGAGGTGGTCGACAAACTCGTCGATGGGGAAGGGCGCCACCTCGTGCAGGTCAAGCACCTGATGGCCAACCAGAAGGGAACGACTCTGTGCACCGCGACGGCTGAAATTCAGCTGCCCAAGCGCGCCGCCTGAGCACCGAAAGCCGCGATCGTGGGTGAAGGCGCGCAGGGCAAGGGCGGCGGCTCGGCGCTCGAGCTCGCTCACGAGCTGGCGCGGGCCTATTTCGCGGCCGTGACGGCCGGGGAGCTTCCTGACAGCCTCCTGACGGATGACATGACCGCGTGGCTTACCACGGAGGGGGTGAAATCGAAGAAGGAATATCAGGCGGCGATCCGCTTGCTCGCGCGGATGTGCGCGCAGCCCATTCGATTCACGATCGACGCGATCACCGCGCAGGAGGATCGCGTGCTCGCCGAGGCGAGATCGAAGGCGAGGCTGATCAACGGCGAGCCCTACGAGATGACGTACGTCTTCAGCTTCCGCATCCGTGACGGCCGCATCGCGTGGATCGCCGAGCACTACAACGCTTTGATCGTCCGGGAGAAGTTGTTCCCGCTAATGGCGCAGCTCGCGTGATCGGCCGACGCCAAACCGTCCTCTGAGCCCTACTCTGAGGGCGCAAGGGGCTTCGGCGTTCCGGTCCCCATGTACTGAGCCAGGAGCCGGTGGAATTGCAGGGAAAGTTCAGCCACGCCCAGCCGTGAAATTTGCAGCGCAACTGCATCGTCCTGCCGCAGCCTTCCGTCAGGCGCCGGCCGCGATGTTGACAGACGTTATAATACGCGGAAATCCTCTCCGGCGCGCTGCGAACCACGATGATCGATTCGTCCAGGATCTCATAGGTGACGTAGTCACCCACGTTGGGGAGCTCTTCGACGCGGCACGCGATCCGCCAGACTTTGGGCCATAGTCTCTCGTTTCCGGCGCGGACGCAGGCCTCCGACACATACGCTTCA
>JAKBCR010000109.1 GCA_021807675.1 Pseudomonadota bacterium
GGGGAGACCTCCGTGCCGTACTGCTCGGTGAGAAATCCCTGAATCTCCCGCACCGTCATGCCGCGGGCGTACATGGCGATGATCTTGTCATCGAATTCGGTGAAGCGTCGCTCGTGCTTCGGGATCAGCACCGGATCGAAGCTGCCCTCACGATCACGGGGAATGTCGATCCGCAGCGGCCCGTCCTCGGTCAGCACCGTCTTGGAGCTCGTCCCGTTACGATGATTGCTCGCCTCCTCGGGCTTCTCAGCGCCGGAGGAATAGCCCAGATGATGCGAGAGCTCGGCCCCCAGGCAGCGCTCGATCAGGGCCCTTTTTAAGCGCCTTGGACGCGGCATTGACCGCATCGGCGCTCATCGGACCCTTGACGATTTGGCCGATCAGTTCAGAGGGAATGGCAGGCAGGGCGGCATCGGCCGCCGGGCTTTTCTTCTTGCGTGGTGGCATAGGTGCTCCAGATTCTCATGCTATGCCTCGCACACAAAATTTTGCACCCTCTCCTCTCGCTTGCTCTACTTTCCACGTGGAATTCAAGGAGGCACTCATGTGAGGCAGAGATTCTTCAGTGGAATGTCAGCATCGCCGAGGACACCGCGGTCAGCTGCGACGCCCTTTTGTACAAGGGTTCTGCCTTGCATGAAATCCTTCGGCGCATTTATGCAGTCGAGCGCAATCACTCGTTCCTTATGACGATAGATGATTGCGAAACTGCGAGCTGCCATGTTGCCGCGAATGACAACGTCGTCGTGATGCGTGGACAAGCCAACCGTCTGGAGGCGCAAGTCGTACTGATTGGACCAAAACCATGGAACGGCGCGATACGGTTCCATCTCGCCGGTAATCGCCTTCGCGACTGTCGTCGCCATGTCGCATGCATTCTGCACTGATTCGAGCCGCAGGGCCGAGCCGGCCGCGTACTGGTTCACGTGCAGTGCGCAGTCTCCGATGGCATACACATTCGGTAGCGAAGTGCGTCCGTAAATATCGACCGCAACGCCGTTCTCACCAGCAGCTCCCGCGGCGCGCAAAGGCTCCCAAACCGGTGAGATACCGATGCCGATGATCACCATTTCGGCCATGAGAATGTGGCCGCTGGCCAGGCGCACTCCGCTCGCACGACCGTTCCGCCCCTCGATGCACTCGACCTGTGCTCCCAACAGCACGTTCACTCCGTGCGCGCGATGTTCGGCCTCGTAGAATCGAGATAGAGGTTCTCCTGCGACACGCGCAAGTACTCGGTCGAGCGCCTCGACGACGGTGACCGCTTTCCCGATCTTGCGAAGCGATGCCGCCACCTCGAGTCCGATGTATCCGCCGCCGATGACTACCACGCGCTCGGTCGCGGGCAAATCCTGCCGCAGCTTGTCCGCGTCGCTGAGGCTCCGAAGTGTATGTACCCCGCGGAAGTCCCTGCCCGCGCAGGCCAACAGCTTTGGCCGGCCACCAGCGGCCCAAATGAGGGTATCGTATTGGATGGTGTTCCCATTTGAGAGCACCACGCGCCGCTCCGCAGGCCTCGCTGCCGTTACCGTCGCGCCGAGGCGTAGCGAGATGTCCCGCTCTCTCCAAAACGCCTCCGGTCGAAGCAGAATGCGCTCGAATGAGCGCTCGCCGCAGAGATATTCCTTGCTGAGCGGCGGGCGCTCGTAAGGCAGATCGGATTCCTCGCTGACGAGCGCAATCGTGCCGAGAAACCTTCTCTGTCGCAGCGCAATCGCTGCCTGCGTGCCCGCGTGGCCCGCTCCGACGATCAGCACATCGTAGCGGTCGGATTCGGTCATCAGAGCACCTGAGTCTGTTCATCGCCGGGGGGGCTGCCGCAGTAGGCGTTCTTGGGCAGGCTCGACATCTCAAAAAGACAGGTCAACGATATCAAATCGTCATACGTCTGATCAATAGGCCGTGCTGCGATCAGATCTCGCTATCGTCAGGCACAATCGGAGCACGAGTGATCTTGTTGAAATGCATGACGAATTTGGCGAGCAGTGCCAGAAATTGCGCGGCCTCCTGCGCCGTAAAGATCGAGAGTGCGACTTCCTGTGAACGAGCGGCGACCTCCCTCAGGCTTTGGAGCTTGCGCTCGCCTCTCGCGGTCAGCACGATGACCTTGCGACGGCGATCCTTGGGATCCGCGAGACGCACGACGTACCCATCATCCTCGAGCTTCTTGACCACGAGGGCCGTAGTTGATCGATCAAGGCCCACCTTCTTCGAGAGGCTGATCTGATCAAGTCCCTCGCAAGCACGCAGAATGACGAGCACACCATATTGCGTGGTCGTCGTACCGTCAGCGCCAGGCTGCTCGACGAATAGCGAGACGGCGATCTGATGCGCGCGACGCAGAAGAAATCCTGGGCGGTGGTAGAGCGTATCCAGGCTCGCGGGCACCGATTCCAGAGTCGTCGACGCGGAAAGCGCCTCCGATTCGGCGTGAACTGGCGCTCTCTTAGATGTCCGGCCTCCGCCCGCTCTAATGCGGACATGTGCTCTGTTCAATCGCGCCATGTATGGTTCCTTCGGGACAATCAAACCCCGCTTGCGCGAAAGCGTAGCCGAGGACGCCGCGGCACACGTATCCCATTGACGTAGTTCAATTTGCTAAGTATGAGAGGACGTCTGACCGAATGCAATCCGAATCCCATTCTGCGCGAACAGCGGTGGAAGTCGCAGAGAGTCTCCGGCCCACGCGTCGACGGATGTCCGCGTGGCTTCCGAGGCGGGACTTGCGTCCCTAAGCCCGAAGAGCGAAGATGCGGCCGAAATGCACAGACGTCTGCGTAATATCAGCGGCCGAATCGCGCGATAGCGCTTCGCCCACGGGAACGGTAGGGGAATCTATGATCATCGACTGTCACGGGCACGTCAGCGCGCCCCACGAGCTTTGGTCCTATAAGGCGAGCGTCCTGTCGCATCGCGGCGCCCACGGCCGGGGCGGAGTGAAGGTCACCGATGACCAGATCCGTGATGCCGTCAATAAGGTCGAGATGGCACCTCAGGGTCACCTGGACATGCTCGCGGAGCATGGTACCGACCTGCAGTTGATCTCACCGCGGCCCTTCCAGATGATGTCGAGCTTCGAGCCCGGGCGGGTCGTACACTGGTTCACCGAAGAGACCAACACGATCATCTATCGTCAGACGAAGCTCTTCCCCAACAAATTCATCGGCGTGGGAGGTTTGGCCCAAGTCGCCGGCGAGCCCATCGAAAATACTTTTCCGGAGCTCGAGCGGTGCATCAAAGACCTGGGCTTCAAAGGCGTCCTCCTCAACCCCGATCCGTATGAGAACACGCGCACGGACGTGCCGGGACTCGGCGAGCGGTACTGGTATCCGCTCTACGAGAAGCTCTGCGAGCTTGACGTCCCGGCGCACATCCACGCCACGGGTTCGCGCTCGGATCGCTCGCCGTACTCGCTACACTTCATCAATGAGGAAACGATAGCCGTCTACAACCTCGTGAACTCGAGCGTGCTCGATGACTTCCCGAGTTTAAAACTTGTCGTGAGCCACGGCGGGGGGGCGATCCCCTACCAGCTAGGACGGTTCGAGGCGGGCTTCCGCGGTCCGGGCTCAAAACACCGCTTCTCCGAGCGCATGCGGCAGCTCTATTACGACACGGTGCTCTATACCGAAGGAGCGCTGCGCCTCCTGATCGAGACGATGGGAGTGGACCGGTGCCTGTTTGGTACCGAATGCCCCGGCGTCGGTTCGAAGGCCGCTCCAGGGCACGAGCACACGATGGATCACACGGCTCCGATCATCCAGAGCTTTGACTGGCTCTCTGACGCAGACAAAAAAAAGATCTTTGAGACAAACACGCGGCGCGTGTTCAAACTGAATGGCCTGGAGTAAGCCGATGGCCGAAATCGTTCTGGGCATTTGGACCACTCACGGCCCGACTCTGTCGAGCTCCCCCGAAGAGTGGCTGCTTCGGCTGCCGGCAGATCAGCAGCGCAACGACCACCCTTTCCGCGGTGGGACGTATGATTTTGCCAGCCTGGTCCGGCTGCGGGAGCACGAGAATTTTGGCGCCAGGGCGACTCTCGAGGAACGCAGGCGCCGGGCAAGCCTGTGCCGCGCGGCTATCGAGAAGGTGGCCGATATCTTTGCGGCGGCTCGCATCGATGTGGCCGTCATCTTCGGCAACGATCAACGTGAGATCTTTCTGGAAGACCTCACTCCGGCGCTGACGGTGTTCAACGGCCCTGTGATCTGGAATGAGCCGTCGTCCGATGATCAGGCGGCGAAGGCGCCGCCCGGCATACACGCCTCTGAGCGCGGGCACAAACCGCCGCGGTATACGGAGTACCCGGGACACCCCGAGCTCGCCAATTGCATAATTCGGCAGGCAGTCGCGGAAGAATTCGACGTGGCGTGTTCCTCAAAATTGCCGCAACATCCGGGGAACTGGCATAGCGGGATCGGACACGCGTTTGGCTTCATCTACCGCCAGATTATGCGCGACCAGCCGGTGCCGAATGTTCCGCTCTTCACCAATACGTTCTTCCCGCCAAACCAGCCGCCCGCGCACCGGTGCTTCCAATTCGGGCAGGCAGTCGGTCGCGCGATTCGGTCCTGGCAATCCGATGCGCGTGTCGCGGTGATCGGCTCAGGCGGAATGAGCCATTTCGTGATCGACGAAGATTTCGATCGTCTGATCATAGATGCGATTCAGATGCGCGACGAGGAGCGGCTTTGTGCGATAGGTGAGGACTATTTCCAGTCAGGTACTTCCGAGATCAAGAACTGGGTTGGAGCGGCCGGCTGTCTGTTCGATACGGGCCTGAGCGGAGACCTGATTGATTATGTTCCTTGCTATCGCTCTCAAGCAGGAACCGGAACGGCGAACGGGTGGATAACCTGGAACGTACAAGGAGCGCGCGATGTCGGATGAAATTGCCTCACGGCTGGCAAGGCTTGATGCTTGCGCGATCTCTGATTCGCTCGACCAGCTCGGATTGCCGCTGTCCGTCACTGGACTTCTGGCACTCTCCGTCCGCCGGCGCATTTCTGGCCGCGTGCTGACGGTGCGGTTGGCGCCCGGCCAGTCTGAGTCGGGATTCTCGCCCCGCCATCTTTGTACCGCGGCGGTCGACGCTGCAGAGACCGGTGCGGTAATTGTCGTCGAGCAGCGGACCGGTATCGAGTGCGCTGGGTGGGGGGGGATCTTGTCGAATGCGGCGCACCAGCGCGGCGTCTCTGGCGTCATCGTAGAAGGACTGCTGCGCGACGTTGACGAGGCAGTGGACATCGGGTTCCCTGCTTACGGTCGCGGTGCGACGGCGCGGACCGCCCGCGGACGGATCCACGAGGCAGAGACGGGCGGACGGGTTTCCATCGGCGATGTCACGGTGAACCATGGCGACTATGTTGTCGCGGACTCGAGCGGCGTCGCGTTCATTCCTGCTGACCGAGCCGAGGATGTGATCACTGCGGCGGAGCGCATCGCAACTAAGGAGCGCGCGATGCTTGAGGCGTTAACAGCAAACCGACCGGTGAGTGACGTAATGGGCGCCGGCTACGAACATCTTCTCGCGAGCCCCAGATCATGACTGACCGCAATGTCGAGCGTGCGGCGCGCGTTGATACGGCATCCCTTAGCGATGCGCTCGATAAGCTCGGCATTACAGGCCAGTGTCTGGGCATCAAGCCGCTCAGTCACTCGTTCCGAATGTGCGGAAGGTCATTCACGCTGTCGTACGCACCTGCCGGGCCTGGCGGCACGGTTGGTGACTTTATCGACGATGTGCCCAAAGGCGCGGTAATCGCAATCGACAACCGCGGTCGTCCGGATGCGACGGTATGGGGCGATATCCTGACATTGTGCGCGCATCGCGGGAAGTTGGCTGGAACGGTCATCGACGGTGCTTGCCGGGACACGCATTTGGCCCTCGAGCTCGGATACCCAATTTACAGCCGCACCTACTCGATGCGCACCGGCAAGGACCGCGTTCAACTTGAATCGGCTCGGACAGTGGTGAGCATCGGCGGTGCGCGGATCGACGCGGGCGACATCCTGCGCGGTGATTCCGACGGAGTGGTGGCGATCCCTCAGAGTCGGGAAGAGGAAGTGCTCGATCTCGCCGAGCGCATCGAAGCGGTTGAGGCGCGCATTCGGGATGCAGTACTGGCCGGCGTTCGCCTCGACGAAGCCCGTCGCGAGCAGGGCTATCACAAACTACAGACCCGGACGAGCGAGGAAGAGGATGGACGCAAACGAAAATGAGCTGCTGACGCGTATCGGTCCCGGCACGTCAATGGGCGGGCTGCTTCGCCGATACTGGATGCCCATCGCTGGCGTAAGTGAATTCAAGCGCGATCGGGTCAAGCCGGTGCGGATAATGGGCGAGGACCTGGTGCTGTACAAGGACCTGAGCGACACCTTCGGTCTCGTGCAGCGCGCCTGCGCGCATCGGCGCGCAGACCTCTCCTACGGATTCGTGGAGAAGTGTGGAATCCGCTGCAATTATCACGGCTGGGCATATAACGAGACCGGCCAGTGCGTCGAGATGCCTTACGAAGACACGGTGGCGCCACAGACCAAGTACAAGAATAGGGTGAGGATCGTCGCGTATCCGGTTAAGGTCCATGGCGGGCTGGTATGGGCCTACCTTGGGCCTCAACCAACTCCGGAACTCCCGGACTGGGAGCCCTTCACTTGGGAGAACGGCTGTCGGCAGATCATCCTCTCGGAGGTGCCGTGTAATTGGCTTCAGTGCCAGGAAAACTCAATAGATCCAGTGCATTTCGAGTGGATGCACACCAACTGGAGTCGGCGGCAGGCGCACCCCGAGGCGGCCCTCGGTCCCAGGCATCTGCAGGTGGCGTTCGACTCGTTCGAATATGGCCTGATCTATCGCCGACAGCGGGAGGATTTGCCGGCTGATCACAAGCTGTGGTCGGTGGGACGCGTTTGTCTCTGGCCCAACTGCTTTTTCCTGGGCGATCATTTCGAGTGGCGCGTACCAATCGACGACGAAAACACGCTGAGCGTCGCCTGGTTCTTCTCACGCGTGCCGAAGGAGAAGGAGCCGTTCGTTCAACACGAGATCCCGACGTGGTACGGACCGCTGGTCGATCCTGAGACCGGCCGTTGGATCAGTACTCACGTGATGAATCAGGACTTCATCGCGTGGGTGGGCCAAGGGCGGATCGCCGATCGCACCAAGGAAAAACTGGGCATGAGCGATCGCGGCATCCTCATGCTGAGGCGTCAGCTGCACGAGGATTTGAAGTCAATCGCGCGCGGGGAGGACCCCAAGGGTGTCATTCGAGATCCGACGGTCAACCACAAGATCAAATTGCCGATCGCCGAGCGCGAGTTTCTGGAAAGAGGACTGTCCCTTGATGAGATGCGTGCTCACCCAGTGTTTCGCGCGCATTTGGGCCGATTCGTCTTCCAGGCGGGGCAGCCGGGCGCTGTGTGGGAGCAATACTGTGAGGCAATGGGCATCGACCCGTCTGCGGAGATCGACGATCGTGAAGTGGTCCGAATCTAAGCCATGATGACACAGCTCCCATGCGACGACCCCAAGGATCTGCTTCGTGCGCTTTATGCGCAGATGCAACCGGAGAGCCTGTTCCCCCTTTGGGAAAAGCTTGCCGCACTGATACCCGCACAGCCGGATTCGCCGGCCAAGGTCCACAAATGGGCCTATGAGAGAATCCGAGAGTACCTGATGCGCGCTGGCGGACTGATCAGCGCGACCCAAGCCGAGCGTCGCGTTTTGATCCTGGAGAACCCCGGGCTTCCGGGCTCCTCCGGTATTACCCCCAGCCTGTACGCAGGGCTGCAGCTTATCCTTCCCGGCGAGGTTGCGCCCGCGCATCGTCACGCACAGTGCGCGTTGAGGTTCGTTCTCGAAGGCGAAGGTGCATACACGTCCGTAGACGGTGAGCGCGCGATCATGAGCGTTTCCGATCTTGTGCTGACGCCGGGTGGTCAGTGGCACCACCACGGAAACGCGAGCGGACAGCCAATGATTTGGTTGGACGGGCTCGACATACCGACTGTGCGTCATTTCGACGCGAGCTTCGCGGAGAAATATGCAAGCGAGGAATTTCCGGAGAACGCGCCAGCCGGCGACAGTCTTAGCCGCTATGGCCGCAATCTGAAGCCCTTGCGGGGGCGCGTCGCGGACCGCCGCCCGACGCACCAGCCACTGTTTCACTACCCGTACGCGGAATGGCGTGCATCCCTGGAAGCGCTTGCATCGGGGGGTGCCATGATCGACCCACAGTTGGGGCATGCGCTCGAGTTCTTTAATCCGGCTGACGGAGGCTCAATTATGGCGACCATCTCTGCCCACGTCCGGCTATTACCGGCTGGCTTCGAGAGCCGCGATCGGCGCAGCACCGATGGGACGGTCTTTGTCGTTGTAGAGGGACGGGGTGAAGTCGTGATTGAAGGAGATCGGATTCCCCTGTACCCGCGGGACATTCTCGTCGTCCCTTCGTGGAGGGCCTCGCGCTTCCGCGCCGATACGGAGCTTATCCTTTTCGGCTATTCGGACAAGGCGTGTCAGGAGAAGCTTGACCTGTATCGGGAAGAGAATTTGTGACTGTACTTTTCAGTTTGCCGCCCCCGGTGCTTGTTCCGACGTCGACCGGCGATCAATTTCCGGTCCGCCGCATCCTCTGTGTGGGTCGCAACTACGCCGCGCATGCACGGGAAATGGGTCGCGATCCGGACCGCGAGCCGCCCTTTTTTTTCACGGCCTGGGCGGAAACCGTCGTGCTGAACGGGGCGATCGTCGCCTACCCCCCGAAAACTGTGGACTTCCAATACGAGGCGGAGCTCGTGGTCGCGATCGGGCGAGCAGGTCGCAACATTCGCAGCGATGTAGCGCTGTCTCACGCCTGGGGCTACGCCTGCGGCCTCGATATGACTCGTCGGGACCTGCAGCTTGAGGCTCGTGCCAATGGAAGGCCCTGGGATACCGGCAAGAATGTAGAGCAATCCTCGCCGCTCGGGCTGATTCGAAAGGCGGGAGAGGGCTTCGATCCCGGCCGCGGCGCAATCCGCCTGAGCGTGAACGGCACAGTCAAGCAGGATGCCCAGCTAAGCGACATGATTTGGCCTGTTGCCGACATCATCTCGTACCTCTCCGGCCTGTATCGGCTTGAGCCCGGGGACCTGATTTACACCGGAACGCCGTCCGGTGTGGGCCCGGTGGTCGAAGGCGATGTCATCACTGTGAATATTGACGGTCTGGATCCACTCACAGTGCGAATTGGCCCTCGAGCATCGTGAGCCTCGTGCTGCATGGCTATTTCCGCTCCAGCGCCTCATGGCGCGTCCGGATCGCCTTGCACATGAAGCGACTGGCTTACGAAACCGCCCCCCACCACTTGCGTCGCAGCGAGCAGCGTGCGGCGGAATACCTGGCGCTCAATCCTCAGGGACTCGTACCTGCGCTCGTGCTGGACGGAGGCGAAATCCTTACCCAGTCGCTTGCGATCTGTGAATACCTGGATACCACGTATCCGGAGCCGCCCCTGCTCCCCGCCAATCCTGTCCAGCGTGCGCGGGTACGGGCCTTTGCGCAAGTCATCGCCTGCGACATCCATCCCGTGCAGAATCTCAAAATTCTCAACCGCTTACGCGACCTAAAGATCGATGACACGGCAGTCAACGACTGGGCTCGCGCAGTCATTGCGGAAGGGCTTGACGCCTGCGAGTCCCTGCTGGCGGCAGGCCCGTCCGGGGAGTTCTGCTTCGGTGGTCGGCCAGGTCTCGCCGATGTCTGCTTGATACCGCAGCTGGGCAATGCGCGTCGCTTCGGCCTTGAACTGCGCTGGCCTCGACTGCTTCAGATCGAGTCGACCTGCAACTCAATATCCGCCTTCCGTGACTCTGCGCCGGAGTACCAACCGGACGCCGAGTAGAGGGGGAACTTCCCCACCCTGGGCACGAAAAATGTCCAGCACGCGCAGCCTTGCGCGCAGTGGACTCCACTAGGAAGACGTCTGTGGAACGCGGCCTGCGCTGCCCGCGATGGCTTTGCGGCACAAAAGCGTATATGCAGAGAATATAGGCCCGGAAGCTGTATTCATATCTTTGAGTCCGCATAGCAACAGCCCTCTGCTCGTTGCACAAAAAAATCAACTCAAAATGAATGTTGACAGACGTCTGTGCATATGCGAGAGTCCGCAGACATGAGCAGCGCTGTAGAGTCATAGAGCGCGGCCGATGTGGCGACGATGCGATCGATGCGGACGAGACCATGACCTGCAAGACACGGCTACCGCTCGAACATGATCGGCGTTTCGCTAGGCAGCCCGAATCTCGGTGCGAAGAAGAAATCCCGCGCTCGCCTTAAGTCACGAGTCCGAAATCAGAATCAGAGGGGTAAGCCATGTCTCGCAGCAAGTGCAAATCTTGGGTTTTAACGAGTTCGATGTGGATAGCCGCGGGAAGCGTCGTCCAGACGATCGCGGCGGCCAAGGCCGCGGCGCTGCCAGCCCAGGTAACTGCACCAGATCCGGATAAAGCATCCTCGGCGTCCGGTCAGCCGGTGTTGCAGCTTCACGAAGTCGTGGTGACCGCTATGAAGCGGAGGTCAACTGCGCAAGGCACTGCCGCGGCGCTTACCGTCGTCTCTGCCTCGGACCTGGCCAAGCAGCAGGCCGTCGGTGTCAGCGATTTGAACGCGCTGTTACCCAACACCCAGATCTATGCCATTCAGAACAATGTTCAATTCGCAATCCGGGGTATCGGCTCCACCTTTCTCGACCCGCGTGCTGATCCTGCAGTCGCAGTCAGTATCAACGGACTCTTCCTCGATCGCGCACTGCCGAGTAGTTTCGCCCTCCTGGATGTTGCGCGCATAGAGGTACTCAGGGGACCGCAGGGCACGCTATATGGAAGAAATGCCGTCGCCGGCGCCGTCAACATCATAACGAACAGGCCTGTTGACCGGTTCGAGGGTTACGTCACCGCAACCGGAGGAAATCTCGGGACCAATAACTTCTCAGGCGTTGTGAATCTGCCGCTGGGAGACACCTTGGCAGTGAGATTGGCATACGAACGCGACCGCTCCCGTGGTTACGTCGAGAACTACTACGACGACGTTAACGCTGACTCGGGCCGCATTTCCGCGCTCTGGACCCCCCTTGAGCGATTGCATGTCTACGCCGAATGGGATTACTCGCACCAAGGCGGACACGGCTCCGCCCAGCAGGATTACCCATGCCCGGGTACGCAACCCTACTCCGTGAATATTCCCGCGAGTTGCTCGTATCCTGCGGGTATCCCATACAATGTGCCGCTCGATGGTCACGTGAATGCAAAGACAAATGCCTATCAGGTCCACGTGGACTATGATGCAGGATTCGCAACTCTCACATCGATAACCGGATACGTCATCACATACAATAACAACCGACAGACCAATGGCGCGATCTTTGCGAATCCCAATCCGGCGCTAGCCGGAGATACTTTGATCAGTACGAGCAAGGACTTCACGGAAGAACTCCGACTCACCGGCGGTAGTGCCTCACATGCCGGTGGCCTCGCCTGGGTGGTCGGATCATTTATCTTCAACAGTACCGGAAATTATCACTTCATAGTGCCCTCAATCGGTGGCGGCAATATTTACCCCGAGCTTCCGCAAAAATCTCAGGCGGGCTTTGCGCAACTCACCTATGGGATCACTGATCGGTTCCGCGTAACTGGCGGTGCCCGATACACGCACGACTTCAAGGGCTTGAGCTACCCATGGGGTCCGCCGACCAGCGAGGCAGAAAACCACTGGAATTACAAGGCAGGGGTGGAGTACGATTTCACCAACCAGAACCTGCTGTACGCTAACGTATCGTCAGGATACGTCTCTGGAGGCCCCAATGGCGGCCATCCTACGGCGTCGCTTCCACCGAACTATGGTCAGACCACCTTCAGAGCGGAGACCTTGACCGCATACGAGGCTGGCTCGAAAAACCGATTCTTGGACGGCAGGGTTCAGCTCAATGGAGATCTCTACTACTACGATTTCAAAGATTATCAATTGTTTCTGCCGGGACTGTTGGTTGGCAGCCCTGGACCCGTCAGCGTGATCCAGAACGTTCCCCACGTGAAGACTTATGGCCTAGAACTCAGCGCGGCTGCCTTGGCTTCACCAAATGACGAGTTTCATGCGACCCTGGACCTCGCGCATGGTGAGTTCGGACAAGCCAATCTCGTGACGTTTGGCGGTGCGCCTCCGGCCTTTGTCGGAGTTCCGTACCCGGTTACAAGCGGTACGCGACTGCTCAATCTTCCCGAGTGGCAGGGAACACTCGGATATGATCACACCTTCAGGCTGGCAAGCGGCAGCTCACTTGTCTTTTCGGTTGCGAGCAAGCTCTCCGGAAATTACCTCGTCACGGTTACTGAAGGAGGCACGCCGATTCCTGCCGATGTTCAGCCAGCCTATACGAGGACAGATCTTAGTCTGGCATACCACTTCGCAGGTGATCGGATCGTCGTCCGAGGTTGGGTAAAAAATGTTGAGAACTCCTACGTCAATCTGTACGGAGAAGGAGCAGGATACTACCTATACTCCGATCTCCCACCGCGCACGTACGGCGTGACAGGGACGGTGACGTTTTGAGGCGGCTGCACTGCCTGACGCACGGAGACCGAGTGTGGTCGCGGATTAGGGTCTGAGGATGCGGGTCGCAATCGTTGGCGGTGGGATAGTGGGGTTGGCGTTGGCGATTGGCCTACGCCAGCGTGGAGTGTTCTCATGCATCTATGAGGCCGCGCCGGAGATCAAAGAGCTCGGGGTCGGCATCACTCTTTTACCCCATGCAATGCGTGAGCTTACGGCGTTGGGCCTTGGGGAAGCTCTGGCTGCTTCCGGCATTGAAATCAGCAGCAGCTCGTTCTACAACCGCTTCGGCCAGCTCATTTATCAGGAACCGCGTGGCGCGGCCGCAAGCTACCCGAATCCGGAAATCAGTATTCGCCGCGGGCGGCTGCACGGCATTCTTTACCAAAAGGCGGTGGAGATGCTGGGTCCTGATCGAATCCTGACGGGACACAAGTTGATGAGCTTCGCGCAGGACGATAGAGGAGTGCGTCTCTTCTTTGAGGATCCAGCCGAAGGGGTGGCCCTGGAGCCTGCGTGTGCTGACATCATGATAGGTTGCGACGGTGTGAATTCGGCCGTGCGCAGAGTGCTATATCCGAATGACCGGCTCGCATTCACCGGCATCAACACTTGGCGTGGCGTGACGTGGCGCAAGCCCATTCTAGATGGACACACCTATTTGCGCGTCGGCTCGATCCGTAAGGGCAAGATGGTTATTTATCCTGTCGCGAATGCAGTACCGGCCAATGGGCTTCAGCTCATCAACTGGGTCGCAGAGATTCAGGAATCCGGCGCGGTCATGAACGATTGGAACAAGAGCGGCAGCGCCGATGATCTTTTGCCCATCTACAAAGATTGGAACTTCCCGTGGCTCGACGTGCCGGCCTTGATTCGTGACGCCGAGTGCGTTTTCGAATATCCGATGGTCGATAAGGATCCCCTCGATCGCTGGACTTTCGGTCGAGTAACGCTCGCGGGTGATGCCGCACATCCGATGTATCCGCGCGGCTCGAATGGCTCAGCTCAGGGTCTGATAGACGCGCGGGTTCTCGGCGACAGTCTCGCAATGCATTCGGACGATCTGCCTGCGGCACTCAAGGCGTTCGAGGCGGAACGAATTGGCCCAACCGCAAATGTCGTGCGCGCGAACCGCTCGGTGCCTCCTGACATCATCAATATCCGAGTCGAGGAACTGACGAATGATAGGCCCTTCGACAATCTTGATCGATTCATTACGCAGGAGGAGCTGCGCCGGATCTCGGATAACTACAAGCGCATTGCCGGATTTGCAGCGGAAGACTGCGGTACGTGTTCTAAGCCCAGCAAAGGGAACTGATGGATACCTCTGGAGGTTCCGGTCTGTCCGGACGGCGCCAGCTAGGGCTGATTGCGCTTTTACTAATCAGTACTTAA
>JAKBCR010000387.1 GCA_021807675.1 Pseudomonadota bacterium
GAACCGCATGGGCTTGAATCCCGAGAGGTCGTATTGGGTCAGGTCCGCTTTCGCGACGAATCGCTCCGCCGCGGCGTCACTCCGAAGGGGTGGCATCTTTTTGAGACGACGAGCTTTCATAGTGGTCAATCTCCTTCTTGTGCATATAGCGAGCGCTGATCGGTCGGATCAGCTTCCTGCCCTGGACCGTCCGCGGCATGAACACCAGGAAGACGTAGCGGCCTGCCCTCGTCTTCCCAAGCACGCGCATGCGCGCCTCCCGGGATACGCCATGCTTGCCGCATTTCGGCCAATTGCCTGTATCCCAGTCGAAGCCGGACGCCTTCATTTTTGAAGCCTATACATTTGTGTAGACATTTGCAATGCACCGACGTTCCCGGCACGCCGGCGGGCCCTTTGGGCGCCACCGGCGTGCCGCAGCAGCGATCGGATCAGCTCCGGCGCCGTCTCAGCAGAAACCGCCTGAGAGCGTTTAACTCGCGCCGCGGCAATCCTTCATCGGCGACCCGTGCGACCGTCGCCAGGACCTCGGCCGGTGGCGCGCGATCGTGATCGGGCTCGATGACGAGCCGCCCGCGGCTCACGTGCACCTTGACCGGCACGCCGACGTGAAATCCGGCGCGCTGGAGCCAGGCGCCGCGCAGGAGCAGCTGGGGAGCGCGTATCGGGCGTCCATTGGATCCTCGGATGTCACGGAGCGAGTTGCACACGGTCATTCGCCGGACCGCCGCGTCGCGGGTGTGTTTCTGGGTGAAATCGCGAGAAATGGAGTCCTGTGCCGGCGCCGGAACCGGCATAGAGTATGTCGTAACCATGGCTGAGTACCTCTCATAGGGGCTGTGGCCAGGCGCCGGACGGTGCTTCAACGCCGTCTGGTGCCGCTTTGTGGCCTGGGGGCGGGATTGCCCGAGTTGGGAACCCCACGCCGCAGCGGAGCCGTCAAGGCCGCCGCGGTAGCGGCGCTCGCGAGCACGGGCCGCGAGGCCCGCGCGCAGGCCTTTACGGCGAGAACGGCGTGGGACAATGGGACGAGAGGCAAGCCCGCCCCACGTCTGGATGTGAGAAGGCTCGGTGGGCCTATTTTGGAGTGGCCGAACCCGCGGCTGAAAGCGGCCGCATAGGAAGGCCGTGGAGCCGCGATCGAGGGGGTACCCGACCTGGGTATCCCCACGAAATCTCCCCGTCTCGGGCGGGCTACGTCGTTACCCGAACGCTCGGAACGCGCATTGCCTCATCTGCGTCGGCCATCCGGCAACGGCAGGGCAATCACGTTGCCCCCTTCCGGACTCACGGCATGAGAATCGAGATCGGCCCGCTCGAGGAGCTGCGGCGAGACGTTCCAGCGTTGTCCGTCGTCGGTGACGATGGTGACGGTCTTCTTGTTGTAGCGGGTGACCATGCCAGTCACCGCCGGGCGGCCTTCCGGGCGGAACCTCACGCGCTCGCCGATCCGGAACTCGAGCATGGTGATGTGCGTCTCGAGCTGCCGCAGGAAGCGCAGCCGGGCGACGATCCGGTGGTTGAGGTCGATCAGCTCGGCCTCGGTGAGCTTGTCGATGTCGATCATGCGACCGCGTTCAGCACGAAATCGACATGGATCGCCTCATAGGGAAAGAGAACCCGCGCCTCGGGCGTCCTGCTGACGATGCCCGCCTGCAGCAGCGCATGTACGTCGGCATGCACGGCCTTGACATCCCGATGAACTCGCCGGGCAATCTCGCGAATGCTGAGCGCGCCGGCGCCCGTCATCGCCTTCAGGATCTCCCACCGCTTCGCCGTCAGCACCTGCCACAGGAGCTCCGCCGAGGCAAAGCTGATGCGCGCCGCGCCCATGGCCCGGCGGCTCTTTGCCGCGGCGGCAGCGTCCTTCAGCGAGTCCTGCAGCGATCTCACCTCAAGCGTCACGGTTTTCATTTCGCCACCTCGCAATGTCCCGCTCGAAATCGGCCGTCAATTTTTCGATGCTCTCGAAGCGATAGGTCCGCTCCGTGCCGCCGGCATGCCGATGATCGCCTTTTCCGGCCTCGTTGTCGTAGCGCAGAACGCATTCGCCATCCACGACGAACGCGAGCCGGTATTTCAACCCGTGACCGCTGCCGCGCACCGGCACGGGAACTTCCCAAATGACGATCTCGGCGAATTCCCGCTCGGAAAGGATGACCCTCTGATCGACGAGAAGCCGCGCCCGCATGTTGGACATGATGACAACACCTTGGGCCGTTGTCAAATACTCCAACGGCTTGCGGGGCGGAGCCCGGCGAAGCAAAGCATCGTTCGGCGACGCCGACGCTCAGAAAGGTTCCCCGGCTACTTGCGCCGCGGCTCGTCCCCCTGCCAAAGACCAAGCCGCCGTGCCCCCTGAGACGATGGTCCCCCTGTGCTCGTTACCCGGCGATATGCCGATCAGCGCAAGGAAATCACCGCGATTCGCGTCAGCCACGCAGCCGCTCGAGGTCGGTCTCATCCTCGGCGATCCATGCGCCGAGCTGCTCGCGCGTGAAGCTGCGGGGGCCCGGCACGCTCCGGCGCTCGCGCCGCAAACGAGCGGCGAGGAACAGCAGCATTTCCTGCTTCTCCGCCAGGGAAAGCGAATCAATGACTGCCTCGATCTCGGACAGGCGGCTCATGACGTTGATGTAGCTCGCGCGAACGCGTTGAGTCCGATATCGACGTGGATTGCCTCATACGGGAAGAGAACGAGCGCCTCGAGTGTCTTGCGGACGCTGTCCGCCTCGGGCAGCGCATCCGCGTCAGAGACACGCGAGCTGGTCACGAATGGCCTGCTCCTGAGCATACGTCGTGTCAGCGGCGGCGGCCGCGCATTCCATCGCGGCGCGCAGCACTGCGCCTCTCAGATGCGCCACCTGTTCGAGGATCTTGCCCGCCAGCTCGGAACGAAACTCTCCCGACTCGAAATCCTCGCTCCCGCGCAAGTCCAGCCAGCTCTTCTTCCTCAATGGACTACCCAGAACCCCCAGATAGAAGCTTGGATAGGGATCCCCGTGGCAGCACGGAGGGCTTTCCCGCCTGCCGTGCGGCTGGCTGGTCAACAGGCGAAAGACCACGTCCCCTCCTCGCAGCGCCCCCAGCACCGCCAGGTATTTCGGCAACAGCTCCCCGGTGGTCTCTTCGCGGTAGAAACGGGTGTGCCGATAGATCGCACCGGGCGTCACTCCCGGTGGCAGCGCCACCGCCACAGGCTACT
>JAKBCR010000388.1 GCA_021807675.1 Pseudomonadota bacterium
AACCCCCGTCAGGAGGAATTCTCAATCCAGATGCGGGCGATGGATACGGACAGGTCCGGGACCGGCCTAGGGCTGCCGGTCGTGGTCGCGCTCTGCGGCGCTCTGCTTGGCCGGAACACCCGCGGCGGCACCATAGTCGTCGGAGCGCTGAATCTTGGCGGATCGGTCGAAACGATCCCGAATGCCGTGCGCATCGCTGAGCTGGCCGTGGACAAGCAGGCGCAGACGCTGCTGATGCCCGTCTCAGCGCGCCGGCAATTAAATGACCTCCCCGACGATCTCTGGACTCGGATCAGCATCGAGTTCTACAAGGACACGTCCGATGCGGTTTTCAAGGCGCTGATTGATTGATGTCACGGAGGATCGGTAGGCTCGCGCGTCACAAGTTCGATTGGCAACAGGCGAGGAGGATAGAAATGAGCTTCATTGACGTGAGAAACAAGAAGGGCACATCCGATAAAGTTCCGCCGAGTGGTTATAGTAGCTGGTTGGCCTTCTGGGAGAAGAAGAAGGGCAATAAAGCGACCAAGTGCGAAGTTATGTCGTGTAAGGGTTCGGCTGACTTGGGTGGACATGTGATCAAAGCGGGAGAGGGAGGCAAGGAGTACATCTTGCCGATGTGTGCTTCCTGTAACAATAAGTCTGAAAGCGAGAACTTCAAGGCGTGGGATACAGATCTGGTTCCTGTGCAATAGGAAGTTGAACAGACCGATCCAGCCGACCGGCGTCTCGCTGGTGCCGATTGTCAGGGGCGGAGCTTTGGCGTCGACCATCGTCTGGAATGAACAATCCAAGGGCGACACTGAGCTTGACGACTACACCCCGAGCGGGGTCGACGATCAATGGCCTTTCAACATTAGCGCACCCTCGCGACTGAAGGCGAGGGTGCGCTCACACGAATCCGATCCGCCGCCGCGCTTGGGCTTGCCGAGAAGGCGCGAGGGTCACGCGAGGTGAGCCCGAAGCCAGCGCGCGGGCGAAACCGGTGCGCAGCATACGTAACAGGGAGCGCACATCGAGGTCCGGCGTTTCGGTAACCGCCGCGACGCTCGCCTCATCGAGCTCGAGGTCATTGCGGCACTGGTGGCTCGCGTACAGCGCCCCAAATTGCCGCTCGACGATCAGTCGACGTTGCTCGGCGGTGGGCGGGTTGACGTGAAATTCCGTCAGCCGCGAGCGCAGCGGCGCGGAGAGTTCGCGCGCATCATTGGCAGTGGCGATGACCAGGACGTGACTGGCGTCCATAGTGAGCTGCACCGACATATCGCAGTAGCGGCGCGCGCTTTCCGGCTCCAGCAGATCGAGCAGGGAATTGAGCGGGGTGTCCCGATTGCCCCCGCTGTGTGGTGCAATCTTGTCGATCTCGTCGACGACGAGGAGCGGTGCAGCGCTTTCACCGAGACTCAGAGCGTCGTATACGAGTCCCGGCCGGCTGCCATACCAGCGCGCGTCCGAACCGCAGAGCTGCATGGCATCGACTGCACCGCCCGCACTGTACACATCCATGCGCACGCGAAGCGCGGAGGCGAGCGCCGAAGCAAAGTACGTCTTGCCGACGCCGGGATCGCCGACCAGGAGGAAGGGGTCGATGCGAGCTGCTGCGGAATCGAGCGCGCGGGACGCGCAGGTCCACTGCGTCCGCAGGTGCTCGATGACCTCGCGGAAGTTTGCATACTCGGGGCCGAGATCCTGGAACGGGTCGTCGCGGTCCGTGTCTTTCCCGGGCAGAGCGCGCCAGGGTAGCGAGCGCCAGCCATCATCGCGTTCCGCTCGGTCCAGGATCACCTCAAACCGCTTGCGCTCCGCCTCGCGCACGCCCGACAAGAGATCGCGGGCGGTGCAGATGGCCTTGAATGAGAACACCCGCACCATGCCGCGGCGGTCGATCACCAGCGGCTCCGGCGTGCGGGCGGGCTGCTCGGGGGCAGGGGTCGGCTGCGGTGCCGACTGCGGCTCCGAATTCGGGGTACTGGCGCTGACGCGAAGCAGCAGCTTGTCGAGCTCCAGGTGCTCGTGATCTTCCGAGTAACGCAGCATCGGCCGGCGCGCAAGTTGCCTGCGTTGCCGACGCTGTTCATCGAGATCAGGGCCTCGCGATCGCACGAAGCGGGCGATGTCGGAAGTCATACAGATCTCTTCGTGAAGCGATGGCACGCGCGGAGGGACTCGAACCCCCAACCTGCGGTTTTGGAGACCGCTGCTCTACCAGTTGAGCTACGCGCGCACGCGAGTCTGATCGATGGAGTCCCCGGCAGGAGTCGAACCCGCCTCGCCTGGGTTGCGTCCAGGCACCTCACCGCTCGGCCACGGGGACGCACTGCGGCTACTAGCCGGAGGCCAGAGCCGAGATTCAATGGGTTGGAAGTATCCGCACCGCTCGGGCGCGGATGGACCTCATCAATCGCGACAGTGCGATATACAGAGGCGTCGCCAGCGACAGCGGAGGAAGAGCGAGCTGTTGGCGGCCGTGTGCATGATGCGTGTAGTGTATGACGCCGAGCGGGTCCGCGCAAGGACCACTGTACACTCTCGCGTCCGTCAATCGTCAAGTCTATCACCAACAGAAGAGCTACGTTGTCAGTCTGACACGGACGGTGGGCGCGCACAGGGCGGTAGGAAAGGCTCATGTCCGTGCCTCCCACAAGGAGACCGCGATCGAACTGCAGCCCCACCAACCCGAAGTGCACCAGTGGCGCGCGGCGTGGGTGACGGTCCACTTGCGCAGGAGCGCGTAGCGGCGCAGGGTGATGCGGTAGCGGTGGATCCGCCCGGCACGGCAGACTGTGACGACGGCGCCGCCGGTACGGCGGTATCCGCGGATGGTGGCGATGGGAGAGGGCTGTTCTCCCGTGGGCGGACAGGTAGGATCAGCGTTAGCCATGACGGACCTCCTGGGGTCGGTTGTGGTCAGGCCCGGGGCGGTGTTCGCACCATCGCTGCGGGCCGCTTTCTGCTCCACTTTTGCTCCACTTGCTGCCTCGAAACGGCACCAAGTGACCCCGCGTCACGCCGCTAAGTGATTGAGTTTATTGGTGTTGGATGGGGTGGCCAGGTGCCTCGCCAGGACTTTTAATCCGCTGGTCGACGGTTCGAATCCGTCACGCCCCATAATAAAATCAATAACCTAGGTGCTGCGCCTCACAGTCCGCTGTCCGCCAGAGGCTCGTCGTTGCCGAATGGTTGCCGTTTC
>JAKBCR010000389.1 GCA_021807675.1 Pseudomonadota bacterium
CGTAAAGCCCTGCCCGAGGAGTCGCTGGATCAGCCGACAGGAGCAGGGACCTGATGCGTTGTGTCAAGACGAATGAAGCGCAGCCTCAGCGCATTGCCGATGACGGACACCGAGCTCAGGCTCATGGCGGCCGCGGCGATCATGGGGCTCAAGAGCACGCCGAAAACCGGATACAGCGCGCCGGCGGCGACCGGGATGCCGATCACGTTGTAGATGAAGGCGAGGAAGAGATTCTGGCGGATATTGCGCATGGTGGCGCGGCTGAGCACGCGGGCCCGCACGATGCCTGTCAGGTCGCCCTTGACGAGGGTTACACCGGCGCTCTGCATGGCTACATCGGTTCCCGTGCCCATCGCAATGCCGACCTCGGCTGCGGCGAGAGCCGGCGCGTCGTTCACGCCGTCGCCTGCCATGGCGACCGCCCGTCCTCCGTCGCGCAGGCGCCGCACGATGGCATTCTTGTGGTCCGGCAGCACCTGCGCCTCGATGTCGTTGATCCCGAGCCGTCGCGCGACGGCTTCAGCCGTGGCGCGATGATCTCCCGTGACCATCACGATCCGGATACCCGCGCGCCTGAGCGCCTCGAGTGCGGCGGGCGTGCTCGGCTTCACCGGGTCAGCGATGGCGATGACGCCTGCGGGTCGTCCATCGACCGCCACGAACATCGCGGTCGCACCGTCATTTCGCAGGCGCTCCGCCGGCGCTTCGAGACTCGCGTGCGAAACCCCGAGAGCATCGAGCAGTGCGGCATTGCCCACGGCAACTGCGTGTCCGCGTACGGTCCCGACGACACCCTTGCCTGTTTCCGAGCGAAAATCGATCACGCTTTGCAGTGCAAGACCCCTCTCGCTCGCCGATGCGGCAACGGCCGCGGCGAGGGGATGCTCGCTCCAGCGCTCGAGGCTCGCCGCGAACGTGAGCACAGCGGCCTCATCGTATCCCTCCCCCGGCACAACGGCTACGACTCGCGGCTTACCCTCGGTCAACGTTCCGGTCTTGTCCACCACGAGGGTGTCGATCTTCTCAAATCGCTCCAGGGCTTCGGCGTTCTTGATCAGCACACCCGCGGCGGCACCCTTGCCGACACCGACCATGATGGACATCGGTGTTGCGAGCCCCAGAGCACAGGGACAGGCGATGATGAGCACCGAGACCGCCGCAACGAGCGCGTACGCCAACTGAGGCGGCGGGCCGATCAGCATCCATAGGATGAACGCGAGGAATGCGACCAGAATCACGGCTGGCACAAACCAAGAGGAGGCAAGGTCGGCGAGCCGCTGAATGGGCGCACGGCTGCGCTGCGCTTCTGCCACCATCTGCACGATTCGAGCGAGCATCGTGTCCGAGCCCACGCGCTCGGCGCGCATGATCAGCGCGCCGGTCCCGTTGATCGTGCCGCCGACGACCTTCGCTCCCGCGACCTTGGCCACTGGAATGGACTCACCGGTGACCATCGATTCATCGACGGCGCTTGCGCCTTCCAGCACCGCTCCGTCCACCGGTACCGCTTCGCCGGGGCGTACCCGCACACGATCTCCGACGCGCACGGCATCCAGGGGAACCTCCTCGTCGGCCCTCCCGTCCTGGATGCGGCGGGCAGTTTTGGGCGCGAGATTCAGCAGGGCGCGAATGGCGCCGCCGGTGGCCTCGCGCGCGCGCAGCTCGAGCACCTGTCCGAGGAGCACCAGCACCGTGATGACCGCAGCGGCCTCGAAGTACACGGGAATGAGACCGTTCTCACCGCGTAGTCCTCGAGGAAAGAGACTCGGCGCGAACATCGCTACGAGGCTGTAGAGATATGCGGCGCTGACGCCGAGAGCGATGAGGCTGAACATGTTGAGCGAGCGGCGGCGCACCGAGTCCCACCCGCGCCGCAGCAGTGGCCATCCCGCCCAGATCACGACGGGGGTTCCGAGTGCAAACTGAATCCACATCACCAGGACGGGAGAGAGCAATCGATGCACCGCGAGCGCGGGAATCTCCGTGGCCATGTCGAGGAGGACCACCGGGGTGGCGAGGGCCGCGCCGATCCAGAACCGCCGCGTCATGTCCCGCAGCTCGCGATTCTGACGCATCTCGGTCGTCGGCCGCAAAGGTTCGAGCGTCATCCCGCAGATCGGGCAGGTGCCCGGCTCGCTTCGACGAATCTGTGGATGCATGGGACAAGTGTAGAGCGCTCCAGGCGGGGGTTCGGCTGCCAGTCCCGGCGGGTTTGCCGACGCCTGCGCGTCGTCCGCGCGTGTCGGTTCGTGCACGGGCTCGACTCCCGTCCCTGCGGCGAGCTCCCGGGAATCCGCAGGAGGTTCTGTCGAAGTCAATTTGTCGCCTCGCCGGTGTGTGTGATGGGAATTCATGACGCGTCTGCGGTGCCCGCTATTGATCCGCCAGGTGGTCCGCCTCCACGGGGCGCCTGTGTCGAGGGCATTCATGATGCGACCCCAGCCCTGCCCGAGCATCATGAATCCCAGGCCATGGTCCAGATTCGCGACACCCTCGATCATTCCAGAGAGGACGTGAGCCTTCGTCGCCGGAATTGTTCCGCCGAGGCCAGCGATGCAGCAATCGCCGGCTCTGTTCTCCACTCCCTACAAACGCTCTTTGCGCACAGCCGGGTTGTCAAAGGCTCGGCGGAGCCAGATGACCTCGCGCGGGATCCTATTACGTCAAGGCCCTGCGGCCATGAGGACTTCTACTTAATGGAGTCAAAGCGCGGGCGGGGCATACTGTCCATGCGGAGGCGAGGTATCGCGCAATGAGTGGTCTTCTGTCATTTTTGCTCTTTGGGGCGCTGTTCTTCTTCATGATGCGCTTCGGATGCGGCCCACATGCCGGTCACGGCGGGCACGCCAACCACCGCCATGGATCGGGCAGCGATGGACCGATTGAATCCGGACAGCAGTCGCTGACGGCAGGCATTGACCCGGTGTGCGGTATGAAGGTCGATACGGAGGTGGGTTACCTGAAAATGTTCCGTGGTAAATCCTACCGCCTTTGCTCTCGCGACTGTCTGGACAAGTTTGAGGCGGAGCCGGACCGGTACGCGGCGCAGCCGGGATCGGGTCAGGGGGGGCAGCCGCCATGAAGACAGGCATTTCGCTCAAGGCAGCCGGGCACGCGACGAGCCTTTTCCTCCTCATCACCTACGCATTGTGTGTCGCGTTCGATCTCCTAGTTCCGCGGTACGCGATG
>JAKBCR010000390.1 GCA_021807675.1 Pseudomonadota bacterium
AGCGTGACCTTACAGGCGGGACGCGAAGCACCGCGGCTATGGGTGAGGCGAATAGCGATTTGGGAAGCACCGGGCGGTCAGAAGATCCGCGACATCACACTTCGTCCGGGTCTCAACGTAGTGTGGTCGCCAGATGGATTCGATGACACCAGCGCTGGCGGTGTGCGCGCCATAGGTCACGGGAGTGGCAAGACCCTGTTTTGCCGCCTACTGCGCTACTGCCTCGGCGAGCAGCGCTTCGCCGACGAAACCCAGCGGGAAAGCATCGCGCTAGCACTTCCGAACGGCGTCGTCGGCGCGGAGGTCATGCTCGACGGCGTGTGCTGGGCTGTCGTGCGGCCACTGGGAATGCGGCGCCGGCACGTCGCGATGGCTGAAGGCAATCTGGATGAGATCGCGGCCGGCGACGGCGCGACCACAACTATCGACCCGCTGATTGAGGCCATCGAACAGACCATCGTGACCCCGGGAGTCGCGGCCTTGGCTCGCCTCCAGCCGGACCAAAAAGCGTGGCCGATCGCGCTCGCCTGGCTTACCCGCGATCAGGAATGCCGCTTCGACGACGTTCTTGACTGGCGTTCCCCGGCATCCGGCTCTGATGCGCCGCTTCCAGCGAGCGGACGTGAAACCGGCCCTCGGCGTGAGGCGCTTCGGGCATTCCTTATGGCGATCACCGAGGAGGAACAGCAAACTCGACGCGCGGAGGAAGCGCTGCGAGCCGAAGTCACCACAGCAGAGCGGGAAGCGTCGTACCTCGATTGGGATCGCAACCGACGCCAAGAACGACTGATCGATCAGCTCGACCTTGGCGGACAGACCTTGCCGGAGATGCCCCTTCTCCTGGATTTGTTTCGAAAGGCCGCCGATGAGCAGCTCGCGGCGGCCGCACAGCTTCCGACTGGTGACACCTCGGAACTTGGGCAAGCCCGGAAGGCGTTACAGGCAGCCCGTGAAGAACTTCGGCGGACGGACGAAGAGCGCATCCGCGTGGAGGCGCAGATACCGGCGGAGAAGCACGTCATGACCCTGCTCGCCAGCGAAATACCAAGTCTGTCAGCGGCGGCTGAGAACGCGGCCAGTCAGGTGTGCCCGGTCTGTGAGGTGCCGATCGACAAGGTGCTCGCGGAGAAATGCGGCCTGTCCCACAAGCTGCACAATGAGACAGAATGCCGAGCCCGACTCGCGACCAAGCGCCAGGAAGTCGGTAACCAGAAGCAAAAGATCGACGGTCTGGAGGCTCGGCTAAGAGCTCTTCAGCCTGCCGCCGCTCTCGGGCGCCAGCAGGTCGAGCAGGCAGAAAAGCGGGTTCAAGCCATCGAAAGCGTTCGCGACGCCCGTGCGTCCGCCTGGCAGACGGCGACGCGGCTCAAGGAAGGCGTCGAGCGATTTACGGAGCTATCGACCGAGCGAGATGAGGTCCGAAAACGGCTCCGTAACCTCGAGGACAGGTTGACCAAAGAACGGGAGCGGCTTGCAGCCTTCCGCGACAAGCAGGGCCTGACCTTCGGCCGAATAACGGAGAAATTCTCGGCCATCATTCGTCGTCTGGTCAATGAGAATGCAAGGGGGACCGTGACGCTGAGCGGAGATAGGCTGCAATTGGCCGTCGATGTCGACGGAGATCGCCGTACAGCCGCCATCGAGTCGCTGAAGGTGCTGGCTTTCGACCTCGCCTGCCTCTGTTTGAGCATCGAGGGCGCAACGCGCATCCCCGCATTCCTCGTTCACGATAGCCCCCGTGAGGCCGATCTCGGTCTCAGCATCTATGACGAGCTGTTCCGGCTGATGCGTGAGCTTGAGGAGATGACCGGAACAGCGGCCTTTCAATACATCGTCACGACCACTACCCGCCCCCCTGATGACCTCCGCTGCGATCCTTGGCTGAGGCTGACCCTGAGGGGAGCACCTGGGTCGGAACGTCTCATGGCGCGAGATCTATAGACAATGATTGAAACGCCCCAGTCCTTTGTGGTTCGCGAGGAATGTGAGAAGGCCGCGTCGCAGAACGGTTTTCGACGTGTTCTAGGCGAAGATGCCGGGTGGCGAGCATTCGCGTCCACCACGGCGCACGGAGTTATCTATCTGGCCGCCGAGGGCATCAATGGGCCGTGGTTTCTTGCTGTAGATCATGCTGGCGTAGTCGCTGAGCTCGAACCGCCTTCAGCGGATGTGCGAGGCCCCGGCAAAGCCCGTTACGCCTTCGCAACCCTGCGCGAACTGTACGCTGCGCTTGATCGCGTATACGCGCTTGGCCTCAGCCTTCCTGACGCGCCGCTGCGCGAGTTCGAAACCCGCGTCGCCAATCTGCCGCGGACCACCGAGGCCGAGCGTCTCGTCGTACAGCGGATCGGCCAGGACATTTTCCGTACCCGTCTGATGGACTACTGGCAGGGCCGCTGTCCCCTTACCGGCATCACCGACGCAGCCCTACTTCGTGCCTCTCACATCGTCCCCTGGGCGGAATGCGAGACCGACGCGGAAAGGCTCGACGTGCACAACGGCCTCCTCCTCTCGGCGCTGTGGGATGCCGCATTCGACCGCGCGCTTGTGACCTTCGACGACCAGGGCCGGCCGGAGTTCTCGCCGAGTCTCAGCGAGCAGGCGCGCGGCGAGCTCCGCTGGAATTCACCGATTTCGCTGACTGACGAGCATCGCCGGCGGCTTGCCCGCCATCGCGAGCGGGCGCGCGGGCCTAGTCATGATACGGGTCCGTGACGACCCAGCCTGATCTCCGCGACCGCAGAAACCAATGCAGTGTTGAGCGCCAGCATGGCAGCTTGCAGGTGCGACAGGCTGACATAGGCTTCGAACTCAATGGGCGCGTCTCCCGCGTCGATCGGCGTTCCGTAGTTCCCATAGCGGAATGCGGTCGAATTTGGATCGATGGCGGCCAATTCCTTCATTCGCCTCACGATCCAGGCAGGTACATCTTGCCCATATTTCGTCTTGACCATTTCTACGAAGCTGTCGGTGAGGCCGGTCAAATCGTGAGTTCGCTTGGAAGCGGGCAATGCGGCTTTAAGAATGAGCTCGCAGCAGTGCCGATAGAGAAATAGCGCTGCGTTGCCGACCTGATAGTCGGCAATACGCTTCTCCTTGATCGCGTCGACCAGCTCATTGGCGGCCGCGAAGTATTCTTCGGCAAGGGAAGCGGTGTTGGCCTGCATCATACCGCCGATGGCGAAGCCG
>JAKBCR010000110.1 GCA_021807675.1 Pseudomonadota bacterium
GGGCGCCGCTTCTGCGCGAATGCCCGCGGGCCTTCCTGCGCATCGCCGCTCAGATAAGCGGACTCCGAGGCGTGCCGGGCCGCACGCAGCGCCGCCGAGCGACCCATCTCCGTAGAGAGCATCACCGTCTCACGCGCAGCCCGCACGGAAAGAGGCGCACCCTCGAGGATCTCGCGGGCGAGCTCGAGCGCCGTGTCCATCAACCTCTCTGGCTCGGCCAAGCGGTTGACGAGGCCGATCTCGTACGCGCGCTGAGCCGTGATCGGCTTTCCGGTGAGGAGAATCTCCATCATGATCCGCTGTGGGATCATGTGGATGAGCGGCGCCGCCCAGGGTGAGCTCCTGCCGACCTTGACCTCGGTGACCGCGAATTTCGCGCTCGTGCTCGCCACGCAGAGATCACACGCCTGCGCGATCATCCAGCCACCGGCGAACGCCACACCGTTGACCGCGGCGATGGTGGGCTTGGAGAGCTCGACGTTGTCGCCCGGGACCGGGAACATGTCGCGGGGCGGGACGGCCAGCCCCAATTCCATCATTTCCTTCAGGTCTCCACCTGCGCAGAACGCCTTCTCGCCTGCGCCCGTGAGGATGGCGATGCGCATTCCGGGGTCCGCCTCGAAACGCCGCCAGGCCTCGAAAAGACCCTGACGGATCTCACTGCCGAGCGCGTTGCGCGCTTCGGGCCGGTTGAGCGTGACGATCGCGATCCCATCCTCGCGCGCCTCGAAAAGCACGGCGTCGGCCATTCAGAATCCTCTCTGTTGGATTGCGTGGGCCGCCCGGTCCAACTCCTCCTGAAAATCCGGATGGGCGATGGCCACCAGGCGGCGGGTCCGCTCGGCGAGCGTCTGCCCTTTGAGCTGCGCGGCGCCGAACTCGGTGACGATCACATCGACATCACTGCGCGCCGTGGTCACGGGCCCCGAGAGACTCACCGTGATCCGGCTGATCTTCCCGCCGCGGGCGGTCGCGGGCAGCGCGATGATGGCGCGGCCCCCGGGCGAGCGCGCGCCGGCCCGCACGAAGTCCACCTGGCCACCGGTTCCGCCGAGATAATGGGAGCCGGTCTGCTCGGCATTCACCTGGCCGGTGAGGTCCACCTCGACCGCGGAGTTGATGGTCACGAGCTTCGGCAGTTGCGACAACACGGTCGCGCCGTGGGTATAGGATGACTTGCGCAGGCCGATCCGCGGATTGCGGTCGGCAAAGGCGAAGAGCCGACGGGTTCCGATCAGGGCGCCCGTGATGGACACTCCCGGATCGATCGGCTTGCGCGAGTTGGTCACGACCCCGGCCTCGACCAGATCGACGAGACCGTCGCCGATCATGCCGGAATGGACGCCGAGGTCACGCCGGTCCCGCAACAGCCGCAGGATCGCGTCCGGCACCGCGCCGATTCCGACTTGAATGACGGCGCCATCATCCACGTAGCCGGCGACGATCTTCGCGATCGCGAGGTCGGTCTCGCCAATCTTCGCCGGCGCTACTTCGACCGGATCCCGATCGACCCGGATGGCGCAGTCGATCCGCGCGGCGGGCAGTACCGCATCCCCCGACGTGAACGGCACGCGCTCGTTCACCTCGGCGATGACGACTCGCGCCCTTCTCACCGCCGCCTCGACGAAGTCGCCGATGAGGCCAAAGCTGTGATTGCCCGCGGCATCGGGAGGACTCACCTGCACGAAGGCGACATCGCACCCGATGATTCCCTGCTCGATCATGGGCGCCACCTGCCCGACGTGACAGGGCACGATGGCGAGGCGATGGGCCTCCGCGAGGATCCGGAGCGAGCCGATCGCCCCCATGCTCGAGATCGCGACCCTCTGCGCCGCGGTCGCATCCAAAAGGCCGGAGAAGCTCGTGGCGGCGAACGCCGCCAGAGGACCGATGCCCTGCGCTTGAGCTATCAGCGCCTCGATGAGCGTCGTCGGCTCACCGCACGCCTGCCCCCAGACGATGCGGTCGCCGGGCCGCAGAAAGCGGCTCAAGTCGAGCCGCGCCGCATCCGTCATGACGGTCACTGCGCTGCGGCGCGCCCGGCGAGGCGCAGCAGTGCCTGCGCGCGCGCGAGGTGCGGGCGATCGACCATAACGCCCTTGTGGCCGATCGCACCGGCACCCGGGTTGGCCGCGAAGAGGTCCACGATCTCCTGCGCTGCGGCCAGTTCTTCCGCACTCGGCGTGAACGCCTCGTTGATCACCTCCACCTGCGATGGATGGATGGCCAGCATTCCGCGAAAGCCGGCGCGCCGGACTTGTTGCGCGCGCTTACGCAATCCGGCCTCGTCACGGAAGTCGCCATGGATCGTCTCGATGGCGGTGACGCCCGCCGCGGCCGCACCAAGAAGGCAGAGACTGCGGGCCATCTCGTAGGTGAAGAGATAACTGCCATCCGCGGCGCGGTTCTCGCTCGCACCGACGGCATCGGCCAGATCCTCGGCGCCCCAGGTCATCGCGACCAGTCTCGGCGCCCCGGCGTAGCTCCCGGCCGTGAACATGCCTTCCGCCGTCTCCCCGACCAGCACGATCAGCCGGGTCGAGCCCTGCTTGATCCCGGAGGCGACCTCCAGCGCCGAGAGGTAGTGATCCAGCATCTCCACATCCGCACGGCCGCGAGCCTTCGGCAGCATGATGCCGCCCGGCCGGCCGGGCATCACCGCCGCCAGGTCCGCGAGCGCGTGCGGTCCCTGCAGCGGATTGATGCGGACCCAGAGCCGCGAGCGCTGCTGCGGCTGAGCCTCGAGAAACGCGCGCAGCCGGGCGCGCGCCTGCGGCTTGCCCTCCTCGGTCACGGCATCCTCGAGATCGAGGAGGACGATGTCGGCCGGACCCGCCGTCGCCTTCTCCATCTTGCGGTCGCTGTCGGCCGGGGCGAAGAGCCATGACCGGGTCGGGGTTTCTGCGCGGGTCATCATCTTTCGGGCCATCCTCTCGTATCGCTCGGCGCTGTCAATAGGACCGGGGCAACTCCAGAACCTTTTCCGCCAGGAAATTCAGGATCATGTGCGGGCTCACCGGCGCCGTCCTCGGAATGAGGACCTCACGCAGGAGCCGCTCGATATGATACTCCTGGGCATAGCCCATGCCGCCCAGGGTCAACATGGCGGTGTGGCAGGCCTCGAAGGCGAATTCTCCGGCCAGGTACTTGCCGGCGTTCGCCTCGACGCCGCACTCGAGCCGCTGATCGAACAGCGTTGCCGCCTTCATCACCATGAGATTCGCCGCCTCGAGCTGCGCCCAGCATTTGGCGAGCGGATGCTGAATGCCCTGATTCATGCCGATCGGACGGTTGAAGACGATCCGCTCGCGCGCATACCGGGAGGCGCGGAAGATGGCGGCACGGCCGATGCCGATCGCCTCGGCGGCGACCAGCACCCGCTCCGGATTCAGGCCGTGAAGGAGGATCCTGAAGCCCTCTCCCTCGGCTCCGATCCGGTCCTCCTCCGGGACCCACAGATCCTGGATGAAGAGCATGTTGGAATCGACGGCATGCCGCCCCATCTTGTGGATGAGCCGCACTTCCACCTTGGCGCGGTCGAGATCCGTGTAGAAAAGCGACAGCCCCTCGGTCTTGCGCTTGACCTCATCGAGCGGCGTGGTGCGCGCAAGCAGCAGCATCTTGCTCGAGACCTGCGCGGTGGAGATCCAGATCTTCCTGCCATTGACGAGATAGCCGCCCTCGCGGCGCTCCGCTCGCGTCTTGATCTCCGTGGTGTTGAGCCCGGCATCGGGCTCCGTCACCGCAAAACACACCCGGTCCTTGCCGCTGACCACCGCCGGCAGGATGCGCTCCTTCTGCGCCTGACTGCCGAAGAGCACGACCGGCTGGACGCTGAACACCGGAATGTGGACGCTCGAGGCGCCCGTCATGCCGGCGCCCGATTCCGCGATCGCCTGCATCATGAGCGCCGCCTCGGTGATCCCGAGTCCGGAGCCGCCGAACTCCTCGGGCATGGCGATGCCGAGCCAGCCCGCATCGCGTACAGCCTCGTAGAAGCCCTGCGGAAAGACACCATCCCGGTCGCGCGCCAGCCAGTACTCGTCCGGAAAGCGCGTGCAAAGCTTGAGGATGGTATCCCTGATGTTCTGCTGATCGGCCGTCAGTGAGAAGTCCACGATTAAAAGCCTGTTCAGATATTCGTTTGATGAACCTATATCCGCACGTCGGATGATAGCGGATTTCCGCTGCGCCGGCACCGTCCGGACGCGGGAGCTTGGCGCGTCCGGCGGCGGTTGTATTGACCGCTGATGCCAGCTTGAAGCTCGACTACTCCTTCCGACCGGCGAGATAGCGGTACTGCGCCTCGCTCAGCGGCACCACGCTGAGGCGCCCCTGGCGCACGAGCGGTGAGCCGGCGAACAAGCCGTTCGCCTTGATCTCGGCGAGCGGCACCGCTTTGGGCAGCGGTTTTCCGGCTTTGATCCGCACCCGCGGCTCCTTTGCCTCCGAGCCTTCAACTGCGATGACGCTCGCCACTCCCACCGCGCTCTTCACGCCCGCGGTCTCGTAAATCACGAGCAAGTCCCCGGGATTCATACCGCGCAGGCTCTTTAGCGCCGCCGGATTCGACACTCCATCCCAGACCGTCTCCCGCTCACGCGCCAGATCGGCAAATGAGTATTCCGAGGGCTCTGTCTTCAGCAAATAATGAGCGGGCATGCGAACTCCTTGGCCGGACACCTGCGACGACTGGCGCAGCGATTTTCCGCCGGGCTTCGCCGGCGTCAAGCTCGCCGCCTCGGCCGGGATTTCCACGAGCGCATCGCGCGAAGGCTCAATTCCACCTGCGACGGGCCGCCCCGGGACCCCACCGCATGAAGCACGTCGTGTCTCGACGCAAGATCGCAACCAGTGCCGCACGATGCGGCTCGAGCGAGGCGATCGATTCTTGAGCACAGAGGCCGGCGGCAATGCCCTGCACGCGCACGATTCGGTTGACTATGCCCTGATCGCGCAGTTGCTGTTCACGTCGCGGCTCTGTTTCAGCTTTGCGCGGGACGGGGTCTTCCCTTCGGCAGTCGCTGCGGCGCTCACAAGTGTTCATCCTGCATCGGGCGTACCTCGCGTGGCCACGATCTGGTATCGCTTCGTGCTCCGGCGGCGTCCCGGCGGATGGGCGCCGCGGGTGGAGCGTCATTGAGGCGGCATCGAGCGGGCTTTATCCCACCGGCTGCCGCGACTGCGATTGACCCAGCTCTCTCAGTGACCGCCCTGAACCAGAAGACCGGCATCGCTCAGCGCGCCTGCGAGATCCGCCTCGATGCTTGCAGCCTCGGGACGAGCAATCCCCTGCAGGTGCAGCGTCGGGCCGGTGAGCACTTCGACTCCGCGCTTGAGCACGCTGCCGGATGCGCGGATACCGGCCTTGTGCTGATCGAATCGCTGTGCGGGCGCGTAATCACTCATGCCAACATACACTCCGTACGGGCCGCCTTTCCGATCGCGGTAATCGAGGAGCACGAGATAGATGTTGGACCGACCTCTGCGCGCGGCGCGAAACCGGGCGGCGATCTCATAGACGGTCGGCAGCCACTCGACATAGGTCATCGGCAGCCACTCGGGAATCGAGCTCGCGGCGGCTTTCCAGAGCCGATCGAGAGCGCAGTCGAAGTCGACGCCGAGCTCCGCGCGCATCCAGAGCTCGTGGATGCAGTGAGCACCCGCCAAGCCGTCTCGCTCCATCATCGCAGCCTCGAGGCGCTCGCCCAGCTCGCCACCCTTCAAGGTGCGAAGGGGACGAGCGGCAGGCACCGCTTGCCTCCAATCGGATGAGCTCGGACGCGGTCTCAGACGTACGCCTTGTTCAGTACGCGCATGTCGATCAGGACTCCGCAGTTTCCGCATTCCCGATGGTCATTCTCCCTCGCGGAATCGCGGCGGCAAAGCAGTGCTTGCGGTGTACGAGTTGTGACGAATAAGCGGTGCCAGCCGTGAACGCGCGCGTCGTCCGATGGACGCGCCCGCATAGTACGCGCGATTGCGCCTCTCAACGGCCCCGTCCCCCGCTTCCCGCAGGCTCGTAACTGAGCCCCGGCTCTCCGGCTGGAAATAGATCCTTGGCGATACTCCGGCGCGCCAGAGCCTGCAGGAGCAGCTCCGGCGGCTCGTCCCGGCGCTCGTCGGTGAGCTGGAACACCCCCCAGTGAATTCCGACCGCGCGTACGGCTTCGAGATCCTCGAGGATCTGCACGGCTTCGCCCGGATCGGTGTGCTGCGCCCTCATGAACCAACGCGGGGCGTAGGAGCCTACGGGGATCAGTGCCAGCTCGGGCCTGCCGAACCGGCGCCGCATCTCGCGAAAAATGCGACCGTCGCCGTAGCCCGTATCCCCCGCGAAATAGGCGCTGCCGGCATCCGTGCTCAGCAGGAATCCGCACCAGAGCGCCATGCGCCGATCGCGTCCCGTGCGCGCCGACCAATGATACGCGGGCATGATCGTCACCTCGCCCCCCTTGCCGATGTCGATTCGGGCCCACCAGTCGCCGCTTGCCACCCGCGCACCCGGAATCGCACGGCGCAGGATCGCATCGTTGCCGAGCGGCGCCACCAGGAGTGGACGATGCTGCATGTTGAGTCGGCGGAGCGTCGCCACGTCCATGTGGTCGTAGTGATTGTGGCTGAGTAACACGGCGTCGATATGCGGGAGTGCCTCGAACGCGATCCCCGGGGCCCAGACGCGCCGAGGGCCGAGGAATGGAAACGGGCTCGCCCTTTCCGACCATACGGGGTCGGTCAGGACATTGATGCCGCCCGCCTGAATGAGCACGCTCGCATGGCCGACGATGGTCGCACGCAGTCCGGCCACGCGGGCGTCAGGCACGGTCTGCCGCACCGGGATCGAGCGCGGCCACGCGGCGGCTCTTTCCTTCAGCTTCCAGCGCAGAAGGTCGCGAAAGCCGCGGTCGGTTAGCGCGTGATCCGGGTTGAAGAAGCGCAAGCCGTCGAAATGATCGCTCGGCGGGCCGGAATAATATGGATTGGCAGATCGCGGCAACGTGGCTCGTCCGTTTCCCTGGTCCGAATGTCGTCAGGCTATCATTGCAGATGCCTTCCAGGCGGATCCCGGCGTCCGCCTCGACCCAGTCACGCCGGGAAGTTGACCTGAGCATGCAGGGAGTCGTACCCTACTTTGCATCGTAAAGTCCTGGGGCGGCACGAATCTGAACGACATCGAGCGAGCACTGTGCGAGATCGCGGACATCCGCTCCCGACTCGCTGCCAGCACCCGTTTTCGGGGCATTGCGCCTGAAGCGAACGCGATGATTGCGCTTCTGGCTCTCGCGGTTGCGGCAGCGCAGGCCAATTGGCCGCTCGTACTGGCGCACACTGCCGGGCGTTACGTGCAAGTCTGGGGAGCCACGACGCTCGCTGCGATCGCGATCGCCTGGCTCGAGACGCTCTGGCGAGCACGCCGGCTCCATGGCCCGATGGCCGACACCATGCTGAGCGCCGCGCTGCGGCCAGTCATTCCGTTCGTTGCCACGGGCGCGATCTTGACCATCGTAGTCTCCAAGTATGCGGCGGGGGCCGTCTGGCTGCTTCCCGGGCTGTGGCAGATCCTGATCGGTCTGCTCGGCTTTACCTTGCTGCCCATCGTACCGCGCGCGCTCGTCTGGGTTGCCGTCTGGTATGTCCTCTGCGGGACCTTCGTCCTCGGACTGGCCGGACGGGTGGGCTCGCTCTCACCCTGGGCCATGGGCCTGCCGCTCGTCATCGGCCAGGGCGCCGTGGCGCTCATCGTGTCTCGAGGCGGAGTGGAGCGCGATGAGAAGATCTGACCGTGTCGAGGCACCCTATGCCTACGAGGGTCTCGATCGCATGTTCCACGAGAAGGCCCGGCTCAGCATCGTGACCGTGCTCGCCGGGCATGCCGACGGGCTCAGCTTTACGGAATTGAAGTCGCTCTGCGGCCTCACCGACGGGAATCTCAGCCGGCATCTTCAGGGGCTCGAGGAGGCCGACTACCTCGAGATCGAGAAGCGGTATGAAGGACGGCGGCCTTGCACGCGCAGCCGCCTTTCCGCGCTGGGGCGCGTCCGGTTCCTGGAGTATCTGGCGGTGCTGGAAAAGGTGCTGCGCGAGGCGACGAAAGCGGCTGCGGGCGTCGGCGTGCCGAGCGAGCTGCAGCCCGCACGACGCAGATAACGGGCCACTGCCCGAGGGGAGCACAGCGATGGGACGAATCTCGTTCAAAGGGCGCTCTGTCATCGTGACCGGCGCGGGCGGCGGGCTCGGTCGCGCCTACAGCCTGGAGATCGCCCGGCGCGGCGGGGCGGTGATCGTCAACGACCTTGGCGGCTCGACGACGGGCGAGGCAGGTGAGACCTCGACCCAGTATGCCGATCGGGTGGTCGAAGAGATCCGCGGGGCAGGTGGCACGGCGGTCGCGAGCTACGATAGCGTAGCGACCCCGGAAGGTGCGCGCCACATCGTGCAAGCCGCGCTCGATCACTTCGGGCGCGTCGATGCGGTCATCGCCAATGCCGGCACGATGCGCTACGGGGATTTCGAGACCCTCGGCATGGAGGATCTCAATGCGCTGCTCGCGGTCCACGTCGGCGGCTCCTGGAACGTCATCCAGGCTGCCTGGCCACAGATGAAGCAACACGGGTATGGCCGGGTGGTCTTCACGACCTCCTCGGCGGGAATGCTCGGCAACGCGAAGCTCACCGCCTACGGAGCGGCCAAGGGTGCCGTGATGGGGCTGATGCATGGACTGGCCGAGGCCGGCAAGCCCCACGGCATCCTCTGCAATGCGGTGATGCCGAATGCCATGAGCCGCATGACCGCCAACTTCAAACCGAACGATCTCGGGGAGAATCCCTGGAGTGCGGCCCTCGGCCGGCATTTCGATCCGAGCTACACGGCGGGTCTGGTCACGTTTCTCGCAAGCGACGCCTGCAGCACTCACCACGGAATCTATTCCGCTTGCGGCGGGCGAATCGGGCGGGTCTTCGTGGGGGTGACCCGTGGCATCGCCGATGATGCACCGCTCGATGCCGATGCGGTGGCGAGCGGCTGGGAGAAGATTCGCGACGCGGCCCGCGGCTACGACGTGCCCGCGCACATCGCGGACGAGTTCCGCATCGTCGCGGAGCAGCGCGGCATCGAGATTCCGTCGCGCGACTAAAGGGCAACTACTGACACGCGTGCGGGCCGCCCCGCCGCTGCGCCAGATCGCCGATGGCAACCTCCCCACCGCCCGGGTAACCCTTGATTGTGAGCAGCGCCTGGTGCTGGCGCGGTGCGAGGCCCGCCGCATGCGCCGCCTGCTCGCTGAACGCCGAGAAGCGCGTGACATCCTCCCCGGCCTGAAGGCCGGAGATTCCTACGGCGCCGGAGCTCCGCATGAGCGCTCTCCGGATTCGCTTCGGCGGGTTCCTGGGCCGACGCCCCTCGAGCGGGCGAAGTCTATCCACAGGCTGCCACGCGGCGCCCCCGCCAAAACATTGATCGCCCCAACCCGATCGGCGTGCTCCGAGTATCCGCACTCGAGGCAGCAGAACCGAGCCTGCGTTCTTCGGTTCCCCGCCTCCGTGTGCCCGCACACCGGACACTCCCGGCTGCTGTGGTGCGGCGGCACCAGGATGAGCAGGCCCCCGTTCCACGCCAGCTTATACTCGAGCTGCCGGCGGAACTCGAACCACCCCTGATCGAGGATCGAGCGGCTCAGAGCCGATTTGGCCCGAACGTTTCTGCCCGGAGCACCGGCGCTGCCGGCCGCGGACCTGGACATGTTCCGTACCTGCAGGTCCTCCATGCACACCATCGCGTGGCCTCCCGCGACAGGCGCAGCCTGACCCAGCCGAGCTTCTTTTCTCCCTGCTTGTAACGCTCCTTCTGCGAGGCAAGCGCCCGGTTGTACACATAGCGGCAGGAGCCTGCGAACCGCCGCATCCCTCGCCGCTGCGCCCCGTCCGGGCACAGCTCGAACCTGTAGGCTGCCAACCGCTCCATGATGACATCATAACATTGGTCTACCGGGCATGACAGCGGTATTCGGCATAACACTGCGTCTTCCATGTCCGTTTGGTGTTTCCCGCCGAGTGCCATTGCCGTGCATCCATCACGCCAACCATCGACGCTCTCCTAGACACCCTGGGCCACGTCTAACATGACCGCGAAACAACGCTGTTCGAAATGGGCGGCGAGCAGGGCCATGCGCACCCACATGGTTCGCCAGCAAGTCGAACAGCAGAAGACTCCAGTGCAGACGGCTGCCGCGGCATCGAGCCGCCTCGCCGTCGCGCTATCCTTCCTCGCCCTGAAGGGCGAGGCTTGCCGCGCGGTCTGGTCAACAGATAGCGAAACTCCGCGAGGATCTCGTAATCGTGAGGCGCGAGCTCATGGCCGGGTGCGGCCCGCGGGCTCTGCCTTTTGGGGGTGGCGGACATCGGCGTTCTCATGGAGAATAATATCGTATTGCGATCTACATTGCGCGCCCCGCCGGGGCCCTTCCAATCGGAGAAGCATGAAGAGCTCTGTTTCCACGCGCGGGGCGCACGACACTCTGCGCGACTTCACCGCCGACCGGCGCCTGCTCGTCCTGTCCGCGATGGCGCTCGTCACCGGCAGCTTCGGCGCCGCCGCGGCCTGGGTGCTCCTGAAGTTGATTGCGCTCGTCACGAACATCGCCTATTTCCACGTCATCTCGACGGCGACTACTTATCTCAGCCATGCCAGGCTCGAGCCGAGCTCGATTCTCATACCCATCGTCGGCGGCATCATCGTGGGCCTCATGGCCCGCTACGGCTCGGACAAGATCCGCGGACACGGAATTCCCGAGGCGCTCGAGGCCATCCTGATCGGTCAGAGCCGCATCCAGCCCAGGGTCGCGGTGTTGAAGCCCCTCTCCTCCGCGATCGCGATCGGCACCGGCGGCCCCTTCGGCGCGGAAGGCCCGATCATCATGACCGGCGGGGCGCTCGGATCGCTCTTCGCACAGTTCTTTCACTTGAGCTCCGCGGAGCGCAAGACACTGCTCGTCGCCGGTGCCGCCGCCGGCATGACGGCCATCTTCGGCACCCCGGTCGCGGCGGTCCTCCTGGCCATCGAGGTCATGCTCTTCGAGTGGAAGCCGCGAAGCTTCGTGCCCGTGGTCGTTTCCGTCATCGTCGCGATCGCGTGGCGGCCCTGGCTGGTGGGCCCGTGGCCGCTGTTTCCGCACGCTGGTATCCCCCCCATGCCATGGTGGGGGCTCGCCCTCTGTGCCGGCGTCGGCCTCGTCGCCGGGCTGCAATCGGCCATCACCACGAGTGCGTTCTACTGGTTCGAGGAGCTCTTCGAGAAGCTGCCGATCCACTGGATGTGGTGGCCGGCGCTCGCCGGAATCGTGGTCGGAATCGGCGGACTGATCGATCCGGCCGCTCTGGGTGTCGGTTACGACAACATCGGCGCGCTCATCAATGGCACGGTGCTGCTGCATGCTGCCCTAGCCCTCCTCATCGTCAAAGCCATCATCTGGGTCGTCGCACTGTCCTCCGGCACTTCAGGCGGCACGCTGGCGCCGCTTCTGATGATGGGCGGCGCCGTGGGCGCTCTCGAAGCTCACATCCTGCCGTTCGGCGATGCCGGCTTCTGGGCACTCCTCGCGATGGCGGCGGTGCTGGGTGGGACACTGCGCTGCCCCTTGACGGCAACGGTGTTCGCTATCGAGCTGACCGGCGATGTGCGGGTCATGCCAGCGGTGCTCGTGACGTGCGTTGCTTCATTTGCCGTCACGGTGCTGCTCATGCGCCGCTCCATCCTGACGGAGCGGCTCGCGCGGCGCGGCCGGCATCTGACCTACGAGTACACTGTCGACCCGTTCGAGGTGATGCGGGTCAGCGAGATCATGACACGCCCCGTGCACACGCTACCGGCAAGCATGTCGACCGCGGATGTGCTCGCATTCTTTGCTACCGAGAATGAAATCAAGCGCCACAAGAGCTACCCCGTCGTGGACGACACCGGGCGCGTCGTCGGCATGGCCTCACGCTCCGACGTACTGCGTTGGTCGCGCGAGGGCTGGCCAAGGGATCAGACGCTCGGAGAGCGGCCGGAAGTCGGCGAGGTTTTCGTGGGCTACGCGGATGAGCTGATCGGACATCTGGCCGATCGCATGGCCGCCGCCGATGTCGGCCGCGTGCCGGTCGTCGATCGTGCGACCGGCAAGCTCGCGGGCCTGCTCGCCAGGCGCGACCTTTTGCGAGTGCGCGCCAACGCGGCCCGACTGGAGCGCGAGCGGGCACGGCCGCTGAGAGTTCCGAGCTGAGAGAGGCCGTACCGCGGGCCGTCGGTGGCGGCAGGGTCCGTTACCCGGTACGCCCTCGATCTTCGTCGGAGCGGCCCTCAGGGAGCCCGGTCATAACCTCGCTCACCAACGAGGCATCCCTACCCGGCGACCGCAAGCGCAGGCCGACGCACAATCTCTTCACACCAGGCCAGGGCGGTGAGCGCAGCTCCACGAGCGTGCGCTCGAGCGCAGCTTGTATTCGGACATGACGCTGCATGGCGGCGCGGCGACGAAGTTCCTCTCGCTCAGCCTCGCAGCAGCCGCCCTCTCACTCCTCGCCTGGTCGCGCTACCGGAGGTGAGCCACCGGGCCACCGGGCGCTGCAGCAGCGTACACGCCAACGTACGCATACCGGCGCATCACGAGATGCCGACGCGCATGATCGCGGCAGAGAGCCGCTCGCGGACCTGCTCGGCGGTCGCTCGCAAGGCTTCGTTTCCCGTGCGCTCCAGGCTCGCCACCGGATCGACGCCTGCGATCTCGACCGTCCCGTCACCCGCCTCGCGCACAATGACGTTACAGGGCAGCAGCACACCCAGCCTGGCCTCCATCCTGAGCGCCTCGTGCGCAAGCCGCGGGTTGCAGGCGCCGAGGATGCGGTACTTCGGGAATTCGACGCCGATTTTCGCCTTGAGCGTCGCCTGAACATCGATGTCGGACAGCACCCCGAATTGCTGCTCCTTGAGCCTCTCGGTCACCTCTGCCACCGCCGCATCAAATGGCATCGAAACGGTCTTCGCAATGTAATAGCTCATCATCGTCTCCTTCGGCCCGGAGGGTGACCCGACACGGACTTGCCTTCGAAAGTGCCGCCTGGGTGTTCTTACGGGCTTTCCCGTCGAGGCGCAAGCATTAGAGTACTCGATGCCAGAGCAACGCACACTCACGGGGGCGGGTACTCAAGCCCTGGCTTCGAGCCCATTCGCGACGCATCAAGCGGATCCTCTCGCTCGTGCGTCGAGACCCGGGCGCCTCGGCCGGACAGATCAGCGACTTCGGGCCGGCTCGGCATCGGGCTTCAGCACCTCGGCGCTGAGATGCGTGCCGAGGGTGATCTGATGCGGGATGCAGTTGGACTGGTAGCTGATGTCGCGGGTGGTGAAGAGCGGCAGGAAAGTCTCCTTGAACTGCTCGACCAGCTCGCAATTGCCCTGCTCCTCGACGCTGCCGTTGCGTGGCATGAGCACGACGTTCTGCCAGTGCGCCGCGACCACCGGACCGACCTTCTTGCCCTGCTCAGACGACGCCGGGACGAGCACCTGCATGGTCACCCTCACACCGGGGAAGAGCTCCACGCCGACCAGTCTGGTACACCCCTGCGGGCGGACTTTGAGGTCACGGGCACCGAGGCTCGAGAGCATCTCCCGGACCTTGTCGCGAAGGCCATCACAGGAATAGTGGGTCGTGAAGCCCTGATAGATGAAGGTCACCTGACGAGGCGTCCAGACAGCCTCGACGCCCGCCTGCGGCGCCGCCAGCGCAGGCAGCGCCCCGAGCATGACTGCGGCCGCGGCCACCGCTTGACAGAAGGCTTTGAAGCGCATCGCGGGCTCTCCTGTTTAAGAAACGCTGGATC
>JAKBCR010000111.1 GCA_021807675.1 Pseudomonadota bacterium
GGAAAGTCCTGAAAAAGGGCGACGTGGTGATCTACGAATCCACCGTCTACCCGGGCTGCAGCGAAGAAGTCTGCGTCCCGATCCTGGAACGCGAATCGGGACTGAAGTTCAACCGGCAGTTCTTCATCGGCTACAGCCCCGAGCGCATCAATCCGGGCGACAAGGAACACCGCCTCACCACCATCAAGAAGGTCACCTCGGGCTCCACGCCGGCGGCGGCCGAGTTCGTCGATGCGCTCTACCGCTGCATCATCACGGCGGGCACGCACCGCGCCTCCAGCATCAAGGTGGCCGAGGCAGCGAAAGTCATCGAGAACACCCAGCGCGACGTGAACATCGCGCTCATCAATGAGCTCGCCCTCATCTTCGCCCGCCTCGGCATCGACACCGAAGAAGTCCTACAGGCAGCCGGCTCGAAGTGGAACTTCCTGCCCTTCCGGCCCGGATTGGTCGGTGGGCACTGCATCGGGGTCGACCCCTACTATCTGACGCACAAGGCACAGGAAATTGGCTATCACCCAGAGATGATCCTCGCAGGACGGCGCCTAAACGACAACATGCCGATCTACGTCGCCGGCGAGATCATCAAGCTCATGACCCGCAAGCGCATCCACGTCAAGGATGCGCGCATCCTGGTCCTCGGCATCACCTTCAAGGAGAACTGCCCAGACATCCGCAACTCCAAGGTGATCGACGTCATCCACGAGCTCGAGAAGTACGGCGCCCGGATCGACGTCTACGATCCCTGGGCCGACGCGGAAGACTGCAAGCACGAATACGGGATCAAGCTCACCCGCACACTGAACAAGAGCGCCTACGAAGCAGCGGTGGTCGCCGTAGCCCACCGGGAGTTCACGCAGCTTGGAACGGATGCCGTGCGCAAGCTCTGCCGCAAGAATCATGTGATCTACGACATCAAGCACGTGTTTCCGGCGGATGCCGTGGATGGCGGGCTTTAGGCCGTGTCGCAGTACCAACGAGACCACGCCAGATCGAAGACATGACGGCCCACCCCGCTCTTCGAGCATGCGCACCCAACCCAGCTGTTCGGCCGGACAAACGACTCTTACGCCTGGTACAGCGCAGGCAATGAGCAAACCACAGCGCCAGCGAACATACCTCAGCGCACCCTCGCGTCGCGAGCTTCCTCAACATCGATTAAGAACGCTCCACATACTCTGATCACAGTGCATGCACCCTGAAATCCCTGTCGTTGTCGTCGGCGGGAACCTCAACGCTCTCGGCGTCGTGCGCAGTCTCGCACGTAGCCGCATTCCGACACATGTGATGAGCACCAGCCGCAACTGCCCAACGGCCTGGTCACGCCATGCCACATTCGTGCGCGCCAGGAGCCTGCAGGGGGAAGAGTTGATCGATGCACTGCTGGCGCTCGCAGAGCGCTTGCACGACCGCCCAGTGCTGATCTTGACGCAGGACGCGAGCGTTCACACCGTGTCGGCACAGCGTGCACGCCTCGAGCATTATTATCGGGTCGAGATGCCCACCCCGGAGGTCGTCGAAGCGCTCTCGGATAAGCTCGCCTTTGACGCGCTCGCTGCCCGGGAAGGATTTGCCGTTCCGCGCAGTTGCGCTATTCGAACCCGCGACGATTTAGAAAAACTCAACTTGCTTCAGCCGCCCGTCATCATCAAACCTGCCGACAAAGGTCGCGTGAACGCGGGTACAGCGGACCGAGCTGTTCGAGCCGAGACACTTGAGCACGCGCGTGCGCTGGTGCAGGAGATGCTGAATCAGGTTCCCGCCGTAATCGTCCAGGAGTGGATTGAGGGGCCCGACTCGGAAATTTTCTTCACGTTTTTCTGTGCACGCAGCGACGGAACGCCAGCGGCATTCTTCTCCGGCCGAAAGCTCCAGAGCACCCCCCCCGGCGTCGGCTCGACTGCGATCTGTATTCCCGCCCCCGAGTTCGCTGACGCACTCGAACGCGAGACTCGACGATTCCTCAAGAGTGTGCAATACCGCGGTCTCGGCAGCTTGGAATTCAAGCGCGACGTGCGCAATGGACGATTTCTGATGGTCGAGCCAACGGTCGGCCGAACGGATTGGCAAGAGGAAATCGCTGCACTTTCGGGGGTCAATCTCCCCGTGCTCGCATACTGGATTGCCCTCGGAGTCGAACCGCCCAGCGAACCGACCGTGCCCATGCGGCGCATACCGGCCTGGCGCGCAGACTTCCAATTCAAGCTCCCCATCGGCTTCCAAGAGAATCTGCGCCTGGTAGATGCTCACTTTCGCTGGGATGACCCGCTGCCGGGCGTGTATTACTATTTACACCACCAGGGACTCCGCCGAATCTCGCGCAGACTTCGGCGCTTTCAGCGAACAGTTTTCAAAGTAAATCAGGGGATGTCGTGAGCACCGATCTTGACACTGCCATTATCGGCGCGGGTCCGTACGGACTGTCCCTTGCCGCACATCTGCGGGCGAAGGGGAGTCCTTACCAAATCTACGGCAGCCCCATGGAGAGCTGGCGCAAGTTCATGCCCGAAGGCATGATTCTGAAATCCGAGCCCTTCGCCTCAAACCTGTGGGATCCAGATCGGCGATACACCTTTCAGCGCTACTGCCAGGACTCGCGTATCTCGTATGAGCGTGTCGGCAAACCGCTGAGCTTGGCGCTATTTCTTCAGTACGCGGATTGGTTCCGCCGCAGCACCGGCACAGAACCGCAGGATGTGCGCGTGACAACGATACGGCCCAGGCCTCGTGGCGGCTTCTACCTTGGCTTCGCGAACGGCGAGCAGGCGACTGCTCGGCGCGTGGTGCTCGCGACCGGCCACATGGCGTACGCAGTCATGCCCCGACAACTGTCCGAACTATCGACGCCCGAAGTCGTTCACAGCTCCACAATGGCTGACGTCGCGCACTACGCCAATCGCGACGTCACCATTGTCGGCGCCGGTCAATCGGCGCTGGAGACTGCCGCTATCCTCCACGAAGCGGGCGCACACGTTCGACTCATCGTGCGTGAACGCCGTATTGAATGGTGGAATGAACCGTCACGAAATCGATCCGTCATCGAACGACTGAGAAATCCGGAAGCTGCTGTGGCGCGCGGCTGGCAATCGCTGGCGATCGCAGAGTTGCCGCGGGTATTCCACCTCTTCTCGCCGAAAAAGCGCCATCCCTACGTGGCGGACACTTACGGTCCTGGCGGATCCTGGTGGCTTAAAGATCGCGTCGATGGACAGATCGAGATCCATCTCAGTTCAACAGTTTCAGCAGTGACAAAGACAAACGACAGAGTGCAACTGAGCGTGACCTCGGTAAATGACACTTCCGAGGTGCTCACCGACCATGTCATTGCAGCAACGGGATTCAAGGTCGATATCGATCGCCTGGATTACCTTGACCCACAACTGAAGAGGGACATCGTCCGGGAAGATGCTGGAATCCCGGCCCTCACCAACACCTTCGAAACATCCGTTCCGGGGTTGTACTTCATCGGCATCACCAGCGCGCCGGCATTCGGTCCGATCATGCGATTTATGTACGGCGCAAAGCACGCGTCGCACCTTGTCGCGAAGAGTCTTAGCATGAGCTAATTGCCAATTTTTTCTGGAAACAATGAGGACAGCGATTACCTCATGAACATCGTAAGATGGCGCTAGAAATCATTGAAATTCTCGCGCAGATTCATTTCTTTGACTTATTGTCTGTTGAACATCAGAAGATGAGAGCGTCTCAACACCAACTCCAGCGCCGCCGACTTAGGCGATGTCACTTTGACTTCGATTAAATTCGCCTCCCACCCAGTGATTACACAGCTACTCTGCGATGCCCGACACTATTACCGGGTCGAGCACGCGAACCAAGCCCCAAATACATTTGTACTTCTGTGGTTCGCCGCATTCAATCGAGGGTTTTGGACACTTGAGAATCATCGCGTCACAAGCTTTTCTCGATGCTCATCCGCACGTCCCGGCGTCTCCAAACGACTAGCGAGATTGATTCAACCGATTGGTGAATATCTGGTCGCAATAGGCGCAAAATCTGAATTCCAGGCAGAGTGCCATCTCGGCCAGAATGTCTACTTATCAAAGGGTGGCCACATCATCTGCGGTGCGCATGAAATCGGATCCGGCTCTGTTATTCATGACCACTGCACTCTGGGAGACGCGGTCGCTGACGGCAAATCAGGTCGACCGACTGTGGGCCGCAATGTATGGATTGGTCCAAACTGCGTCATCGCAGGTTCCCTGACAATCGGAGACGGCGCCACAGTGATGCCCGACTCACTCATCACGTTCAGTGTCCGGCCAGGCGCGCTAGTTGGAGGCAATCCGGCCCGCGTTATTGCAGATAATTTTGACAATACCGTTCTCAGATTCTCATCCACCGTTCCGAGTTGCGAGTACTTCAACCACTAATGCGCAGAGATTTCTACGCCGATCTCTACCGGTATGTGCATGACCACTCCGCATCTCACGGAAAGATGATCGGCGTGCTTTTCAGAAATTATGGAGTTCAAGCGAGCGCAGTCTTCAGATTCGGAAAGTACTTGCAGCGCGCGACTCGAACGTGGTGGCTCATTCCCCTTGTGTGGGTCGGCTGGTTACTTTATTTACCATTGCGTATTTATGTGCGCTATGGCCTCGGCATTCGTATTGATCTTTCCGCCGACATTGGACCGGGTCTCTACATTGGCCATTTTGGAAACATTCACCTTAGCCGCTGCAGGTTGGGCGCACACTGCGCGATTGGCCAATCGACGCACATCCTGCCAAATGGTGGCTGCGACGGCCCTACGATCGGGGATCGAGTCTGGATCGGGGCGCATGCTCAGGTTCTGGGTTCGGTATCGATCGGCTCGGGCAGCACAATCAGCGCTGCAGCGATTGTTCGACGGAATGTCCCCGAGAACTCGCTGTGCCTTGGCAATCCCGCACGGATCATCGCGCGACCTTATGACAATCGAAAGCTGCTGCACCTAGATTGATGCATCAGTTCTGGCGCGCCCCGCAGGTGATGGCAGCGGCGCACCGAATTTCATCGCGACAGGGCCCGTGCCTGCTGAAGGGCTACCGCCAATTCGCTAACGTCTTCAACGCTCGTCTCTCCGTGCGTCACGCAAACTCGAGTCACGGATCGCCCCTCGAAGGTTGCTGCAGCTGCCCACGCGTGACCCGAGTCCAGTAAGCGCCGCACAATCTCTCGAACGGGCAGTGATTCTGGAGGCGGTATCAGACAAAGCACAGCCAGGTGTGATTGATTGGCCGCGGTCCAGCCGAGATGCGTTAGCGTGAGCTTCAACTGATCAATCACTTTGACTGCACGCTCGACATGAGTGCCATACCCTGCCCAGCCGGCCGTGCCCAGTGCCAAGAAGAGCCTTAACCCCATGAAGCGCCGTGACCATTGCACTGAGTTCAGGTAGGGGTCGATGCTCGACGCCGTCGACGGCATGAAATCCGCGCCAACCCCGAACGCCTCGTTCAGCACCGAGGGCTCGCGCGCGATGAACATGCCGCAACCCATGGTCGTGGCGAACCACTTGTGCGCATCAATGGTGACCGAATCGGCCTGCTCGATCCCGGCCAGTTCCCCCTTCAGCCGGTCGGAGCACAGCGCCGCCCCACCCCACGCGGCATCGACGTGACACCAGATTCCATGTTCTCGCGCAATTCGTGCACACGCTTCGAGGGGATCCACCATTCCCGCGCCGGTCGTGCCGGCGGTCGGCGAAATCAGCACCGGAACCGCCCCGTCGCGAAGGTCGTCCTCCACCATCGCCGAAAGCTTGGTGGCGTCCATTCGGCCGGTGCCATCCGTATCGACCAGCCGCAGCGACTGACGTCCGATACCCGCCTGGTGGGCAATCTTGTGCCAGGCTGGCTGACACTCCTTCGATGTGTACATCACCGCCGGCCCCGCGAAGGCCCGGACCCCCTCTGTGGCAAATCGGGGATTGGCCCGTGTGAGCGCACAAACCAGTGCCGTGTAGTTCGCCTCCGAGCCGCTCGTCGTGAAATGTCCTCCGGCCCCCCCGGGCAATCCTGCGCGCCGCGCAATGGCGCGGATGACATGCGCCTCGATCGCCACCGGCACCGGCGAGGAGCCCGAACTGGCCAGCTGTGGATTGAAGCATCCCGCGATACGATCGGCGCATTCGGACGGGAAGGTTGGTGCCGGATTGAACAATCCAAAGTAGCGCGGATGGGTCATGTGCACGGTGCCGTGCTCCATGCAATCGATCACCCACTCAAGGAGCGGCTCCAGGGGCTTCGGCTCCCTGAAATCAAACGCACCCAATGCCTCGCGGAACCGCGCCATGTCGATGTCCGGCATGACGGGGCCTGCTTTGACCCGCTGGGTGACGTCCGCCAGCGCCCGGGTCAGGTAGTCATCCACCCGCTCGCGCTGCTCGCGCGGGGGAAACAAGGCGGGGACCGGAGGTGGAATCGCTTCGTTCGTCATGTCCGATGCCAGGAGCCTCTTAATGCCCGACGGCCGCCGCCAGGGCCTGATCGAGATCGGCGAGGATGTCGTCGATGTGCTCGATGCCGACGCTGAGGCGCATCGTCTCCGGCCCGATGCCGGCCAGGCGCTGCTCCTCGCGCGACATCTGCCGATGGGTCGTCGAGGCCGGATGGCAGGCCAGCGACTTTGCATCGCCCAGATTGACCAGGCGCTTGAAGAGCTTCAGAGCGTCGTAAAAGCGCGTGCCCTCGTCATATCCGCCCTTGAGCGCAAAGGTGAGCAGCGAGCACGTCCGGCCCTTGAGGTATTTCTGGACCAGCGGGTAGTAGGGACTGTCGTCAAAACCCGCATAGCTCACCGAGGCGACGCGGGGATCGGCTCTGAGGAATTCCGCGACCCGCCGCGCATTCTCGACATGGCGCTCCATGCGCAGCGCCACCGTCTCGATGCCCTGCAGCAGGAGGAAGGAGCTGAGCGGCGAGAGCACCGCTCCCATGGTGCGCTGGAACACGCTGCGACAGCGCCCGATGTAGGCCGCCCGCCCGTAGTGTTCGGCATAAACGAGACCATGGTAGGACTCATCCGGCGTCGTCAGCATCGGAAAGCGGGCCGCATGCTCCATCCACGGAAAATTGCCGCTGTCGATGATGACGCCGCCCAGCGTCGTGCCGTGCCCGCCCAGGAACTTGGTGAGGGAATGAATCACGATGTCCGCGCCGAATTCGAACGGGCGCACCAGAATCGGAGTCGGGACGGTATTGTCGACGATGAGCGGCACCCCCGCCCGATGGGCCACGTCGGCCAGCGCCTCGAGGTCGCAGACATTGCCCGCCGGATTACCCACCATCTCGCAGTACACGGCCCGCGTATCGGCGTCGATGAGCGCCGCCAGCGACTCCGGCCGATCGTCCTTTGCAAATTTCGTGCGGATGCCGAGCTTCGGGAGGATATGCGCAAAGAGCGTATGGGTCGTGCCGTAGAGCTGCGGTACCGACACGATATTGCGACCGGCCTCGGTCACCGCGAGGATGGAGAAATTCAGCGCTGCCTGGCCCGAGCTCACGCAGATCGCATCCACGCCGCCCTCGAGTTCCGCCATGCGCGTCTCCAGCACGTTCGTGGTGGGGTTACCGATGCGCGTGTAGCGGAAGCCCGGAACTTCCAGATCGAACAGCGCCGCGCCATGCGCGGCGCTGTCGAACGAATAGGCGACGGTCTGGTAGATCGGAACCGCGACGGCCTTGGTGGTCGGGTCGGAATCGAAGCCGCCGTGCAGTGCGATGGTTTCTGGTTTCATGAGAACCTCAGGCCGTATTGCCGGCGTCGACGGTGAGCGTGATGCCGGTGACGTTCCGTGCGGCCTCACTGAGCAAATACTCGACGGCGTGGGCGATATCGCCGGGTTCGGCCATGCGCCGTAATGCGCTGCGCTTTACGAGCCGCTCCCGATTGATCTCATCGAGTTCCTGTGTCATCGCGGTATCCACGAAGCCCGGCGCGACGGCATTGACCGTAATGCCGAGCGGCCCCACCTCGCGGGCGAGGGAGCGGGTCATGCCCTCGAGCGCCGCCTTGGTGGCCGAATAGGCCGACAAGCCCTTCATGCCGTTCGTCGCCACAATACTGCTGATGTTCACGATGCGGCCGGTGCCCGCACTCATCATCGAGCGCACCACGTGCTTGGTGAGAATCAGTGGCGCCAGCACATTAACCTTCAGCAGCGCTTCGATGTCCGCATCCCGCATCATCGAGAGCAGCCCGCCGGAGCCGAGGCCTGCGTTGTTCACCAGCCCATAGATGGGGCCGACCTCCTTGCGCAGCCGGGCGACGAGCGCGCCGATCGATGCGGTGTCCGACAGATCCCCCGCCACAAACACGATGCTGTCCGGGTGTGCTGCCATGGCTTGACGCAGCGGTGCGCTCTCGGAGCGCGCGAGTGCGATCACCCGAAAGCCCTGGGCTGCCAGGCGCTCGACGATCGCGAGACCGATGCCCCGGGTCCCTCCCGTCACGAGAACGTTACGCATCGCGGCGCACCAGCTTGCCGGAGGGCGATACGTCGAGGGATGGCACGAAGCGGATCATCGCCGGCACCTTGTAGGACGCCAGCACCCTGCGGCACGACTCGAGAATATTTTCCCGCAGTGCCTCGCTCTCGGCGGAGCGGGTGTCCGTCTCGGGACGCTCGAGGACGATGTCCGCGGTCACGATCGCTCCGGTGATCGGATTGCGTCGGGCGCGGACCAGGGACATGCGCACAGCTGGATGGGCATTGATCACCGCCTCGACCTCCTCGGGGTGCACTTTCAGCCCCCCCACGTTGATGACGCCGCCCGTGCGGCCCATGAAGAAAAAGCGGCCATCGCGCAGCTCGAGGCGATCGCCGGTATTCACGAAACCGTCCTCATCCTTCAGCGCCGGGCTGTCGCCCAGATAACGCTGCGCGTTTCCCGGTGAGCGGATCCGCAGCGTGCCGCGACTGACGTCAAGCTCCACGCCGTGCTCGGGCCGGGCCGTCAATGCCTCAGGAAATCCCGCCTGACCATCCTGCACCTCAAATGCTACGCCCGCCTCGGTCGATGCGAACGCATGCGCAATGACAGCCCGGGGAAACGCAGCCCGCAGCGCGTCCAGGATGCTCTGATCGGCAATCTCACCCGAGAGTCGCACGTAGGCAGGCGCGATCGTCTCCGCCGCGCCGGTCATCAGCGCCTTGCGCCAATGGGACGGAGTACCCGAGATGTGCGTCACGCCGGCGACCGCGACCCGGCCGAGGAATGCGGGGATCGATTCCTCGGGATCCGGCAGCACGAGCGATCCGGCCAGCAGCGCGCGCAGCAGAATCTGCAGCCCCCCATACCGGCGCACGTCATAGAACGTGCTCCACACGCGTCCTGGAGAGAGTTCCTCGGGCCGCCCGGCAAATGCACTGATCAGGCTCGCAAGGGTATGCAACACCAGCTTCGGGGCACCAGTGGTTCCGGACGTGAGCAGCACCCATTCCGTCTCCCGGGACGCCCGCCGATCCGGCGCGCAGGACCGCAGCTCGCGGCCGGCGTCCATCCGGACTTCGACGGGGATGCTCGGCGGCTCGCCGGCCGCGTCACTGACCCAGGCGTCCGCATCGGCCGTTCGCGCCACATGGGGCATGTGCTCGGATGCGACGCCCGCCGGGCACAGCACCATCCGCCGCACGACACCGTCGAGCTCGACCATCGTCAGCGCCGCGGTCAGCGGGTCGCGGATGGCCAGCACGACCGACCGGTTGCGCAGCGTCTCGCGCGGTTCGGACAGGAATGATCCCTCGGCGAGGTCCGCCAAGCGGACCGTCCGCGCCGCGTCACTCAACGCTCCGGACGGTCGCCCGTCACTGCGGACAAGCGATTCCCAGAGCGTCATGGCTAGGGGTGAGACGACTCGTAGAGTCGAACGAAATCGCCGAAGGTGACCGGAAAACTCTCCGCACTCTCGAACGGGTCGTAGCCGAGCGTGTCCTCCAGGCGGGCCACGATCAGCGCGAAACTGAGCGAATCCAGACCGCTTTCCAGCAGTTTCAGATCATCGCTGAGCGCGGCGAGCTGGCGCTGCTGCTCCCGAGCCACCGTCTCGAACATGCTGGTGATGGTTGATCGCACGTTCATGCACAAAACTCCTCGTCGCGTTGTTGCTATCGGCACATCCCGCGCCGCGCTTATGTTAAGGGTACCGGGCCGCTGAATTCGAGTGTGTGCCGCCCGTCAAGAATCCATGTGCCGAATCAATGGCATCCGCCGCGATGCGATCCAGCGCTGTCCCGCCTCGCCACCGGGAGGCTCGCCCCGTCACCGGGGCACGAAGAACTCGACGTACGAGACAATCCGCCCGGCGCGGACTTCGACATGATCCATCAGTTCCGTGACCACACCCGCCCCGGTGATCCGGGAATGGATCGTGGCGCGCCAGTGCACGGCCGCTCGGGAGCCCTCGATGACCGTGGCCAGCACTTCGTACCGCGAGATGCTGAACGACTTCAGTAGCACCGCAAGCCAGGCACGGATCTGGCTCGCGCCCTCGGCCGCAAGCGTAATCGGCTTGCCGTCGCCGGAGCCGCTGATCCTGAAGTGCGCCGACTCGCCGAACAAACCGCTCAAGCGCTCCAACTCCCCGCCCGCACGGGCGGCATAGAGCGCCTCCAGCAGACCCTGCATCGAGGCGCGATCCGTATCAGATGCTCGTGTCATCGCTCTTTCAACCGTAGAGGGCCCGGATGTCGGCGCCGATCGTGCGGTAGGCCGCCGTCACGCTCGGAATCACCGCGCCCAGTCCGTAGAACAAATGGATCATACCCGCGTGGCAGTAATACCGTACCGGGACCCCTGCCGACTGCAGACGATCGGCGTACAAGCGGCCCTCATCGCGCAGCGGATCGCATTCAGCCGTGTGGATGCAGGCCGGCGGCAAGCCGGCGAGATCCGCGCCCTTCAGGGGCGAGATCCGGGGGTCGTCCGCGCTGATCGAGCCGGCCAGAGCGTGCCGCAGGTCGTGCTCGAGGGTACCCTGATCCAGCAGGAACCCCTCGGCGAACTCCTCTCGGGAGGCGTTCTGGGCCCGGTAATCGAGTATGGGGCACAGCAGCACCTGCCAAGCGATCCCGGGCTCTCCCGTGGCACGCAGCGCCTGGCACACCGCCGCGGCCAGGGTCCCCCCAGCCGACTCCCCCCCCACCCCCAGGCGCGCTGGATCGAGCCCGAGCTGCGAGGCCTGGGCGATGACCCAGCGGGTGACCGCACAGGCGTCCTCCAGAGCCGCTGGGAAGCGTGCCTCGGGGGCCAGGCGGTAATCCACCGAGAAGATGGTGCAGCCGCTCACCGCGGCCAGCGTCCGGCAGATGCCATCGTGGGTCTCAAGGCCACCGGCCACGAGGCCACCGCCATGGAAGAAGACCAGACCGGGAGTCGCCTCCGGCGTGTCGGGACCCGGACGGTACAGCCGGATGCGCAATACACCTGCCGGGCCGGGGATCTGCCGCTCCTCGACCAATCCGATCGGGGGCGGCTCGCCCCCGAGCGTGAGCAGACGGGAGAAGCTCGCGCGCCGCTCCTCAACGGACAAATCGCCGGTCTTGCGAGCCGCCCCGGCCGACAGTGTCCCGAGAAAGCGCTTGACGTAGGGATCGAGCGGCATGCCGCAGTTCGCGTCAGAAACCGAGCGCGTGTCGCACGGAGTGTGGCCAACGCGCCAGATTCACCCCGTGGATGCTGAACAGGGCCACGGCAAGCCGATCCATCCCGAACGCCACGCAACCGGTATGCGCGACTTCCCCGTCCATCCGGCGCAGATCCCAGATGGCGCCAAAGTGATCCTGGTGGTAATTGAAGCTCATGCAGGCGGTCGGTTTCGCGCCCGGGGAGAAGGGGATCAGCAGCTCGAATTTCAACGAGTTCTGCCGCTGGCTCACGGCCATGACCTGACCGACGCGCCCGAAAAACGGATCGCTGGCCACATCGAGCTCACAGGGCAATGCGAGCTCTGCGGCCAGCTGCTTGGCCCGGGCCATCCAGTGCTCGCGAAACTCGAGAATGTCCTCGGCCGAGCCGATGCGCACGTACTCGCGCATACGGAAGGAGCGCAGCCGATCCAGCGAGCGCGACGGCTCCTGCCGGAAGCAGTCCGCCGCCACGTCGAGGATGACTCCACCGGACGGCAGCGGTCCGCGCGCCGCGACGATCGGATAGGACGGGTAGCATGCCGCCGGGGAGAGCACCAGGTCCGAAGCCCCGAGCGAGCGTGTCCAGTCCCCTCCGCTCTCGTGCTGCAACGCCGCAGTGAGGATCTCCCGCTCGGTGCCATGCAGCGAGCACACGCAGCCGAGCAGATTCGGGAAGCTCTTGAGGTAGCCCGACTTCTCAAGCTGCGCCCGACTCATCACGGGCGGAAACCTCAGAACCTCCGCTCGCGGATCCCGCTCGCGGGTCACGAAATCGGTCAGATGCTGCAGCACGTCCTCATACAGCCGCGTACGGCCATAGATGCCGTCGCTTCCCATCGGCGCAAACAGCGCCGCTGCGAGCGCTCCACCTGCATCGCCCGATCCGTTACCCATTGTGTCCGCACCGCTCATGTCGACTCCACTCGCCTCATTCGCTCAGCACGCCGGCGATCGGCGCCATCATCGCGGTGGTCGTGAAGCTCGAGAGGATGCGATCGTTGTTGATCATCAATGGCGAGGAGAGAATGTCGCGCACGTGACGCTCAAGACTGAACTCAGTATCCGACCGATACCCGGACAGTCCGCAGACCCGCAGCGTCGCGAGCACCGCGGCAACGGCCAGCTCCGAGGCCTCGACCTTGACCAGCGTGATCTGTGACTGGAATTCGATGGAGTCCAGGATCTTGGGGTCATCCATCACGCTCTCGTACCGCCGCATCGCATCTCGCAACGTGGCGCGCAGGGTACGCAGGGTGTACATCGCCTTGCCCAGCTGCGTCGCGCCCGGGGGCATCTGACCACCGCTTTTGCGGGCGGCCGCGCGCACAAACGCCTGCGCCTTCGCGACGGCGGCCGTCGCCACCCCCGCCCAGACCGAACCCCACAGAATGTGGGCGAACGGCACCATGGTGCGACGGTGGATCGACTCGTACGGCTCCGGCATGACCTGTCCCTGAGGCGCATTACCGCGCAGCACGTAGCCGATGCTGCATGTGCCGCGCATGCCGAGGGTGTCCCAGGTCTGAATCTGGGTCAGCGTATAGTCTTCTTTCAGAAAAGCGATTAGAACCTGATCGGAGCCCGGCGCATCGGCTGACCGGCGGGCAGTGGTGACGATGCCGTCAGCTGCGGCACCATACGAGATGCAGGTTGCCTGGCGCTCGAGAGTGACCCGGTCACCCTCGTAAACGGCCGCCGCCTCACTCGAGCGCACATTGCCGCCCGCCTGTCCCTCCGTGGTCGAGGAAGCCAGCAGTAACTGCTCGGCACAGAGCCGGCGCAGTACGCCATCGATGCTCGCGCTATCGTGTCGATGGCGCACCAGGCAGGCCACTTTGACCTGGTGCATCGCGTAAATCATGCCCGTCGAGGCGCAGGCCTGACCCAGGCGGAAGCAGACATCGGCAACCTGGGCTATCGATGCGCCCTCGCCACCCAAACTGGCCGGCACCAGGATCCCGAGGAGCCGCTGCGCCCGGGCGGCCTCGAAGGCTTCTTGCGGGAAGCGCGACTGCGTATCGACCTCAGCGGCCTGCCGGGCCGCAACGGCGGCAACCGTCTTCGCCCGGCTGTCCAGGGATCCCTCGGGCGGCTGATGGACTTCGACCGGGGCGCCCATGGCGATCGTGTTCACGGTTTCGACCCTCTGCTTGCGTTCTTTGTGCCTGATATTGCTAGTATAAACATAACCAATGACCCCCGGACTGGAC
>JAKBCR010000112.1 GCA_021807675.1 Pseudomonadota bacterium
GGCTGGGGGGTGTGATCACCGGCGGCATCTCCGCGGGGGTTCCGCAGGTCTGGGGCAACGGCTACAGCGTGGTCAGCCAGATTGTGGCGGGACACGTCTTCGGCCTCGGGCTGCTCATCGTCTTGCTCGCCAAGGTGCTCGCAACCTCCGCAACCGTCGGCTCGGGCGGCGTCGGCGGTGTTCTCACGCCTTCGCTGTTCATAGGCGCGGCGGTAGGGGCCCTCGTTGGTAGCGTGCTTCACGGCCTCATGCCCCATGTCACCTCGGGGCCGGCGGCTTACGCGCTCATCGGGATGGGTGGATTTCTGGCGGCGACGACCCAGGCGCCACTCACCTCGTTCATGATGGTCTTCGAGATGACTCTGGACTACAACATAGTCCTGCCCGCGATGCTCGCCTGTGCGACGGCGTACTACACTGCCAAAGTCTATCGGCACGGACAGTCCGTCTATCACGCCACGCTCAATCAGGCGATCGTGGCAGAGCACGGCGATGACTGGCGCCTGCGGACGGTCGAGGCGCTCGTAAAGCCGGCGGCCGCGGTCGTCTCAGGCACGACCAGTCTCGCGGACATCTTCGACCAGCTGCCGAAGCGGCCTCTGCAACGGGTCTATGTCACGAGCGGCGATGACCTGGTCGCGTGGTTCGACCCGCGCAGGGTGCTCGAGCGCCTGCAGAAGGGCGAGATCGACTGGGGCCTGCCGGCCGAGGCAGTATCCCTGCCGGTGAATTTCGCCCTCTCTCCCGACATGTCGTTGTGCGAGGCGCTCGATGGATTCCTGCGGGAGCAGGCGACCGCGCTGCCGGTCACCCCGGGGCAGTGGCGCCATACTCTGCTCGGAGAGGTATCGCGCAGCGACGTGCTCCTGGCCATCCAGGACCGCCTCACGTACCCGAAGTGAGGTTGCCGGAATCGGGCGCTGACGCTCGTGCGCCCGCGATATCGCATGCGCGGGGATGGCGGTGCCAGGATTCGCCACGAAGCATCAGCGGACCAGCCGGTTTGCGTCATGTCCGCAGCCCCCGGCGAGCTTGTACTGATCCTCGACGGCGCGAAGCGCCGCATCACATCAAGAGGACCAGCCTATGAGCATTCTGAGCAACAAGGTCCGTGCGGGAACGGCGGGTATCACGGGAGATCGCAGCCACCCACACCCTGGCGGCGCAGAACCGTGCTCTCGCCGCGAGCCTCGGCCGCAGCGAGGCGGTGCGCAGGGGATTGTCGGGGAAGCTGACCCTCGCCACCCAATCGCTTGCCGCCGCCAAGGCGCAGCGCGCCGAGCTCGACCGAATGGCGCGGATGTCCGATGACATCGAGACCGACGTTACTTTCACGACGGCGGACGCCTCGATCAACCGGCTGGAGCTTCCGAGCGTTCCGTCCGTGCGAGCGTCCACCTCGGGGGCCGAGGTGGCAGATCTGGCGCGCTAGTTGGCTCCAAGGGCTCGCGCCGCGCCGAAGCATGAGGCAGGGGCACAGGGAGGTGCCTGCCGCCCGCTCAACATAAGCCCGGGGTCGGGTGAAGAGCGTCGCAGATCCGAGAGCCGCCGCTTCACCCGGCCAGCGGAGGCTGGCAGCCTCCATCACCAGCCAAGCTCCGCTTCCACGGAGAATTGTCATGCTGCCGACCATCACCATCCAATCGACACGGCTCGTCACCCCATTCGTCATGGAGTTGCTGCTGAGCAGCGTCGTCGTCATCGCCGTAGTCGGCTGGATGATGATGACGCATGCGCGGCACCACCGTCACCGCTGATCGCGCAGTACCTCGGCCAGCGTGCCGAACATCTGGTCGATGTGGGAGCGCTCGAGGACGAGGGGCGGGGAGAGCGCGATGATATCGGCGGTCTGGCGCACGAGCAGACCGCGCTCGAAGCACTCCAGGTAGACCGCGTATGCCCGGGCGCCGGGCCTGCCCGCGGCCGGCTCCAGCTCGAGCCCGAGGATCAGCCCGTAGTTGCGCACGTCGATCACGTGCGGCAAGCCGCGCAGCGAATGCGCGGCATCCTCCCAGTACTGCGCCAGCGACTTGGCGCGCGTCAATAGCCCTTCGCGCTCGTATATCTCGAGCGTGGCGAGCGCGGCGGCACAGGAAGTCGGGTGCGCCGAATACGTGTAGCCATGGAACAGCTCGATCGTCCCTTCGGGGCCTTGCATGAAAGCATCGTGAATCGACCGCTTCGCCAGCACGGCTCCCATCGGCACGACTCCGTTCGTCAGCCCCTTCGCGGCGCTGATGATGTCGGGAGTCACGCCGAATTCCTGGGCGGCAAACGGCGCCCCGACACGCCCGAATCCGGTGATCACCTCATCGAAGATGAGGAGGATGCCGTGCCGGTCGCAGATCTGGCGGAGGCGCTCGAGATAGCCGCGCGGCGGGATCAGCACTCCGGTCGAGCCCGCGATCGGCTCCACGATCACCGCGGCGATGGTCGAGGGATCGTGCAGCGCCACCAGCCGCTCGAGCTCCTCGGCCAGCTCCGCCCCGTGAGCAGGTTGACCGCGCGAGAACGCGTTCCGCCTCGGATCGTGCGTGTGCGGCAGGTGGTCGACGCCCGGCAGGAGCGAAGCCGACCACATCTTGCGGTTGCTGACGATGCCGCCGACGGAGATGCCGCCGAATCCCACACCGTGATAGGCGCGCTCCCGCCCGATGAGCTTCGTGCGCGCGGCATCGCCCCGCACCCGATGGTAGCCGAGCGCGATCTTGAGCGCGGTGTCCACCGACTCCGAGCCTGAGTTGGTGAAGAACACGCGATCGAGGCCCGGTGGTGCGATCCGTGCGACAGCGTTGGCGAGCTCGAACGCGGACGGATGGGCCATCTGGAAGGGCGGGGCGTAATCCAGGGTCGCGAGCTGGCGCGCGACCGCGTCCGTGATCTCGCCGCGGCTGTGGCCTGCATTGACGCACCAGAGTCCGGCGACGCCATCGAGGATCTGCCTGCCCTCGGGGGTGAAGTAATGCATGCCGCTCGCGCGCGCGAGCAGGCGAGGCTTCGCCTTGAACTGGCGGTTTGGCGTGAACGGCATCCAGAACGCTTCGAGCGCATCGCGAGAGGGAGTATCCATGGGGTGCTCACAGGGGTGGCTGGCGCGGGCGCGAGCCCCTTATGATAAGGAAATGCCCCATCAGGAGACAAACCGCGGCGATCGCACCGCTGCCGTGAGGCCCGCATCGTGACGGCCCTTTATTTTCTGGCGAGCGTGCCGCGCGGGCTTGCCGATCTGCTGGCGAAGGAGCTGACGGCTCTCGGCGCGGGCGATGTGCGGGAGCGGGCGACGGGAGTGGCGTTCTGCGGAACCCTCGAGACCGCGTATCGGGCCTGCCTGCAAGCCCGGCTCGCCAATCGGGTGTTCCTCGAGCTCGCCCGCTTCGAGGCGCAGAGCGCGGAGAGCTTCTACGCCGCGGCCAGGGAGATCGACTGGTCTCAACATCTGGGGCCTCGGGCGACACTTGCGTGTGATTTCAGCGGCCGGCATCCCTCGATCACCCACAGCCACTTCGGAGCGCTGAAGCTCAAGGACGCCATCGTTGACACGCTGCGCGAGCTATCGGGGACGCGGCCCGACATCGTGCTGGATCGTCCGAGTGTGCGCGTGCACGCGCACGCGCACGGCACGCGGATAACTCTGGCGCTCGATCTTTCCGGGGAGAGCCTGCACCGGCGGGGTTATCGCGGCGCGGCCGGTGAGGCCCCGCTGAAGGAGAACGTGGCCGCCGGCGTGCTCGTGCGCAGCGGCTGGCCGAACCTGGCTGGCTCAGGCGCCGAGTTTCTCGACCCGATGTGCGGCTCCGGCACGCTGGTCATCGAGGCGGCGCTGATGGCCGCGCACTGCGCGCCGGGGCTGCGCCGCGAGTACTTCGGCTTTCTCGGGTGGCGCGGACACGATGAGGCGCTCTGGCGGCGAGTGCGGGAGGAGGCGAACGCGCCCTGTCTCGCGGCTGCTGAGCCGACCACGATTATCCGGGGACTGGACCACAACCCGGCGGCCGTGAGGGATGCGCGCGCGAATGCCGAGCGCGCCGGCATCTCGCGCTGGGTGCGCTTCGAGGTGGGCGAGCTTTCACGGGCGGCGCCGGCGAGCGAAAGCTCCACGCGGGGACTTCTCTGTACCAACCCGCCGTACGGGGTGCGCCTGGACAGCCTCGAAGCGGCGCGGGCGGTCCACCGGGAGCTCGGCGAGACGCTGCGCGCGAGATTTCAGGGTTGGCGGGCCTCCGTGCTCACCGGGGCGCCGCAGCTCGGCATGGAGCTCGGCATCCGCGCGGCCCGCACTCACGCGCTCTGGAACGGAGCGATCGAATGCCGGCTGCTCAGGATGTCGGTGGAAGCGGCAAGCCTCCGGCGGCCGGGAAGCCTCGCGCGCGAGGAGCCGCTAGCCTGCGACACCCCCGGGTCTCGCATGTTCGGCAATCGCGTGACGAAGAACCTGAAGCGCCTGGGGAGTTGGGCCGAGCGCGCCGGCGTGTCATGTTACCGGTTGTACGATGCCGACATGCCGGAGTACGCATTCGCGATCGATGTGTATCACACGATCCATCCGGAGGAGCAGGCCTGGCTCTACGTGCAGGAATACGCGGCACCCCGGGAGATCGAGGCGGAAGCGGTGCGCCGCCGCCGCCGCGAGGCGCTCGCGGCTCTGCCGGAAGCGGCGGGTGTGCCGGTCGATCGCATCGCGCTGCGTACCCGCCGCCGCATGCATCGCGGCGAGCAATACCGCAAGGTCGGAACGCAGGGCAACTATCACACCGTGCTCGAGGATGGGCTGCGGTTTCTCGTGAACTTCGAGGATTATCTCGACACGGGATTGTTTCTGGATCACCGCTTGACCCGGGCGCGCCTGCGCGAGGCCGCGGCCGGGCGGCGCTTCCTGAACCTCTTCGCCTACACCGGAGCCGCGACGGTGCATGCGGCAGCGGGTGGCGCGGCCGCGACCACTTCGGTAGATCTGTCGCGGACGTATCTCGATTGGGCGCAGCGCAATCTCGCGCTGAACGCCGCGGCGCTCAAAACGCGGGCGCACGAGTTCATCCAGGCCGACTGCATCGAGTGGCTGCGCGAGGGCGCGCGAGCGAGGGAGCGGTACGATCTCATCTTCCTCGACCCGCCGACCTTCTCCAACTCCAAGCGCATGCAAGGGGTCCTCGACATCGAGCGGGATCATCCCGCGCTCATCGATGGGTGCATGCGCCTGCTGGCTCCCGGCGGCTTGCTCGTCTTCTCCACCAATTCCCAGCGGTTCCGGCTGGACCCCGCTCTTTCGCAGCGCCATGCGATCCGCGACGTGTCCGCCGTCACCCTGCCGCGCGATTTCGAGCGCAACGCCCGCATTCATCGCTGTTTCGAGGTTCGCTTGCCCTGACGGGTAGCCCAAAATCCCTTTACAGCCGGCGAGGCTTCCGGTAGGGTCGGCCCCATATGTCCGGGCCGGTAAAAACGCGCAAGATCAGCCTGAAGAAGCCCCGCGGCGGGGCTCTGGTGGATCTCGCGCGCGCTTGAGTAGCCGGACAATCGCGAGTCAATCCAGAGGCCCCGCCGGCACCGCCGTCGGGGCCTCGCTCTTTTTGGAGTCCGTGCCATGCAATCTGGTCGTTCAGCCGGCTCTGCGCCAGTGGTTGCGATCGTCGGCGCCACCGGCGCCGTCGGTGTGGAGCTCATCCGGTGTCTCGAGGAGCGGCGCTTCCCGCTCGCCGAGCTGCGTCTCTTCGCGTCGGCGCGATCCGCGGGCAGGACGTTCTCCTATCGGGGCGAGCCGCTGGCCGTGCGCGAGCTCAAAGAGGACAGCTTCCGCGGGGTCGACATCGCGCTCTTCTCCGCCGGCGGCGGCACTTCCAAGCGCTTCGCACCCCTTGCCGTGCAGCAGGGCGCGGTGGTGGTCGACAACTCCTCCGCCTTCCGCATGGACCCGGCGGTGCCGCTGGTGGTGCCGGAGATCAACCCCGAGGCGGTGCGGGGGCACCACGGCATCATCGCCAACCCCAACTGCTCGACCATCATCGCCATCACTCCGCTTTGGCCCGTGCATCGCATCAACCGGCTGCGGCGGATGATCGTCGCCACCTATCAGGCCGCTTCTGGCGCCGGCGCGGCGGCCATGGAGGAGCTGCGCGAATCGACTCGCGCTTATCTCGAGGGCAAGCCCTACGAGAACCGCGTGCTGCCGCATTCGTACGCCTTCAACCTCTTCAGCCACAACTCCAAGATCGACCCGGAGACCGGCTACAACGAGGAGGAGATCAAGGTCATCCGTGAGACCCACAAGATCTATGGCGACGACTCCATCCGCATCGCCGCGACCTGCGTGCGCGTACCGGTGCTGCGGGCCCACTCGATCGCCATCAATTTCGAGTGCGAGCGCCCCATCACTCCGGAGCAGGTGCGCGACATCGTCGGGACCGCGCCGGGGGTGAAGTTGGTCGATGACCCGCAACGCAACTACTTCCCGATGCCGAAGGATGCGTCCGGCCAGGATCCGATCCTCGTCGGCCGCATCCGCCGTGACCTCAGTGACCCGAGCGGCCACTCGATCGCCCTCTTCGTCGCCGGCGACCAGCTGTTGAAAGGCGCTGCGCTGAACGCCGTGCAAATCGCCGAGCTTCTCTAGTTGATTGGGTAAGATCGGCTTCGCCGCTGTTACCGGGCATCGCCGCACTCATTTGGCCTCGCGGGCGCAGGACGGCCCGCGCCCGCTTCCCGCGAGCTTGTCGCCGCTCCCCGGGCCGCGAGGTCGAGTGCGGTGAAAGGGCCGGCGCAGGGACGGGGCCGAGTAACGGCAGGATGCCGCTTTTGCGCCAATCAAAGGATATCTCGCAGCCGGTAGTACAACATCGCCAGCACCAATGCCGGGCGGCGCAGGACCGCTCCGCCGGGGAAGTCCCGGTGCGGAATGCGCGCGAAGACATCGAAGCGTTCCGCCTGACCGGCGATCGCCTCCGCCACCAGCTTGCCGGCGATTCCCGTGAGCGCGATGCCGTGCCCGGAAAATCCCTGCAGAAAATAGACGTTGTGCATCAAACGGCCGAAATGCGGCGCGCGATTGAGCGTAATGTCGACATAGCCGCCCCAGGAGTAGTCGATTCGCACGTCAGCGAGCTGGGGAAAGACCCGCAGCATGCGGGCGCGAGTCGCGCCTGGCGCCGTGAATGAGCTCAGGCCTGAATAGCTGACACGCCCCCCGAAGAGCAGCCGGTGGTCGGCCGATCGCCTGAAGTAATCGAGCACCCAGTTCATGTCGCTCACCGCGGCGTTGTTGGCGATGAGCTCCCTTGCGCGCTCGGCGCCGAGCGGCTCGGTGGCGATGATGTGGGTGCCCACCGCCATGATCTTGGCGGCGAGCGCCGGAGCGGTCTTGCCGAGGTACACGTTGCCGCAGAGGACCAGGTAGCGCGCGCGGACCTCGCCCCGTGGCGTGCGCACTCGCGCCGAGGTGAAGCCGAGGGCGCGCGACTGCTCGTAAATGCGCGCGCCAGCCCGCTCCGCGGCCGCTGCGAGGCCGAGCGTGTAGTTGAGCGGGTGCAGATGGCCACCGTTGGAGTCGTAAAGCGCGCTGATATACCGGCGGGTTGCGAGCGTCGCCTGTACCTCATCCGCGGGCATGTAGCGGACGCTCTGGTACTGCCGCCTCTCCTTGAGCTTCTCGAGCTTCTGCCGCAGCTCCCGGTCGTGGCGGGCCTTCACCGCCGTCAGCATGTAGCCGTCGACCCAGTCGCAATCTATCCGGTGCCGTGCGATGAGCTCCCGCATGAGCGCGAGCCCTTCGACGGAGACATCCCAGACCGCGCGGGCGGCCGCCCGCCCGATGAGCCTCTCCAGCTTGTCCTGGCCTGATGCCACGCCGTGGATGGCCTGGGCGCCGCTGCGTCCGGAGGCGCCCCAGCCGATCCGGTGCTGCTCGAGCAGCACGACCGAAAAGCCCTTTTCCGCGAGGTGCAGTGCGGCCGAGCATCCCGCGATACCGCCGCCGATGACGCAGACGTCGCATTCCACCGAGCTGGTGAGCGCGAGCCGCTCGGGAGCGGGTCGCGCCGATGCGGCGTAATAGGAAGCTACGTGCGCAGCCACGCTGGGGTCCTTGCTGGTCTTATATTATGTAATATGAAGTCGGATCCGAGGCCTGGGGAGGATATCGAGCGGGCTGCGCGGCGGGCAATCAAGGAGAGGCATGCCACTGAACGGCATCGGCTCGCCTCGTTCGCGGCTGTGGTCTAATGAGCACCCCCATGGCATCGGCACGCCCTCTCATTGGCCTTCCCGCCGACCGGCGGATGATCGGCCTGCACCCCTTCCATGCGGTGGGCGAGAAGTACGCCCGGGCGTTGCTGGATGCGGCAGACGGATTGCCACTGCTCATTCCCGCGCTCGCTGAAGAGCTGCGCCTCGATGAGCTGGTGGAGCGCCTCGATGGGCTCCTGTTCACCGGCAGCCCCTCGAACGTCGAGCCGCACCACTATGAGGGACCGCCGAGCCATCCTGGAACGCTGCACGATCCGGCTCGCGATGCCACCACCCTGCCGCTCATCCGCAAGGCCGTGAGGGCAGGGGTGCCCGTGCTCGGCATCTGCCGCGGCTTTCAGGAGGTGAACGTCGCCTTCGGCGGCAGCCTCCATCAGCGCGTTCACGAGGTTCCCGGGCATCTCGATCACCGGGACGACGAGTCTCAGCCCCTGGACTCGCAGTACGGGCCGGCCCACGATGTCCTTCTGGAGCCCGGGGGCGTGCTACGCTCCCTCGCCGGAACCGACCGGGTGCGAGTCAACTCCTTGCACTGGCAGGGCATAGAGCGGCTCGGCCCTGGCCTCGCGGTGGAGGCGCGGGCGCCGGACGGATTGATCGAGGCATTCAGAGTCGATGGCGCGGCGCGGTTTGCGCTCGCGGTGCAGTGGCACCCCGAGTGGAAAGTCCTGGACAACCCGCTGTCGCGCGCCCTGTTCTCGACCTTCGGCGCCGCGTGTCGCGACCGCGCCAGGTCCAGGTGAAAGGCAGCCGCATGGTGAGCGAGATACGCCAGTTCTTCCGCGATCACGGCATCTCGGAAGTCGAGGCCATCATCCCTGACATGGCGGGCATCGCCCGCGGCAAGATCATGCCCGCGGAGAAGTTCGCCGAGGACGGCGGCATGCGCTTGCCGGAGAGCGTCTTTCTCCAGACGGTCACGGGCGACTACCCGCCCGAAACCGGCGCAGCGATGAGCCCGGCGGAGATCGACATCGTTCTGAAGGCCGACCCGAAGACCGTTCGGCGCGTGCCCTGGGCGGCGGAGCCCACCGCGCAGGTGATCCACGACTGCTTTTACTCGGACGGCCGGCGGGTGACCATGGCGCCGCGGCACGTGCTGCGTAATATCGTCGAGCTCTACGCTCAGCGGGGGTGGGAACCGGTGGTGGCGCCGGAGCTCGAGTTCTACCTGGTCGAGCAGAACAAGGACGCCGACTATCCCCTGCGACCGCCCGTGGGCCGGTCGGGCAGGGCGGAGCCCGGGCGGCAGTCCTACAGCATCGCGGCGGTGAACGAGTTCGATCCGCTCTTCGATGATATCTACCAGTTCTGCGAGGACGAGGAGATCGAGATCGACACGCTGATCCACGAGGATGGGCCGGCGCAGATGGAGATCAATCTCATCCACGGCCCGCCACTCGACCTCGCGGATCAGGCATTTCTCTTCAAGCGCACGGCCCGCGAGGCGGCGCTGCGCCACAAGATGTATGCGACTTTCATGGCGAAGCCGCACGCGAAGGAGCCCGGCAGCGCCATGCACATCCACCAGAGCGTGGTGGACGTGAAGACGCGCCGCAATATCTTCAGCAACCCGGACGGTACCCCCTCGCAGCTCTTCTTCGCGCACATCGGCGGACTGCAGAAATACCTGCCGGCGGCCATGGCGCTCTTCTGCGCCAACGTCAACTCCTATCGGCGGCTGACCCGGTATCTCTCGGCGCCGATCAATGTTCATTGGGGGTATGACAACCGCACCGCGGGGCTGCGCGTGCCGATGTCCGGGCCGGAGGACCGGCGGGTGGAGAATCGCGTGGGCGGCGCGGACGCCAATCCCTACATTGCCATCGCGGCGTCGCTCGCCTGCGGCTACCTCGGCATGGTCGAAGGGCTGCAGCCGAGCGACCCCATCACCGGCAGCGCGCACGAGCTGCCCTTCGGCCTGCCGCGCTCGCTCGATGAGGCGTTGCGGGAGCTGCGTCAGAGCGAGCCGCTGGTGAAGCTGCTGGGCGAGCCGTTCATCTCCGCCTTCACCATCGTCAAGGAAGCCGAGTACGAGGTCTTCCTGCAGGTGATCAGCTCCTGGGAGCGCGAGCACCTGCTGCTCAACGTCTAGCGATGCGAGCCCGTTCGACGATGAGCCGGCGTGACATGCGGGCCGCCGCCGCCACCAATCTTTGATCGGAGAGCGCATATGACACGCAGACTTCTGGGAATCGATGTCGGGGGCTCCTTCATCAAGGCCGGTGCGGTGGACATCGAGGCCGGGTGCGTCGTGGGGGAGATCATCTCGGCGCCGACACCGCAGCCTTCGACCCCGGAGGCCATGATGCCGACTTTCGCCTCGCTCGCCGCGAAGTTTCCCGCGGCCACGGGTCGGGTGGGGCTCGCGTTCCCCGCCGTCGTCAGAAACGGACGAGCGCGCACCGCTGCCAACATCGATCACTCCTGGATCGGGGCGGATGGCGCGGCGCTCATCCTCCGCACGCTCGGTCGCGAGGCGCTCTTCCTCAACGATGCGGATGCGGCGGGCATCGCGGAGATGCGCCTCGGAGCGGGCCGCGGAGTCAACGGCTCCGTCGTCATGCTGACCTTCGGTACCGGCATCGGCTCGGCGCTCTTCGTCGAGGGGCGGCTCTTTCCCAACACCGAGCTCGGGCACATGGAGCTCAATGGCATGGATGCGGAGAAGTACGCTTCCGCCCACGTCAAGGCCATGCTGAATCTCGACTGGCGCGCCTGGATGGACAGAGTGAACGTCTATCTCGACCGGATGCAGGCGCTCTTCTGGCCGGATCTGTTCATCCTCGGTGGCGCAATCAGCGAGCGCTTCACGGACTTCGCGCCGCTCCTGCGCTGCGAGGCCGAAGTTCGGCCCGCGCACTTCGGCAATCAAGCGGGCGTCATCGGCGCGGCGCTCGCCGCGGCGAAATGACAGCGCTCTTTCGCAGCAAGCTGCCCGAGGTCGGCACGACGATCTTCACGGTCATCTCCCGCCGCGCGCGCGAGCTCGGCGCGCTCAATTTGGGCCAGGGCTTTCCGGACTATGACATCGACCCGCGGCTCGCCGAGCTGACGGGTGAGGCGATGCGTCAGGGCCACAATCAGTACGCCCCGATGGAGGGCCTCCCCGAGCTGCGCGAGCGCATTGCGCACAAGCTTGCCGCGAGCTACGGCGGCGACTTCGATCCGCAGTCGCAGATCACGATCACCCTCGGCGCCACGGAGGCGATCTACTCCGCCGTCCAGGCGGCGATCGGACCGGGGGAGGAGGCGATCGTCTTCGATCCCGCCTACGATTCCTATGAGCCGGCCGTGCGCCTCGCGGGCGGCCGCTGCATTCGTCTGCCGCTCAGGCCGCCCGATTTCCGCTACGACTGGGATCGGGTGCGCGGTGAGATCACGCCCCGCACCCGCCTGATCCTCTTCAACACCCCGCACAACCCGGCCTGCACCGCGGTGACGGCCGCGGACCTCGATGAGCTCGCCGCAACGGTCCGGGGGCGCGACCTCGTGGTGCTCTCGGACGAGGTCTACGAGCACGTGCTCTTTGATGGGCGTGCGCATGCTTCCGTGCTGTCGCACCCGGAGCTGCGGCAGAGGAGCTTCGCGGTGTTCTCCTTCGGCAAGACATTGCATGCCACCGGCCTGCGCATCGGCTACTGTGTCGCCTCCCCGGCGCTCACGAGCGAGCTGCGCAAGATCCATCAATTCAACACCTTCAGCATCGCGAACCCGCTCCAGCACGCCGTAGCGGCCTATCTGGCCGAGCGGCCGGAGACCGGGCGGGAGCTTCCCGCATTCTTCCAGGCAAAGCGCGACCGGTTGCGCGATGCGCTCGCGGGCTCCGGCTTCGCGCTGACGCCGGCGCAGGGGACATTCTTCCAACTGCTCGACTTCGGTGCGCTGTTGCCGCCCGGTGACGTCGAATTCGCCGAGCGCGCGCTGACCGAGGCGGGGGTGGCCACGATCCCGCTCTCGCCCTTCTATGCCGAGCCGCCGAAGCTCTCGGTCGTGCGCCTTTGCATCGCGAAGCGCAACGACACGCTCGATGCGGCGGCAGCGCGGCTCGCCGGATTCGCGGCGCGGCTGAGCCGGGCGGGAGCATGAGCGCCGTGCGGAGGGAGTCGTGAGCCTGCGCGTCACGCTCGTCCAACAGCCGATCGCCTGGGGGGACCCCGGGGAGAACCGCAGGCGCTTCGAGGAGTTGCTAGCGCCGCTCGCCGGTCGGACGGATCTCGTGATCCTGCCGGAGACCTTCACGACCGGCTTCACCATGGAGGTGCAGAGCGCCGCCGAGGCGGCCGGCGGGCCCACGACGGCATGGCTGCGGGGTCTCGCGGATCGACTGGACGCGGCGGTGACGGGCAGTGTCGTCACGGCGGAGGAGGGCCGCTACTACAACCGCCTGATGTGGGTGCAGCCGAGCGGCGGGCTGCGTCATTATGACAAGCGGCATCTGTTCCGCATGGCCGGCGAGCACGACCGTTTCACGCCGGGACGCGCCGCATGGACGACGGAGTGGCGCGGCTTCAGGGTTTGCCCGCTCATCTGCTACGACCTGCGCTTTCCGGTCTTCAGCCGGCGCCGCGAGGAGCTCGACTACGACCTTCTCCTCTATGTGGCCAACTGGCCGGCCGCGCGCGCCTACGCCTGGCGTCAGCTCCTCATCGCCCGGGCCATCGAGAACCAGGCCTTCGTGGCCGGCGTAAACCGGATCGGCCAGGATGGCGGCGGCATCGAGCATCGAGGCGACAGCCAGTTATGCGACTTTCTTGGCCGGCCGCTCGCCGAGCTCGGCGCCGCGCCGGCGGCGCATACGGTCGAGCTCGACCTGCAGGCGCTGCGCGCATTCCGTGAAAGGTTTCCCGCCCATCTGGACGCCGATCGGTTTACCCTCTCGGCCCCATGAAGAAGCCCACGCGCGTCAATCATCCGCCGCCGGTCGAGCTCGCCGCGGACAACCGTCCTGTGGTGGCCCCGATCTATCAGAGCGTCAAATTCGAGTTCGACACCCTGCAGGAGACCGAGCGCTACCTGCGCGGGGAGCGGCCGGGCTTTTTTTACACTCGCGCGTCGAATCCCACCACGCGTCAGCTCGAGCTCCTGCTCGCCGAGCTGCAGGGTCGGGAGGAGTGCCTGGTAACCGCCTCTGGCGTCGGCGCCGTCGCACAGACGCTGCTCGCGCTTACCAAGCAGGGAGACCACATTCTCTGTTTCGTCGAGACGTATAACCCGACGCGTTATCTCATTCGCCGTCTCCTCGGCCGCTTCGGGGTGACGCACACCATGCTGTCGATCGAGGATGTCGCCGGCATCGAGCGCGCTCTGGCGGCGCACCCGACGCGGCTCGTTTGGTTCGAGAGCCCGACCAATCCGATGACGAAGGTCGCCGACATCGCTGCGATCACGCGGCTCGCAAAGAGCGCCGGCGCTCTCGCG
>JAKBCR010000113.1 GCA_021807675.1 Pseudomonadota bacterium
ACGTACCGCGGAGACACGCCCAGGAGGGGTCGATCCGGAAGGTGCGCTTTTCCCTAACAGCGAATTCTACGCGACCTCAGGAGATGCCAATCGCATAATGGACCCGACCTGTTTTTCTCCAGAGATTGCGCAGTTCATTGGAGATGAGCAACGGTTCCTGGAAAATTTTCTTGCGCACGAACGCTACGAATGCGTCGTTGAAGTCGGCTGCCATGCAGGGCGAAATTGCTGTTGGCTATCACGATTATGTGGCACATACGTCGGCATAGACATCGATCCCCGTGCAATAGAGCGCGCCAGGGCAGAGCACCAAGCCCCTGGAAAAGTCGAGTTCTTCTGCGCAACGGCGGAAAGCCTTCTTTCGAACGTACTGACGCAAGAAAACCATCCCCATCCGCGATACACGGCGGTTCTTTACCCATTCAATTTGTTCGGTAACTTCATCGGAGTGAAGCAACTTCTACGGACGCTCGACGCAATGAACGTTGATGTTGCCTTATCAAACTTTAACACGAAATCGGCTACCACGATCGGACGTTACAAGTACTACGCGAACTGCTTTGATAAAGCGACCATTCGTGTCTTCGATGGGGAACAGGGCGTGCTCTTCAAGGCTGGGCGGCATTTCCAGTCGATCGCATACAATCGATCTTACCTTTCTGAGATCATCCGGGCGACTTCGAGATATCATGGCACTATCATGTCGTTTTCCATATATGGGGATCTGTGCTTGCTGACCAGGTAAGCAATACTGTCGACTCAGAGGAAAGGCGGAACGATGTCCGAAGTCAAACCGGTAGTACAGAAGGAGAACACCTTCGATCCATTGGAGATCCGAGTCGGACGGATCATCTCCGTGCAGCCCGAGCCTGCGGCGCCGAAGTTGTCGTATAACATGCTGATAGACTTTGGGAAATTCGGACTGAAGCGCAGTGTCGGGCGCTTCACGAAGCACCCGCCGGAGGAGTTACTCAACAGGCTGGTGGTTGCCGTCCTCAATTTCCCGGTAAGGAAGATCGGCGCTGTCGAATCGGAAGTTCTCGTGCTCGGGACCCAATTCCCCAGGGGCGAGAGCGGCGAAGCAACGCCTCTTTCTCCCATCGCCGAGACCAGGATCGGGGGCAAGGTTTTCTGAAGGGAGTAGAAAAAGGTTGCCCTGCCCGGGACCAGGTCATCCGCGGATTTCCTGAACCCCCGCACCGCGCGATTTTGTTGCGAGCCAGGCCCCGCCGGCCACGAGGCAGCACGCTGCGAGCAAGCTCAAGGTACCTGTCGCGTATCCAAGTATCACGAGCAGCAGGGTGGACAGGATCGGCGCGGCATAAGCGACCGTTCCCAAAGTGCCCAGATTGCCGTATTTGGTGCCGTAGTCCCACGCGACGAAGGCGAGACCTACCGGCCCGATACCGAGGGCGGCAATCGCGGACCATTGAGATAACGACGGAACGATCGTATGGCGCTCGACGGCAAGGTGCACAGCCCACCCGAGCAGAGCGACCGGTCCACAAGCGATCACGACGGTATCGCGGGGAGCGGACTGAAATCGACGGTTCAAGACCGAATAGCCAGCCCAGACGAGGGCGCAGACGAGGGCTGCAAGCAAGCCAGATGAGTGAGGAGAATACGCGCGCGGGCTTGCCTCGTGAGGCAGGATCACCAGCGCGGTACCGGTGAACCCCAGCATCGCCCCAGCAACGTGACGCAAGCGGATGCCCCTGCCTTCAATTGCCGAGAAAAGAACGATGAGCAGCGGCCAAAGATACGAAATCAAGCTGACTTGCGCGACGGGAGCCACCGCAATCGCGGTGAAATAAAGTGCGTGATAGCCGAACAGAGCCACGGTGACGAACACCAGGTACGATAATGATCGTGCGTCGCGCCGAGCTGGAATCCCGCGTCCCGAAATCAGCAGCCATGTCAGGCCGCTCAAGAAGGCGACGCCAAAGGTTGTAGCCACCAACTCGAAAGGGGGAATGTCCTTGACCATTGCAGTCAGGGATGCCAGAGAAGACCATAGGACCACGGCTACGGCACCGAGCACTGTCGCCCGCGTTTGCAATTGAACCGATCTGCCTGTGAGCCGCACCCCCTACTCCAGCACCTTGCCCACCGCCGCCGGAAGATACCGACATTCTCCTGCGCCGGTCCCGCGACGCTGAACCGGCTGTCGGATGCAAGAGAGCTGTCGGATGCAAGAGAGAGGTGTTGGAACCGTTCTCGAGCAGCCGCCGCACCCGATAAGGATGAGGCAGCAGTTCCTCGCGCGTGCCGACCGGTCCCTACACGCGTAGCGATGAGCACACACCGGGTCGGGGGTGCGCGGCAGCGCCTTGGCGACGTTCATCAGCGCCCACATCGGCCTCGGAGCGCAGTCCCGCGCGGATCCGCTTCCAAGAGGGCGTCGAGATTCCCGCTTGTGCAGCTCAACCGTACGGATCCCGGGTTTAGCAGCCATGTGTCGGAGCGCAACGCGCCAGTGCGAGCGGATGTTTTAGCTTATCTCGCAATCCATAGAATATTTGTATGTTTCGGCCCTAATGGTAGTTAACTTCACTAGGTCTCGAAATGATCGCAACCACCTGATTTTATTGGCGGAGAGGGGGAGATTCGAACTCCCGAGCCTCTTGCGAGGCTGCCGGTTTTCAAGACCGGTGCAATCAACCGCTCTGCCACCTCTCCGGGGCGCGGGAACTCGGCGCCGCAGATGCTATCAAAATCGGCCCGGTGGGACGGCGCCCTTGCCCCGATCTCGGCCGCGCCGTACTCGCACGCCTGCCGCCGCGCAGGCAATATCCACTCCTTCAGTCCCTCCCTCGAGAGCCTCATGTCGACCGAAAGCGCTGCCGCGCGATCCTCCCGCTTACCGCCCTCCAGCCCGAGTGGCAGGCGACGGCGGCCCTCGCGCTTCATCCGCAACGTCGTCGTCCTCATTGCCCTGCTGCACATCTACGTGGGGATCCGGCTGCTGCCCGCATTACCCATCGCGCCGCTCGGACGAGTGCTCGGCGCACTCGCGCTCTGCGCCTCCTTCGCGCTGATCATCACGGGAGCGCGCGCACGCATGAGGCTCAACAGCAGCCTCGCGGCGAACCTCGCCTGGCTGGGCTCGCTCAATGGCGGCTTATTCTCCTCGCTCGCCGTCCTCACGGTCACCCGCGATCTGTTTCTCGGGCCCGCCGTGCTCCTCGCCTCCCGCGCTGAGGCGCCCTTCCTCGAGACAGCCTCGGCGGTCGCAGTGCCTATCCTCGCGGCGCTTGCGACGGTGGTGGGATTCATCGATGCGCGCCGGCAGCCCCGAGTGGTCGATATCGAGGTCCCCCTGACCGGCCTACCGGCCGCGCTCGAAGGGTTCACCATCGCGCAGATCAGCGACGTGCACATCGGTCCGACCATCAAGCGAGACTTCCTGCGCCGGATCGTGGAGATCGTCAACTCCCTGGGTGTCGACCTCGTCGCGATCACCGGCGATCTGGTGGACGGGTCCGTCGAGCAACTGGGCGAGCACGTCGAGCCGCTCTCCCGCCTGCGGGCTCGCCACGGCGCGTACTTCGTCACGGGCAACCACGAGTACTATTCCGGCGCGGCGGACTGGATCAGGGAGCTGCGCCGGCTCGGGCTCCACGTCCTTCTCAACGAGCACCGGGTGTTGAGCCACGGGAACGGCTCGCTGCTCGTCGCGGGAGTCACCGACTACAGCGCCCACCGGTTCGATCCGGCGCACCGCAGCGACCCGCAGGCCGCCCTCGCGGGCGCGCCCCCTGGCCTTCGGCCGAGACTGCTGCTCGCGCATCAGCCCCGGACCGCCGCCGCGGCCGCGGACGCCGGCTTCGACCTGCAGTTGTCGGGCCACACGCACGGCGGTCAGTTCTGGCCCTGGAATCTCTTCGTGCGGCTGCAACAACCCTTTACCGCGGGCCTGCACCGGTTGGGAGAGCTTTGGGTCTACACGAGCCGCGGAAGCGGTTACTGGGGGCCGCCGAAGCGCCTGGGGGTGCCCTCTGAGATCGCGCGTGTACGGCTGGTGCCTGCTCCGCAGAGCTGAGAAAATCCCTCCACCCTCCATGCTCGACCCCAGACTCGAGATCGAAGACCAGACTCCGCCGGTATCTCTCGTCGCGGCCCTGGCCGATTACGCTGCGAGCTTCGCGATCGGCGGAGCTGCCGCCATCGAGACGGCGCGCCACTGTCTGATCGATGCTCTCGGGCGCGGTTTCGATGCGCTGCGCGATCCGGACTGCGCCGCATCCCTAGGTCCGGTCGTGCCGGGCGCCGTGATGCCCGGTGGAGCGCGGGTGCCGGGTACTTCCCTGGAGCTCGAGCCCGCCCAAGCGGCCTTCTGCACCGCTCTGATGCTCCGCCACTGCCCGGGCGAAGGCCGCTGGCCGGACTCGCGCCGTGGGCGCGCGGCCGACTCGCTCGGGGCCATTTTGGCGATCACCGACTATCAGGCGCGCAAGGCCACTATGGAGGGCGCTTCACCGCCGAGAGTGCGCGACGTGCTCGCCGCCATCGCCAAGGCGCTCGAGATCCAGGGCGTACTCGCGGCCTTCGACGAGGACGCTTGCCCGGCAAGCGTCCCGCCTCTCCTTCGCCTCGCGGGCGTGGCGTCGGCCGCCATCGCCACCGCACAGCTCGGCGGCGGCTCGGGGCAGATCGCCATGGCCCTCAGCAACGCCTGCATGGACCGTAACCTGTTGATCCCGCTGGACGGGCGGGATGTGCCCGGGCGCAGCGACTGGGCCGCTGCCGATACGATCGGCCGTGCGGTACGTCACGCCTGCCAGGCGATGGCCACCGGCCGGCGGAGCTTCCTGACTTCGGCGGACCTCAGCATCGTGAGCCTCGCTGGCAAGCTTCTCGGCGCGCGCCCCTCGATACCCAAGAGGCCCTTCGGCAGCGCGGTCATCGAGCGGCTCGCCGGTCTTCGACAGCCGCAGGACGGCACACGGGTCATGGCGGCCTTCCAGGCCGCCGTCGACCGGTACTTCCCGATACGTCAGGCGCAGCGGATCAGGGCGCTCTTCGCCGCGCCCGAGCGGCTCGATGACTTGCCGGTGAGCGAGCTGATCGCGGCGCTCGTCACGAACGGGAGTCGCTAGCCGGCCCGGCCGCGAGAAGCTGTCGCTATCGCAGCTTGTACTCGGCGAGCTTGCTGTGGGTGCGGTCCGCCTCGGCCTTCGATCCGGCATCCTCCGGCCGCTCCCAGCTGCGCAGCAACTCGGCGAACTCCCGCGCCGGCAGCGGCGGGCTGAAGTGAAATCCCTGGTACTGATCGCAGCCGAGCGCACGCAGGAATTGCAGCTGCTCGGGCGTCTCGACCCCCTCGGCCACCACCTTCAGGCGCAGGCTGTGGGCCAGCGAGATGATGGCATGCACGATCGAGGCGTCGACCTCGGAGTCGAGATCCTTGACGAAGGACCGATCGATTTTCAGCTTATCGATCGGAAAGCGACGCAAGTAGTTGATGCTCGAATAGCCGGTACCGAAGTCGTCCACCGAGACGAGCACCCCCATGCGGCTCAGCTGCTCGAGAACCGCGGCCGATTCCTCCGGATTGGTCATGACCGCGCTCTCGGTGAGCTCGATCTCGAGGAAGCGCGGATCGAGGCGCGCGGCGGCAAGCGCCCCGCGAACGATATCGAGCAGATCTCCGCGCCGGAATTGAGTGGCCGCCACGTTGACGGCCACCCGCACCGGCGGTAGACCCCGATGCTGCCACTCCGCGCACTGCCGACAGGCTTCCGTGAGCACCCAGGCACCGATTTCGTTGATGAGGTCCGACTCCTCCGCGAGCGGGATGAACTCATCCGGCGGAATCAGCCCGCGCTCGGGATGCCGCCACCGGATCAGCGCCTCCGCGCTCGAGATATCGCCACTTTCCGTGTCGGCCTTGGGCTGGTAATGCAGCTCGAACTGTCCCGCCTTGATCGCCTGATTCAGGTCGCATTCGAGGCTCACGCGCGCCGCCGTACCGGCGTCCATTCCTTCGGCGAACCGCTGCACGTTGTTGCGCCCTCGCTGCTTGGCGCAATACATCGCGGCATCGGCGCGGGCCATGAGGCTCTCGGCGGAAATCCCATCGGCCGGATAGTAGGCCACACCGATGCTGCCGGTGACGCGCAGCTCGACTCCGGCGATCCTCATCGGCGCCCGCAGCGCCTCGTTGGCGCGCTGCGCGACGGACAACGCATTCTCCGGCGCCACCGAAGGGCTCACGACCACGAGAAACTCATCGCCGCCGATGCGCGCCACGGTGTCGATGTCGCGCACGACCGAATTCAGCCGCCGCGACACCTCGTCCAACACCGCATCTCCCGCGTGGTGGCCGAGCGAGTCGTTGATGAGCTTGAAGCGATCGATATCCACGGCGAGCACGGCGAATGGCTTGCCGTCGCGGTTGGCGTGAGCCAGCGCCTGCGCGAGCCGATCATCGAGCAGCACCCGGTTCGGCAGTCCCGTCAGGGCATCATGGGTGGCAAGGTGCCGCAGCTGGCGGTTCGCCGCCTCGAGCTTTTCGGTGCGGGCCGCGACCACGCGCTCGAGGGATTCCACGTGCTCGCGCAGCGCGCGCGCGTGCTGCCATTTGCGCGAGAGCGCGCTCGCGCACTGCAGCACCTCGATGGGCTCGAACGGCTTCTTGACGACGAGCAGCTTGTCGCTCCTGCCCAGGCGGCGTACGACGTGACTCCAGTCGTAGTCGGAATGCGCCGAGCAGATGACCACCTGCACATCGGGATCGGCCCCCCAAAGCCGCTCGATCGTCTCGAGGCCGTCCCAGCCCGGCGGCATGCGCATGTCCACGAAGGCGACCGCAAAGGGCCTGCCGTCGGCGGCCGCCCGCGTGGCGTGCCCGACGCCCTCCTCGCCCTGGAGCGCAAACACCAGCTCATAGCAGTCCCCGGCGGGCTCAGGCGCCGCCGGGGATTCGCCAAACAGCAGACTCTCGACCGCTGCGAGACCCGCCGCGGGGTGGGCGCGATCGGCGAGGATCTTGCCGAAGTCCCGGTGAATGGCCGCATTGTCATCGACGATCAGGATCCGGATGACCTCGAGGCTGCCGCGCTCAGGACTCACGCGGTTCTCCTCAGCCATCCGATGTCGGCAACCTCCATGGGCAGCCTCAGCGTGAAGCAGGCTCCCCGGTTGACACCCTCGCTGCGCGCCGTCAGCTCCCCGCCCAACTCCTTGGCGAGAATGGCGCTCGAGTGCAGCCCGAAACCATGACCGTCCTTCTTGGTGGTGAACCCGAACTCGAACAGGCGCTTCATGGACTCGCCGCTGATTCCAACGCCGCTGTCCTCGACCTCGATGAGGAGCGATCCTGGGGGTGCGGCAAGCAATCGCAGAGTGAGCACCTTCGGGCCGGCCGTCCGGTCGCGCAACGCATGGCGTGCGTTGCTCAGCAGATTGGCCAATATCTGCAGGAGCCTGTGGCGATCGACCACCGCGCGCCCGAGAGAGCCGTACTCCCTGCGAAGCGTAATCTGCGACCCCGTCGGGAAATGGAGCGTGAGGGCATGCTCCATGAGCTCCGAGATCTCGAGCTCCTCGCGACTCGCGCCCTGACGCGCGTAGGCTTGCTGAGCGGCCACGATCCTGCCGATGTGCTCGACATGCATGATCACGGCCTTCGCCTCCTCGCCGAGCTCCCGGTTCTCGGACACGAGGTGCTCTCCGAGTTGCTGCAGATAGCCGGGGAGCTCCTTGCCGCGCGGATCGCTCTCGAGAAACTCCGCGAGGTGCGGCGCATGATCGGCCATCAGCCGGGCTGCGCGCTCGAGGTTGCCCGCGCGCGAGTCGCGCAGCCGGGAAGCGAGCACGGTTGCGGAGACTCCCAGGCTGTTCAGGACATTGCCGACGCTGTGCAGCACACCGGTCGCCACCTCCGCCATACCAGCCTGCCGCGACGCCTCGCGCAGCTGCACTTGCAGCTTCAGCCGGCGCTCCTCCTGAAGCACCTGCTCGGTCACGTCCCAGGAGACCCCGAGCAATCGCGCAAGATTTCCCTGGGCATCGGCATACAGACGAGCGTGCGTCTGCAGGTGGATCATTTTCCCGGCGGGGCCCAACACACGCATACGCAGAGCGCACGCCGACCGTCCCTCGGCCAGCGCAGCGCGAAACGCAGCCTCCGCAGCCGCGAGATCTGCGGGAAGAAAGGCGGTATCGCGCGCCTCGGGCAAATCGCGGTGCGCAAGCCCCGCGGATTTAAGAGAGGGGATCTCGTTCTCGGTCCACAACATGCGGTGCCGAGCGAGGTCGTACTCCCAGCAGCCGATACCCGCCGCCTGGATCGCGAGCGTGAGCAGCTCCTTCTCGCGGTGCAGACCGGCATTGCGGGCAGCGAGGCTCATCGCATCGCGCCGGTAGCGGCCGGCGAGCCGCAGCACCGCGCAGGAGGCGGCGGTCGCGACGGCGACGACGAGCGCCACCAGCCATGGGTCGTAGGAAGCGTGCATCCGCGGCAAAATGCCCGAGATGCCGTATCAGCGGCAGTGTGCGTATCACGGTTGGGCGGCGTATCGATGTGACGGGCTCGACACTCGCCTCATCGGAGGTGACATCGCGCTGGTCAGCGCGACTCTGTCAACACCCGCCGAAGCTCGGCGCGCTTTGTCGCGTCAACCCGCGGGAGCACGCGCGGCAGCCCCCGCTCGGCAGGCGCGAACACCCAGATAAGCGAGGATCGCCACGGCCAGGGCGATGAGGCTGACGTGCAAGTCCCCGGCGAGCGATGGCGTGAAGGCCATGGCGATGAGGACGGCCGCCATCCCCGCGATGGCGGCGTAGCTCGCCCAGGGGAAGAGCCACATGGTCAGCGCCGGCGGTGGATCGCCTGCGCGCTCGCGATTGCGCCGCAGCCTGACGTGCGCGACGGCTACGATCATGTAGATGAAAACCATGAGCGCGCCGGAGGCATCCACCAGGAAGGCGAATACGCGCTGCGGCGCGGTGACCGCCGCCAGGATGCCGGCGATGCCGGCGAGCGCGCAGAGGAGCACGGATTTGACCGGCACCCGCCGGCAGTTGAGTTGGATCAGTGCCTGTGGCGCATCCCCGTGCTCAGCCAGCACGAAAAGCACCCGCGAGCAGACGTAGAAGGCGGAATTGAGGCACGACAGCACCGCAGTCAGGATGATGACATCCATCGCCGCTCCGGCCCAGGCGAAATGCATGTGCGTAAGAGCGCGGGTGAACGGGGAGTCGCCGATACGGATACTGTTCCAGGGAAGCACCGCGACGATGAGGAAGATCGAGCCGACGTAGAACGTCAAGATGCGCACGATGATGGAGCTCGTCAGTCGGGCGACCGCGCGCGCGGGCTCCGCCGACTCCGCCGCCGCCACCGTGATGATCTCCGCGCCCGTCAGCGAGAAGTACACGGTGACCGCCCCCGCGAGCACGGAGACCACCCCATGAGGCATGAAGCCTCCACGGCTCGTCAGATTGCCAAACGTAGGACCGTGAGGCGACGTCCAGCCGCAGGCGTAGGCCGCCGCGATCGCGATGAAGGCGATGATGGCGGCCACCTTGATCGAAGAGAACCAGAATTCGAACTCTCCGTAGGAGCGTGCCGACATCAGGTTGACGACGGTCATCGCCGCCATGAGCCCACAGCCGAGCAGACCCGCGGGCAGCGGAACCCAGGCGTGCAGGATGTTCGCACCCGCGATCGCCTCCACCGGCACCACGATCATCCAGAAATACCAGTAGAGCCACCCGGCGACGAACCCCGCCCAGGGACCGAGTCCGGCGCGCGCGAATTCGGTGAACGAGCGGACCGTCGGCAGACTCATCGCCATCTCGCCCAGCATGCGCATGACGAGCAGCACCAGGGTACCGGTGATGAGATAGCTCACGACGATCGCCGGTCCCGCCGCGGCGATCGAGGCGCTGCTGCCCACGAAGAGCCCCGCGCCGATGATCCCGCCGATCGAGATCATGGCGAGATGCCTCGGCTTGAGGGACCTGCTGAGCTCGGTATCGGCCATCGCTCGAGCGAGCTTTAGGCGGCCAGCCTTTCCACGCCCCCCATGTAGGGGCGAAGCACCTGCGGCAGCGTTACCGTGCCGTCCGCATTCTGGTAGTTCTCGAGCACGGCCACGAGCGTGCGCCCCACGGCGAGCGCCGATCCGTTGAGCGTATGCACCGCCTCGGGCTTTCCGGCCTCGGGATTGCGCCAGCGCGCCTGCATCCGCCGCGCCTGGAAGGCCTCGAAGTTGCTGCAGGAGGAGATCTCGCGATAGCGCCGCTGGGAGGGCAGCCAGACCTCGATGTCATAGGTCTTGGCGCTGTTGGCGCCGATATCGGCGGTGCAGAGCGCGACGGTCCGGTACGGCAGCTCCAGGCGTCTCAACACCTCCTCCGCGTGGCCCGTCAGCTCCTCGAGCACGGCGTAGGACTCCCCCGGCCTCACGATCTGCACCAGCTCCACCTTGTCGAACTGATGGCTGCGGATCATGCCACGCGTGTCCTTGCCGGCCGCTCCGGCCTCGGAGCGGAAGCACGGTGTGTGGCAGACGTATTTGAGCGGCAACGCCTCGGCCGGGACGATCTGCTCGCGCACGAGGTTGGTCACGGGCACTTCCGCGGTCGGGATCAGATAGAAAGCCTGTTGGGCCGGCTGAGCGCCCGCGCCGGTCCCCTGCATCTGCGGCGCCGCGCGCACCTCGCTCTTGCCGCTCACCTTGAAGAGGTCGTCCTCGAACTTCGGCAGGTTCCCGGTGCCGAGCAGCGCCTGCCGCTGCACGAGGTAGGGAACGTAGACTTCCGTGTAGCCGTGCTCGCGGGTGTGAAGGTCCAGCATGAACTGCGAGAGCGCGCGGTGCAGGCGCGCCATCGGGCCGCGGATCACCGCGAAGCGCGCACCGGAGATGCGCGCCGCCGCCTCGAAATCGAGCCCCCCGAGCATCTCGCCGACCTGCACGTGATCTTTCGGCTCGAACTCGAATCGGCGCGGCTCGCCCCAACGGCGCACCTCGAGGTTGTCCTCCTCCCCGCGCCCGTCCGGTACGGAGGGATCGAGCAGATTCGGGAGGCCCATCTGCCAGCTCTCGAGCGCCTCCTGAACGCTGTCCAGCTCCCGCTCGGCCGCCGCCAATTCCCCCGTCAAGGCCTCCCCGCGCGCCAGGAGCGGCGCCGCATCCTCGCCATGGCCTTTGGCCATGCCGACGGCCTTGGCATTGGCGTTGCGCTCGGCGCGCAGACGGTCCGACTGAACCTGAGCGGTCTTGCGCCTCTCCTCCAGCACGCGAAGGGCGCTTACATCGAGCGCGTACCCCCGCCGCGCCAGATTGCGAGCGACGGCATCGGGGTCGGAGCGCAGCAGCTTCGGATCGATCATTTGCTCTTATTCCTCAATCGTTCCAGCGCCTCGCCGATCTTGATCTCGAGCCCGCGCGGCACCGGGCGGTAGTATCGCCTATCCGGCATCTCGTCAGGCAGGTAGCGCTCACCGGCCACGTAAGCATCCGGCTCATCGTGCGCATAGCGATACCCTTCGCCATAGCCCAGGCCCTTCATGAGGCGCGTCGGCGCATTGCGCAGCCGCTGAGGCACATCGAGCGTGCCGTACCTCTCGACATCGGCCATGGCCTCGCCCATCGCGACATAGACCGCATTGCTCTTTGGCGCACAGGCGAGGTAGACCACCGCATTCGCGATCGCCAGTTCCCCTTCAGGCGACCCCAGGCGGTCGTAGGCTTCCCATGCATCGAGGGTCAGCGCGAACGCCCTCGGATCGGCGATCCCCACATCCTCCACGGCCATGCGGACGACGCGCCGGGCAACGTAGAGCGGATCACAGCCGCCATCGAGCATACGGCACAGCCAATAGAGCGCAGCATCGGGGTCGGTGCCGCGCACGGCCTTGTGCAGCGCCGAGATCTGATCGTAGAACTGATCCCCTCCCTTGTCGAAGCGCCGCCGCCCGCCGCTCGCAACTTCCTGGGCCAGCGCGACGGTGATGACCCTTCCGCCGGCCTGTGCCGCCTCGGCGATACCCGCGGCGAGCTCCAGCATGTTGAGTGCTCGCCGCCCATCGCCGTCGGCCGCGCCCGCAATCAGCTCGAGCGCCTCGGAGTCGGCCGCTATTCCCTCGTTGCCGAGTCCCCTCTCCCGGTCGGAGAGTGAGGACCGCAGCAACGCCTCGATGTCGGCAACCATCAGGGGACGCAACACATACACGCGCGCCCGCGAGAGGAGCGCGCTCACGACCTCGAATGAGGGATTCTCCGTCGTCGCACCGACAAAGGTGAGGGTACCGTCCTCGACATACGGCAGGAAAGTGTCCTGTTGCGCCTTGTTGAACCGATGGACCTCATCCAGGAAGAGCAGCGTCGGGCGCCCGCTCGCCGCCCGCGCCTCCCGCGCAGTCTCCACCGCCGCTCGGATATCCTTGACCCCGGCCATCACGGCCGAGAGTTGGATGAACTGCGCGTTGGCGCCCTTCGCGATGAGCCGCGCCAGCGTCGTCTTGCCGGTGCCCGGCGGTCCCCAGAGAATCAGCGAGTGGAGCTGTCCCGACTCGATGGCGCGGCGCAACGGCTTGCCCGGAGCGAGCAGGTGCTGTTGGCCGACCACTTCCGCAAGCGAGCGCGGCCGCATGCGGTCGGCGAGCGGTCGGGAGAGATCGGGCGTGCTCGTATCGGCGGGGCTCAATTAGCCGGGGTTCCGATGACATCCGCCCCCGGCGGCGGAGTGAAGGTGAACTCCCTGGCTGGAACGGGGACATTGACCTCGACGTCGCGGAAGACGATGGTGATGACCTGCCCGAGCTTGTCCTCCAGAATCATCCGCTGCAGCGCTCCCTTGCGGTCGAAGCCGAAGAGCGCGCTCTTGAAGTCAGCCTCGGCACTGCGTGGCTCGGCGTACACCCAGTCGAGCCCGTCACGCTTGCCGGCGCTCGTCTCGGTGAAGTGCTTTCGCACATCGACCGTTCCGGAGAGCAGCATCGCCGGCGTGGCGGAGAGTGCCGCCGTGACGGGCCGCACGGTGACCTGCTCGAGATCGCGATCGTAATACCAGAGATTGCGGCCGTCCGAGACCATCAGCTGCCCGCTGCCGGCGGAGCCAGTCGGTTGTCTTGCGGCTCGGACCCGTCCTCCGGCCGTGGCAGCCGCGCCCGGCACGACGCTCCGCGGGTGAATGTCCCAGCGGAACTTGCCCGGTCTCTCCACGGTGAGCGTGCCGGAGGAGCGGCTGACCTCGGCTCCATGGGCGTCGGTGACCGTCTGCAGGAAGGTGACACGCAGGGTCTTCAGGTTCTGCAGATACCGGTCGAGCGGTGTCGGCGCTGAAGATGCCGCCCGTGTTCCCGATGGTACGTGCGGTACCGGCAGGGGTGGCTGGGCCGCAGCCACCAGCGCCGCAATGATCGACGACCCGGCCGCGATCGCGGCCAGGCGCGACGCTCTTTGAAACATGCTTGCCCTCATTCTTCAGCCGGCGCGGGCGCCAGCACTTCGCGCGAGCCGTTCGACTGCAGGGGTCCTACGAGTCCGGCAATCTCCATCGCCTCGAGAAGCCGCGCGGCGCGGTTGTAGCCGATCTTGAGCCGCCGCTGCACGTAGGAGATGGAGGGCTTGCGCTCCGTGACGACGATCCTGACGGCCTCGTCGTAGAGCGCATCCTGCTCCGGATCCTCCATT
>JAKBCR010000391.1 GCA_021807675.1 Pseudomonadota bacterium
CCGCCTCTCACCGCCAGAATCACGCGGTTCCTTATCCCCGCCAACACCGAACGCCCGGCAGGCGGCTTTGAGCCCGACATGCGGGGCGAGATCAGCGACAGCGAGCATCATTCCTCTTCGCTCCCGTCGTGCGCCGTCGGCAGCCCCAGGGCCACACAGAGTTTTTTTGGGCCTCGATGATCAGCTCCGCACGCTCGAGCTTGCGCCGCAAGCGGGCGTTGTCGCGATTGAGCTGCTCGATCTGCCGAGCTGACGGGTCGGGCTTCGGTCCTCGCTTCTTCGGGGCCAGCGCCACGCGATCGGCCGCCTCGAGCTGCTTGCGCCAGCTCGAGAGCATCGAGGAATAAATGCGCTTGCTACGCAGGAACGCGCCCAGCGTGCCGGCCGCCTTGCATCGATCGGCCTCGGCCAGGAGCACGCGCTTCTCGCCGGCGGAAACCCTGCGGCGTCGAGCGACCGCCACGACCTCCGGGTCCGGCCGCGCTGCGGCCCCGGGCATCCCTTCACTCGCCCTTCGGGCTCCTTCCGGGATGCCCGGACTGAGAGTGGACCGATCGAGGCTCATCGAAAAATCCAGTACTGCTGCCATGAGTGATACTACCTTGGACTGTAAATTCCAGAAGGCAGGTGTTCCAGGTCACATTGGCACAGGGGGCTTTGAGGCACGGTCCGGCGAGTCACCAGATGGACGGTGCGCTCGATTTGCTACGGAGGTATGGAGTTGGCCGCTGTTCGAGTGCCAGGGCTACCACCCTGCCGATCCGGCGCTTGTGGAACTGTGGCGCCGGAGGCTCGAGGTAGTGGCCCGGCTGCGTACGGACCCCGCGTTGCGGTATGCCTTCGGCGTTGTGGGCGCGACCCCAAGAGGTGCGGCACTCGGCGAAGTGTCCGTGATGCTCGGCCTACGCATCAACGAGGCCATCGTCACCAGTGAGTTGCGCATCCCGGGAGACCGCTGGCCCAGCGTGGATTTGTTCACCGCGTATTGGCATAAGGCCTCACAAGGAAGACCGTCATGAGCGAGCGGGCAGTCACTGGGTCGGAGCTCCGACCGGTGGCAATAACTGTCCGCATGGATTAGCATTAACAGACGTTGAGAGCGCATCCAATCCCGCAAGGCGGGGCGCCATTAATAGAGACCACCTGGTGGGGACTCCGGGACGTGCGGATGCGTAGCGAATGCGCTCGATGCGGGTGGATCGTAGTGATGCTCGGCGGGTCCTCCCAACCCGCTTGGAGGGTCACAGGCAACGCAAGTAATTGTTGGATGGCCGGCGCGCAGGTGGCAATGCTGCTGGAGGCTTGGGGGCCGTAGGGCATGGCGGATCATCCTAAGAAGAAGCAGATACTTGAGGACCATCTCGCGCAGTTCCCTCGTCCAGATTGGATTCGGGGACTGTGAAAATCTTCTACTCGTGGCAGTCGGACACACCCCGAAACATCGGTAAGAATTTTATCCGTGAAGCGCTCGACGCGGCCGTCGAGAGTTTGGAGATCGACGAAGCTGAACGACCCGGTATCGATCAGGACACGGCCGGCGTATTGGGATCACCCGTGATCGCCGATACGATCTTCGGGAAGATCAGAGATGCGAAGGTCATTGTAGCCGATGTAACCCTCACAGGAGAGACGCCAGGTGGCAAGCGGCTGATCAACAGCAACGTTGCGCTTGAGGTCGGATATGCAATCGGTGTCCACGGGGACGGCGTGCTGCTAAAGGTGATGAACACGCAATACGGTTCGCCCGAGGAACTCCCCTTCGACTTGGCCCATCGCAGATGGCCGGTCCGGTTCGACCTGGCGCCCAAAGCCCCGGCAGAGGAAATGGAAAGGGCTCTGCGGCGGCTCGCTGCCGAATTGGCGGCCGTCCTCAGACAATATATCGCGGCCACCCGACCTCGTCCCGAGCAATTCTCGCCCGCAGCAGCAACCGTCAGCCGTGCTTGGTACTGGAGTCCAGACCAACCGCTTATTCGCCGTGGATCGCAGACGTTCACTTATACGACAGACCAACCACTTATCTATCTGCACATATGGCCGCACGAGAAGATCTCGCCGCTTCATATCGATGTGCTAAACGACTATTCGAAGTCGGACATCGAGCCGCTGTGCGGCTCCCCGAGCGGCTGGTCGCACGAAAGAAACAGATTCGGGGAGATTACGTTCGCCTTTGAGGCAGACAACTCGCTTATTTCGACGACCCAGGTCTTTAGGACAGGGGAGATCTGGGGCATCAATCACCGCCTGCTTCGAGAGCGGGAACACTATCGGGGAAAGTTTTTGCCAATGCCCGCGTTCGAGCGAAGCTTGGCGCAATCGCTCTCGAGATACGTCAGCGCGGGGATGAATCATTTCGGCTATGGGCGCGAGATTGACCTGAGGTTCGGCCTGGTAAACGTCGGGGGGTTCGTTCTGCTGCACAACGGCGGAAGTCCCACGCGAGAGATCTTCGATGACTTCGAGCTGAAAACCTCCGTAGATGGGAGGGAGGAAAGATCGATTGGTGAAGCGCTGCGAAGGATCTTCGATGGCGTGTACGAAGCCGCAGGAGAAACCCGCCGCTAAAGACCTGGACATCGCCTGCGAGAGCTTCTTGTGCAAGCGCCCGGCCTTCTTCAACCAGTGCCACCGTCTTACCCTAACTGCGGACGAGCCGGTCTGCGATTCGGGCCAGCTTGTCGGCGAGCTCGTCATAAGCTCCTGCGGCCTGCTCGAATAACGCACGGCATGACTCGAAATTCGGGTCCGAGGCCTGCCGCTCTGCCCGCCGAGCCTCGGCGCGCAGTGCGCTTGCGGCGTACATGAGCTCTTGCGCAGTGATCGCGGATCAAGGGTCGGGCATGCTCGCGAATGTAGCGCGCCTCGGATCGCGACCAGCAAGGACTGAAACCCTAATGCTGTATGCGACCTACGGTCCGGTCCCCGCCGGGCGAAAGGCATTGTATGATTGGCAGACCGATGCGAACCGGGGGAACGCTCATGACCGCAGACCAGCTGGCCACCGAGGACCGCGCCGCATTGGCTCGAGGCGGCTGCACGTAACCGATAGAAGAGGAATACACTCGAAGTACTTCTCCGGTGTACCGGTGAGCCCGGAATCGAGCGCGGCTCGGGACTTTAAATGAG
>JAKBCR010000114.1 GCA_021807675.1 Pseudomonadota bacterium
GACGCTGTGCACCTCTTCGTACCACTTGAGGTACTCGCGCTTGCGGCCCGGAACGTAGTTGCCGAGAATGATGCTGACGCCCGAGAACGCCTCCGACCGCCGCCAGTTCGGACTCCCCTTCCAGTCCCCGTGAAGCTGGAAGGTGTAGAGCCGCTCCGTCTCATCGCCGGCAACATCCGCGATGAGGCCCGAATCGCGCGCCTCGGCGATGAGCGGCCCCAGCGCCGGCACATCGATCGCCGGGTCGGGAAGGTCGAAGTCATACACGCTGAGGAAGCGCCAGGGCTGAGGGATGTCGCGCATGATCTGCTCGCGAGTCACCTCGTATCGGTCCGCGCCGGTGAAGCCCCGCAGGGTGGCGAGGAGCGCCCGATGCCGCCCGTCGAACCAGGCTGCGTACTCGGCCTCGCGTCCGGGCGGGACATTGTGCAGATGCAACGTAGTGTACAGCGCCATTGCGGTCAGTCCTTCTTCGCCTTGCCGCCGATGCCCCGGACATACTTCTCGATGCCCGCAAGGTAGTCGGGATTGAGCATGAGCCCGGCGTTGGCCAGGCGCTCGACGTTGCGCGCCTGGGCGAGCCCGACGTCCCGTGCCATCTCGATGGCGATCTTCGCCGCGCCCATCTGCTCGCCATGCTGCTCGGCAAGATGGCGGCAGAAGCGCATGACCTCCTGCTCGAAGCGCTCATCCGGCCAGACTTCATGCACGAGACCCATCATGAGCGCCCGATCCGCATCGACGGGCAGATTGGCCATGATGATGTACCGGGCCCAGTGCGTGCCGACGATGCGTGTCAGGCGGCTCACGCCGTTCGATGCCGGCAGCACTCCGAACTTGCCCTCGGGAAAGGAGTAGCGCGCGCTCTTCGCCGCCAGGCGAAAGTCGCAGGAGAGCGACAGCTCCAGCCCCCCTCCCACGCAGGCTGCGTGGTGCGCCACCACGATGGGCTTTTCGATCGCCTCCATCTCGTCGTAGATGCGGTGCATCCCGTGGAGGCCGAGCCGATGGGACTCGCGGATGCCCGAGGCGGTCCGATTGAGCGTGCCGCGATCCGGCGCGCCGCGCATATCGGCGCCGGCGCAGAAATAGCGCCCTGTCGCGCGGACCAACATCACCTTCAGGTCCGGGCTGTCGCGGAAGCGGTGCAGCGCGGCCTCGAAGAGCCGCATGAGCTCCCCGCTCAAGGCATTGAGCTTCTCGGGCCGATTCAGGGTGGCGATGAGAATCGCCCCGTCCTCCTCGGTCAAAAGGTGCGGCACCTCTGACATGCTCGTTTCCCCTTAGTGTGAAGCGCTGGATCCGGGCTCCTGCCCGGCCCAGCGCCATTGAGCCAAAAAGCGTGGTTTTTGGTTCAATGTCCGCCACCTTCGGCGGCGGGGTACCTCCCTGTACCCGGTTATCGCGCGGTGTCGCTTCATGATTCGGGTGAACAGCGTCCCATGAGCAGCTGTTTAGGCCCGCGTGCGCGGCAGGCCGAGTGCGCGCTCGGCGATGAGGCTCCGATGCACCTCGCTCGTGCCGCCGTAGATCGTAGTGCCCTGGGAGTGGCGGTAGCACTGGTTGAGAAAGCCCGTGGGGCCTTCCCTTTTCGACAGCGAGTCGGGGGCCGCCAGGTCGAGCAGATCGGAGGAATCCTCGAGAAACCTCTCCGAGGAGAAGAGCTTCGCCATCGGTCCGTAGGCAAGGTTGGGCTTTTTCTCGACACCCGCCCAGAGCGCGCGCAGCGCCAGCAGCTCCGAGAGCGTCGCGTGCGCGCTCGCGCGTGCGAGGCGTGCCTGCGCAGCGCCGTCCTCGATGAGCGGCCGGCCGCCATGCCGTGCCTCGCGGCAGAACTCCTCGGCCGCCGCCACCATGCGTTTCTGCACCGGACCGAATCCGCCCCCGTGCTCGAGCTCGAGGCTCGCCGACATCACCTTCACCCCCTGGTTCACTTCGCCCAGGCGGTACGAGTCGGGAATCCCGACCCCATCGTAATACGTGATGTTGGTGCGCTCGTCCTGGAAGGTGTGGACGGGCTGGATCTCGACCCCCTTCGCCTTCAGGGGCACGATGAACATCGTGAGGCCCTTGTGCTTCGGCGCCTGCGGATCGGTACGCGCCAGCATGAGAACGTAATCGGCGATGTTGGCACCGCTCGTGAACATCTTCTGCCCGTCGATGCGCCAGCCCTCGCCGTCGCGCGTGGCGCGAGTCGCCGCGGCGAACACGTCCGATCCGGACTTCGGCTCGGAGTATCCCAGGCTGCAGATCGCCTCACCGGCGGCGATACGGGTGAGCACCTCGCGCTTGAGCTCATCGCTCCCGAAGCGGCGGATGATGGAGCCGACCATTCCGGCGACGCTCATGGGCGCTGTGGTCCACTCGTGAGTCTGCCAGACATGGTAGGCCGCATGGCGCGCATAGGCAGGCGCTTCGCGGCCGCCGAGCTCCTCGGGCCAGCCGAGGAACAGCAGCCGGGCCTGCGCGAGCTTGCGGTGGATGCCCGGATCGTGCCCTTCCCACGAGTAGTGCGCCTTGGCCCTCAGCTCCGGTGTCAGGTTCTTCCTGAAGAAGGCGTCCACCTCCTCGGCAAGGGCGCGCGCCTCGGCACCAATGTCGAAGTCGATCGCCACGGCGCCCGGATCGGGCAGATGCGTCCGCTCGCCCGCGTAGAGCCGCCGACCGGCCTGCTCGAGCAGGCGCTCCGGATCGCCGAGGGCGAGCGGCCACGCCTTGGCGCGCAGGTTGTACAGATGAATGTCGTATTCGGTGGTCAGTCCGTAACCCCCGAAGGTGTGCAGCGCATGAGAGACGGTGCGGCTCGCCGCGTCCGCGTTCCACCAGGCCGCCAGGGAGATCTCCGCGCCCGCCTCGGCGGCGCCGTCGGCGATGTCGCGGATGGCCTTCCACGTGAGGTATTTCCCGCCGTCCACATCGCAGATGAGGTCCGCCATGGGATGGGAGATGCCCTGAAAGGTGCCGATCGGCTGACCGAACGCGATGCGCTCGCGCGCGTATGCCGCGGCAAGCCGAAGGGCCTCGCGGGCGAGCCCGGCCAGAGCCGCGGCGGTGAGCAGCTTCCACTCCTCGATCGCCTCGCAGAAGATCGCCCGGCCTTGCGGGTCCTCGGCGAGCACCGTGCGCGCGGGCTTGCCGAGGCGCAATTGCGCGATCGGCGTCGAGGCAAGATTGGGCTCGCCGCGCCGCTCGCCCTCGGGCACGGCAAGCAATACGATCTTGTCTCCCTCGCGACCGATCACCGCCTCGGCCACGGCGCCGCCGGCCACCCACTGCTTGGGCTCGGCCGCCAGGTCGTGGAACGCCACGCCGACGACGACCTCACCGGAGGTGACCTGCCGCAAGAGAGCCTCCCTGCCGCCGAGCCTCGCCAGCAGCCGGGCGGCGATCAGCGTCTCGGCAATCGGTCCGGAGGCGAGCGTGCGGCCGACCTCCTCCATCAGGATCACCGCATCGAGCAGCCCGAGTCCGAGGCCACCGGCACTCTCGGGCACCCGGAGCGAGAAAGCACCGAGCTCCGCGAGCCCGATCCACAGCGCCTTGTCGAATCCGGACGGCAACGCGGCACGCACCCGCGCCATGCTGCTCTGCTCGTCGAGGAACCGCGCGAAGGTGTCGCGCAAGAGACGCTGGTCGTCGGAGGGCTCGAGGTTCATCGTGGCGATGCCGTGAGCGCGCGCATGTCGACCTGTCCCGTTGCGATGCCGGCCATGAAGCCCCCATCGACGGGCAGTGCGAGTCCGTTGATGTAGCTCGCCGCGTCACTGTTGAGAAAGACGAGCGGCGCGGCCTGCTCCTCGGGCGTCGAGCGACGATTGATCGGTTGAGTGGCGGCCTCGATGACCGAAGAGGCCGTGGCCGACTCGAAATCCTTCATCATCGGGGTCTGAGTCGGCCCCGGCAGCGTGCAATTGATGCGAATACCGCGCTTGATGAGGCTGACGGAGGTCATCAGGGTCCAGACGATGATGGCCTCCTTGGAGAAGGTGTAGCCTTCGCGAACCGTCTCGAGATTGGCCTCGCACCACTTCACGGCGCCCTCGAAGCTGTCGATGCGCACGAGCTCCATCACGACCGCCATCCTGCGGCTCCAGCCGAGTCCGGCGGTGGAGGCGATCGTGGCGATCGCCCCCCCCTGCCCGATGAGCGGGAGCACGCGCTCGGTGAGCCGCCTCGAGCCGGCATAGTTGACCTTCATGACATCGAGCGGCGGAAACGTCTGCGCGACACCGGCGCAGTTGAAGAGCGCGTCCACTTTGCCGCGGGTCTTCGCGCCGACCTGGCTGGCGGCGGCATCGATCGCGGCCGGATCGCGCAGATCCACGCGCGTGAAGGAGGCGAGCGGCAGCTTGCTTTCCTTGAAGTCGAGGCCGTGGACCTCGGCGCCGAGATCGAGCAGAAGTCGGGCGGTAGCCTCTCCCATGCCGGAGAAGCAGCCGCTGACCACGACACGCTTGTTGTTGTAATCGACGAACCCCGTCATCAACGTCACTCCCGCCGGCTGCGCCGGCTCAAAGGCGTAGCGCTCATTGTGGCTGCGCCGCCGCGATTGCCATGAGGACCCCGGATGGATGTCAGCGCTTGCCGCTTGCGCTACCGCGGGGACCGCGGATGCAGACAAGCGCGCGCCGCCGGAGTACACTATGCTAGCTTAGTATCTGCCCGCAGTATCCGCCCGCGGCCTGAGGTTGTAAAGGTGTGCGCACGCTGCCCATGAGAACAGAGACACCCGCAATCAGGCAGTTGCTCGCAGCCGAGGCCGCGACGCCGCCGCACTCGCCTTCCGCGGGCCGCTCGAGAAGCTTTCTCACACGCGTCGGGGCGATAAGCGCCGAAGCGGCCGGCGTACGAAGCGGCATGTCTGTGCTTTTATCCAGCCAAGAGATGAGGAAGCGCTTCCTCCCCGGCCGCGGTGTGAGCCGATGAGCTCCCAGCCACTCGACATGCTTCCTGGTTATCGTCGGCGGCTCATCGTCACGCCCTATCCCGAGCGGGTATCCAGCGAGCTCGAGGACGACTACCACTGCATGGGCGTGACAGTCCATCATGACGGCAAGGTCGCGACGCGCCTCGAAGCGGTCATGGCGCGGGCGCCCTGGACGACCTGCCCCGGCGCGATCATCGAGCTTCGCGATACTTTCACCGGAGTGCCGCTCGATGGCTTCATCGCGCGCGGGGCCAAAGCGCAGAACTGCACGCACCTGCACGATCTCGCGCTGCTCGCCGCCGCGCACGCATTCGATCGGGAGGAGATGGTCTACGACATCCTCGTTTCCGATCCGATCGCCGGCCGGCGGCGGGCGCAGATCCGCCGCAATGGCACCCCCGTTCTCGGCTGGACTCTCGAGGGGATCCGCATCGCCGAGCCGGCGCACCTCGCGGGCCTCACCCTCGATGGCCTGCGGCCCTGGATCGACTCGCTCGCCTCCCCCGAGCAGGAGCCGGCGCGGCTGCTGCGCTGGGGGAGCTTCATCGCCCATGGCCGCACGATCCCCTTGGAGAAGCAATCGGATGCATCGCGGATGCGTCCGGGAAGCTGCTACACCTTTCAACCCACGCGCATGGCCCAGGCGAGACGGATCGGGGCGATACGCGACTTCAGCCACGGGGCGGGTCCGCTCACGGACTGCCGCCCCGCACCATGAATCAACGGTACTGCAACGTCACCTGTTTCGGAGCCTGGAGCAGATCATGAACATGAACGACCTGGTCATCATCAGCGTCGATGACCATATTTCCGAGCCACCCGATCTCTTCAAGAACCATCTTTCCGGCGAGGCGCTCGCGAGCGCGCCCCGGCTCTGTACGGCCGAGGACGGCACGGACTACTGGGAGTATCAGGGCATGAAGATGCCCTCCGTGGGCCTGAACGCGGTCGTCGGCCGCGTGCTCGAGGAGTACGGCATGGAGCCGACGCGGCTCGATCAGCTGCGCAAGGGCATCTACGACTCGAAAGCACGGGTAGACGACATGAACGTCAACGGCATCGCCGCTTCGCTCAACTTCGCGAGCGCTGTCGGCTTCGACGGCGGCCGCTTCCACAAAGCCCCCGACAAGGCCACGGCGCTCATCCATCTGCGTGCCTACAACGACTGGCACATCGATGAGTGGTGCGGCTCGCATCCCGGCCGCTTCATTCCCTGTGCCCTCCTGCCGACCTGGGACATGAAGGCCACGGTGGAGGAGATCAAGCGCCTCGCGGCGAAGGGCTGCGCTACGGTCTCGATCAACGAGAATCCGACCGTCCAGGGCCTGCCCAGCATCCACAACGCCTATTGGGAGCCGTTCTGGAAGGCGATCGCCGACAAGGACATGACCATCTGTCTTCATATCGGAGCGGGAAATCCCGCGCCGCACGCCTCGATGGAGTCGCCCATCGAGGCCTGGATCACGACCATGCCGATGTCGATCGCGGTCGGGGCATCCGATTGGCTGCACCTCGCGGCGCTGCAGCGCTATCCCGATCTGCGGATCGCGCTCTCGGAAGGCAGCATCGGCTGGGTGCCCTACTTCCTCGAGCGCGCCGACTTCTCGCACGAGCGCCACAAGGCCTGGACCCACTCTCATTTCGGCAACAGCCGGCCGAGCGACACCTTCCGCAGGCACTTCCTCAACTGCTTCATCGACGATGCGTTCGGCCTGAAGAATCTCGCCGACATCGGCGAGGACATGGTGGCGTACGAGTGCGACTACCCGCACTCGGACTCACTCTGGCCGAACGTGCCCGAGCGGCTCTGGGAGAGTGTCAAGCACCTGACCGAAACGCAGATCAACAAGGTGACTCACCTGAACGCGATGCGCTTCTTCCGCTTCGACCCGTTCCGCTATCACAAGCGGGAAACGCTCACCGTGGCGGCATTGCGCGCGCAGGCGGCCGCCGACAAGGTGGACACCACGCCGCGCTCCTTCGGCGGCGCGCATCCGCTCGCGCCGGGGGAGAAGCCGCGGGAGATCACCTCGGGCGATCTGATGAAGATGTTCGCCCATCACGCCCAGGCCGGATCCAAAGCGGCCTGAGATCCCAACCGTCTCCGGAGCATACGATGGCCGAAGCCTACATCATCGATGCCGTGCGCACGCCGCGTGGCATCGGCAAGCCCGGCAAGGGCGCATTGACCCGTCTTCATCCGCAACACCTCGCCGCTACCGTCCTCAAGGCGCTGCGCGACCGCAATGATTTGGTGACGGCAGACGTCGATGACGTCATCTGGGGAACGAGCGCCCAGAAAGGCCTGCAGGGTGGCGACCTCGGCCGCATGGCGGCCCTCGACGCCGGCTACGACATCCGCGCAAGCGGTGTGACCCTCGATCGCTTTTGCGGCAGCGGATTGACGGCAGCGAGCCTCGCCGCCGCCCAGATCCGCTCAGGAATGGAGGACCTCGTCGTTGCCGGCGGCACGGAAATGATGTCGCACGTCATGACGATCGGCCAGGAGGAGCGCGCGGCGGGTTTCAAGCCGCTCGGACTCGGGACGGGGAATTCACGGCTGCAGCAACGCTATCCCCAGTCCCACCAGGGGCTGTGCGCGGATGCCATCGCTTCGATGGAAGGCATCAGCCGCGAGAGCCTGGATGCCATTGCTCTCGCCAGCCAGCAGCGCGCCGGCCGTGCCATCCGCGAAGGGTGGTTCGACCGATCTCTCGTCCCGGTCGTCAGCGATGAAGGGATGCTCGTCCTGGCGAAGGACGAGCATCCCCGTCCACAGACCACGGCGCAGGACCTGGCGGCGCTCAAGCCGAGCTTCGCCCAGGTCGCGGACCTCTCACCCGATGGCAGTGGCGTCACGTACCGGCAGCTCATCAATCGCCGCTATCCCGACCTCGAGATCGAGCACTTCCATCACGCCGGCAATTCCTCCGGAGTCGTGGATGGGGCGGCGGCCCTGCTGTTGTCTTCCGGCGAGTATGCGCAGCGGCACGGCTTCAGGCCTCGCGCCCGCGTCGTGGCGACCGCCAACATGGGCGATGATCCGACGCTGATGTTGAATGCACCGGTACCGGCGGCGAAGAAGGTGCTGGCGCGGGCCGGCTTGCGGCCGCAGGACATCGATCTGTGGGAAGTGAACGAGGCCTTCGCGGTGGTGATCGAGAAATTCATCCGCGACCTGCGCCTCGATCGCGAGAAGATCAATGTGAACGGCGGGGCGATCGCCCTCGGTCACCCGATCGGCGCCACAGGGGCCGTGCTGATCGGCACCGTTCTCGATGAGCTCGAGAGGCGAGATCTGCGGCGTGCGCTCGTGACGATGTGCGCCGCGGGCGGCATGGCGCCGGCGATCATCATCGAGCGTGTTTGAGGACGGGAGCACGGCCCGAGTGTCATCACCGCAGCGGTGATGACACTCGGGCGGTCTCTCGAGCGCCACGATCCGCCTCAGATCATCCCTGATCTGAGCGATCGGCCGGCCACCCGGAGAATCAGGACCTCGCGCGGATCTGATTCCTGGTGAGGCTCGTCGTCAGCTGTCCCTGCTTCATGGTGAGCGTGCTCGCGGGAACGGTCACCATCGAGTAATCGACGATGATCTGGACGGATCCGTCCGAATTCACCTGATACACGCGCCCGACGCGCGCTCCATCGGCGGTGGTCAACATCTCGCCGGACACCGCGTGTACTGCCGGATCCGCGGTCTTGGATGCCGGCGCCGCATAGGCAGCCGCCGACGCGATCATCATTGTGCCCATCAGGGCAACCAACCCAGTGCTTCTCATGCTCGACTCCTCGATTCCTGTTTTGGGGCCCGGAGGGGCCGGTCAACATCGCCATGTACTAAGCAAGCTTAGTATAAGCTGAAATGAGGAGCAATTCTGTTGCTTCGAAAATGTGACGCCATCCCCCATCCGGGGGAGACGGGGGCCCCCCGTTGGACTACCAGACGAGCGACAGGGTCTCAGGACCCACGACGCCACCCGGGCGATAGACGATCCTGGCGCCCTGCGCGAGGGCGAACTGCGGGATGCGCCGCAGCCATTCCCGCAGGGACACCTTCACCTCCAGTCGCGCAAGGTGAGCTCCCATGCAGCTGTGAACCCCTTGCGCGAACGCGAGGATCGGCTTGCGCGGGCGATCGAAATCCACCCGGGTCGGATCCGGGAACACCTCGGGATCGAAGTTGCAGGCGGGCAATATCGCATTGATCCTGTCGCCCTTTTTCATCTTCACCCCACGGATCTCGACGTCCTGCTCGACCGTGCGTCCCGAGAACGTCACCGCGTGCACCCGCAGCAGTTCCTCGACGATCGCGTTGAGGTCATCGGGACGGGAGAGAATCTCCTGGCGGCGCTCCGGGTTCCGCGCCAGCCACAGCCAGACATTGTTGAGAGTCGCGAAGACGGTATCGAGCCCGGCGATGAAGAGGAACATGACGAAGCCGAAAATTTCCTGGGCGGTGAGCGGCACGCCGCCGGGCGCGGCATGGGCGATGCGGCTCACCACCCCGTCGTCGGGTGTGCGCTGCTTCTGGGCAATCGCCTCTTTGAGATAGTCCGTGATGTGCTTCATGGTCTGCGCCATCACTGCGCGGTCGTTGGAGTGCAGCAGATCCACGGCCCACTTGACGAAGGTGTCGATCATCTCCTGCGGCAGTCCCATCAACTCGAGAAAGATGGACACCGGCAGGGGGCGGCCGAACTCGGCGCCGAACTCGCACCCACCCCGGCCGATGAATCTGTCGATGAGGTCGTTGGCCCGTTGAGCGATGCGCCCCTCGAGCCTGGCCACGCCCTGGGGCGAGAACACCGGGTCGACAATGTTGCGGTACTTGCGGTGCTCCGGCGGATCGCTCTCGAGCGGCAGGAACTTGAACGGGTTGGCCGGGTCCCGCGGGAAAGGCGTCGCGTTGCGGGTCGAGAACCGCTCCGGGTGGCGCAGCATGAACATCGCGTCCGCATGCTTGATCAGCGTCCAGGTACCGCCCATCTGCGGGCTGAGGCGATAGAACACCGGCGGACAGGTCTCGTGCAGCCGCGCCATGTAGGCATAGGGCGCCGCGAGGAAGTCATCGCCCTCGGCGACTTGCACCGGCAGGATGAGCTCGCGCGGAACGTGATCGGGAACGGTGAAGGGCTCGGGGCTCTGGGTTGTCATGATCTTTCCCTCCGGCGGCCAGGGACCTCAGCTCGTCAGGCGGACTGCCGCTCGGGCAGATGAACGACGAGGCCATCGAGCGCCTCGGTCATCTCGATCTGGCAGGACAGGCGGCTGCTTGGCTTGACCTTCGCATAGGCAGACTCGAGCATCTCCCGCTCGAGCTGCGAAGCGGGGCCGCCCACCCTTGCCGTCCACGCCTCGTCGATGTAACAGTGGCAGGTCGCGCAGGACATTCCCCCGCCGCACTCGCCCGAGATACCCTCGACACCGTTATAGAGCGCACCGTGCATCACGTTCTCGCCGACGGGCACCTCGACGACACGCCTGTCGCCGTTGTGCTCGACATAGGTCACCTTGGGCATCGAAGATCCTCTGGGATGAATGAGCTAACTCGCACCGGCGGCACGGGAGATGGCCTCGGTATGGGCCCGGTGCATTCGCATCAGATCGCCTGAAGTGACTTCGCGCCGCACACCCTCTTCCACGGGGCGCGCCCCACCAGAGGACTTCGGGCTCGTATCGACCCCCTTCGCCCGGGCTTGGGCCCGCAGCGCCGCCACGGTCAGCGTTTCCCGCTTGTGGTACTGGAACGGATCGAAGCGGAAGAATCGCATCGCGTTCAGATGCGTCACCTTGTTGATCTGCGCTTCGGTGAGGTGCTTGACACTCTCCCACAGCCGCTCCGGCACGTTCGGCCACAGCGCGTCCGAATGCGGATAATCAGACTCGTACGCGACCATGTCCTCGCCGATATCCTCGAGGTTCTTCAAGCCGAACGTATCCTCGATGAAGCAGTTGAGGAAGTGCTTGCGGAAGGTCTCGCTCGGGCGGCTGTCACCGAAATGCGAGTGGGTCCAGGCTTTGTGACGCTCGTGGCTGAAATCGGCGCGCTCGAGGAAGTACGGGATCCAGCCGATGCTGCCCTCGGCCAGAGCGATCCGCATCCGCGGATATTGCTGCAGCGCCGGCAGGTGCAGCCAGTCGGACGCCCCAACCGCGATCGAGAGCGGCATGGTGGTGATCCACGCCTCGATCGGAGAGTCCATCGAGGCGTGCGGCGCCGGATTGCCGCTACCGATGTGCAGGCAGATCGTGAGGTCGTGCTCGGCGACGGCCCGCCAGAACGGATTCCAGTACGCGTCGTGAATGCTCGGCAGGTCCTGCTTCGTCGGGTTCTCGCACAGCGTGACCGCCGTGCACCCCTTGCGCGCGATGCGCGCCATCTCCTCCACGGTCGCGGCCATGTCCCAGGTGGGCAGTATCGCGCAGGGGATGAAGCGGCCCGGATAGGCGCCGCACCACTCGTCGATGTGCCAATCGTTATAGGCGCGCAGGTGAGTCAGCGCCAGAGCCTTGTCCGGCGCCTTGTGAAAGGTGACGTTGTCGAACCCGATCGCATTGCCGAAGTTGAGCGACGCCGCGAGCCCGTTGACGTTCATGTCGTCGACGCGCGCGGCCACCTCGTAGCAGCCTTTGCGCAACTGCGCGAGCGCATTCGGCTCCATGCCGTACTCCTCGAGCGGCCGGCCCACCACGGCATTGAGACCGATCGAGGGGCGGCTCATCCCCTGGTAGTACCAGAAGTTCTTGCCCTCGCCGTCGATCAGCAGCTTCGGTGCGCTCTCGAGCGCGGTGCCCGAGAGGTGCCGGTCGAAGAGGCCCGGAGGCTCACAGATGTGGTCATCGACACTGATGATCACCATGTCGTTCATATTCATGACCTGCCTCGCTTGCGCCTTGGAATCGCGGCGCGATGTACTGCGGCTCTGCGCCGCAGGGATGAGTGAATTAGACCCGAACCGCAGTTCCTGAGCAAGCTTAGTATCGGGGTCGGCGTCGAGTGCTACCGCGTGGAATGAGCACGCCGCAAGGCGACCTTGACCTCTATCCGCGCCGCTTCGGTATCGATAGCCCGCCGCCACGCAGCAATGCGCACAGACGGCTCGGGCAAGCGCAGCCACGGTCGGGGGGCTCAACGCATTTCGAAGTGCTCCATGCCGCCGCCTTCCGCGAACGGCGCGAACAGCGTCCGGAAATCGGGATACGCCACGCTCTTTTCGAATGCCGCGCGCGATTCCATCTCGTTGTCCGTCGCACCGACGCGAAAGATCCCGCATGCCACGGGATCTGTAGGACCGTCGCGGTCACGACGGTCCTACCCTCAACGCAATCCCTCTCGAGCGAGGCGGCGGCAGGCCGCCCCCGGGTAGCGGTCAGTGGCCGAAATTCACCCGTAACCGAATCCCGTACATCCGCGGCTCACCCAGGTAGCCACCCGTCATCCCGAAGGGACTCTGGAAGAGCGGCATGAGATTGCCGTAGTACCGCTTGTCGGTCAGATTGGTTGCAAAGAGCTCCAGGTCGATCTTGCTGCCGAACACGTCGTTCCAGTTGGCGTTCGCCCCGAGCAGCCCATAGCCGCCGATTCGGCCGTAGGGAGCGTTTGCCTCGCTGATGAGCATGGCAGCGGTATAAGTATAGTTGGCGCCGATGGAGATCACCCCGGCGGCATGCGGGACCGGAAGCTCGTAGTTGGCGCCGTAGGTGAGCTTGTTCTTCGGCGCGAAGGGCAGCTGGCCGCCCTGCAGCGCTGGAAACAGGACCTGGTTGTACGGACCACCGGCGGCAAGAAAGGCCGTCTCGGCCTTGAGCAGCGTGGCATCCAGGAAAGCCCAGCTGAGATACATCGACACTCGCCGAACCGGCTGCAGCGTGCTCTCCACCTCGACACCGTAGATGCGCGAGGTGCCGGAGTTGACGATGCCGCTCGAAGGAGCGACCTGCGGGCCGGTGAAGCCCGCCAGCAGCTGCGCCTCGGTGATGCGGTTGTAGAACGCGGTCGCATCCAATGCGCCCTTCACGCGGCCCGAGAAGCTCGCCTTCTCACCGATCTCGAAATCGTTGACGTGCTCAGGCCCGTACTCATGAAACCCATCCGCAACGAAGGGCGCGACGCCGCCCTGACGATAGCCGCGCGCGTACTTGGCGAAGACCATCACGCTCGGAGTGAAGTTGTATTGCAGATTGATGAGGCCCGTCGGTGCGCTCGAGTTCTGCTGGCCCGACTGCGTGCAACCGCTCGCCACTGTCGTGAGCTGACTCGTGCAGATCACGCCCCCAGGAGCAGCAAACGCTGGCAAGGGAAACGGCACCGACCCGGGCGGCCCAGGCGGCGTGAAAAGTGCCGGGAAACCGCCGTAGGTGACCTGACGGAACACGGCGTCGTTGTGATCCCAGGTATAGCGCGCCCCGGCAGTGATCCTCAATTTCGGCAGGACCCGATAGGTGGCCTGCGCGTAGATCCCCTCGTCCCTGAAATGGACCCTGGAGACGTTCATATCCATGATTCCCGGGCCGTCACAGATCTTGCCCGAGATGCTCACGCAGTTGAGGAAGTTCGGCGAGAGCGTGCCGACGAAGCCAC
>JAKBCR010000115.1 GCA_021807675.1 Pseudomonadota bacterium
TCTGGATTGTTGGTAAATCCAGCGCGGTGGCCGGCGTGTCGGGCTCGAAACCGCTCCGGGATGAGCTGCTCCACTGGCCGCCCGAGGATCTCCTCCCGGTCATAACCGAAGAGCGTGCCCACCTGCCGGTTGGCAAAAGCGATCGCTCCCGACGGATCGCAAATGACGATCGCGTCCGGAGCCGATTCCAGGGCACTCTCGAGAAGGTGCGGCAGCAGCATGATGGTCGTCGCAGTTCCCGCGCATCCACGTCCAGCATCCCGACGAGGTGCAAGCGAGACCCGCGGCTGCCCCGACTGCGTGCCCCGACGGGCCAAATTTCCAGAGGCTGACCGAACGACGTGCAGGCAGGTGTAACCCGGGTTACAGCAGGAGCCGGCAGCACGCGGCCTCCGGGCGTTCCGAGCAGGCGGTGCTCAGCCCTTCGCTCGGCCGGTCTCCTCGTGTCCGCGGCTCCCGCGGCCGACGGGCCTTCCCGCAAGTTGGGGATGCGGACTTTCCCTTACTGCCAAACGAGGCGTCTCGTGCGATCTTGGCGCTCGGCGGCGCAATCGCGGAAATTCCCGCGGCCGAGCCGAGGAGGAATCCGCGTGACTGACCGCAGCGAGCAGAGCCCAACGTCCACGCGGGCCTCAGCGCGGCAAGCTCGCGACGCCGGGGCTGTATCGACGGGGACCGGCCGGCCGTCGGCGATTGATCCGTCCCCGACGTATGAGTGAGCGAGGTCCAACTGCCAGCGCGATCCACGACTTGCTGCCCACCGGCATCGGGGGCTTCGAGGCTCTGGCGACGCTTGCCCTCGATGTGCGCTGGTCCTGGAATCACGGTGCGGATCACATCTGGAAGCAGCTCGACAATGACTCCTGGGCGCTGACGCGCAGCCCCTGGGTCGTGCTGCAGAGCGTCGCGCGCGACCGCATCGAGCATCTCATGGCGGACGCCGCCTTCCGCGGCAGCGTGCAGACTCTACTCGAAGCACGCCGCCAGGCGGAGCAGGCACGCGCCTGGTTCCAGGAGGCGCATGCCGATTCTCCGCTGAGCTCCGTGGCCTACTTCAGCATGGAATTCATGCTGACCGAGGCGCTGCCCATCTACTCGGGGGGCCTCGGCAACGTCGCGGGCGATCAGCTCAAGGCGGCCGGCGATCTCGGGGTGCCGGTCGCCGGCGTGGGGCTCCTCTACAGCCAAGGCTACTTTCGGCAGGTGATTGACCAGGAGGGCCGACAGCAGGCCGTCTTCCCCTACAACGATCCGGGCCAGCTGCCGATCACACCGCTCCGTCGACCCAACGGGGAGTGGCTGCGCTTCCAACTGCGACTGCCGGGCCATCCCATCTGGGTGCGCACCTGGCAGGTGCGCGTCGGCCGCTCGAGACTTTATCTGCTCGACAGCAACGATGCGGCCAACTTCCCCGCCTATCGCGGCATCACGGGAGAGCTCTACGGCGGCGGACCGGAGATGCGCCTGCAACAGGAGCTGCTGCTCGGCATCGGCGGCTGGCGGCTCCTGGGTCACCTCGGCATCCGGCCCGAAGTCTGTCATCTCAACGAAGGGCATGCGGCGTTCGCCGTGCTCGAGCGCGCCCGCAGCTTCATGCAAGCGAGCGGCCAGCGCTTCGAGACCGCCCTGGCGGCCACCCGCGCGGGGAATCTCTTCACCACCCACACCGCCGTCGCGGCGGGCTTCGACCGCTTCGAGCCGGAGCTGATCGACCGCTACCTCGGCGCCTATGCCGAGGTGGAGCTCGGCATCGGCCGCCGAGCGCTCCTCGCCCTCGGGCGCGCGAATCCCGAGGATTCCTCCGAGCCCTTCAGCATGGCGCAACTCGCCCTGCGTGGCAGCGGCGCAATCAACGGGGTGAGCCGCCTGCACGCGCAGGTCAGCCGGCGCATTTTCGCACCCGCGTTCCCGCGCTGGCCGGCCACCGAGGTCCCGATCGATCACGTGACCAACGGGGTGCACGTCCCGAGCTGGGATTCGGCCGCGGCGGATGAGCTCTGGACCCGCGCCTGCGGGCCGGGATGCTGGCTGCGTTCGCCCGAGACCCGGACAATCGAGGAGCTGAGCGATGAAGCATTGTGGGCATTCCGCAATGCGGGCCGGGCATCCCTCATCGAGCATGGCCGTGAGCGTCTGGCGCAACAGCTCATGGCTTCCGGCGCGGACGCCGAGGCCATCGATCGCGTCCGGCATATCCTCGACCCGCAGGTCCTCACCGTGGGTTTCGCGCGGCGCTTCGCCGCGTACAAGCGGCCGAACCTGCTGCTGCACGATCCCCAGCGGCTGCTGCGACTGCTCAGCGATCCGGGCCGCCCGCTGCAGCTCATCATCGCGGGCAAAGCACATCCTGACGATGCGCCCGGTCAGGCGCTGATCGCCGAGTGGACGCGCTTCATCCGCCGCACGGAAGCGCGGCGACACGCCATCTTTCTGGCCGACTACGACATGCTCCTGACGGAGCGCCTGGTCCAGGGGGTGGATCTGTGGCTCAACACACCCCGGCGTCCCTGGGAGGCGTGCGGTACGAGCGGCATGAAGGTTCTGGTCAACGGGGGCATCAATCTCTCGGAGCTCGATGGCTGGTGGGCGGAGGCTTATACACCGGAGGTGGGGTGGGCACTGGGCGATGGGCGGGAGCACGGGGACGATCCCGCCTGGGATGCGACGGAGGCGGACGCGCTCTACTCCCTGCTCGAGCGCGAGGTGATCCCGCAATTCTACGAGCGGGATGCGGACGGCGTCCCGAAAGCCTGGGTCGCGCGGATGCGCCAGAGCATGGCGCGCCTGACGCCACGATATTCCAGCTCGCGCTCGGTGCGGGAGTATGTGGAGCGCCACTATCTTCCCGCTGCGGCACGCTACCGCGACCGCGCGGCGGCCCGGGGAGAGAAGGCGCGAAACATCGCCGATTGGCTCGCGAGCATCGAGCAGGGATGGAGTGAACTGCGGTTCGGCGCGGTCAGGAGCGAGACGCGGGCCGGACAGCATCGCTTCGAGGTCCTCCTGCAGCTCGGCAAGCTCGATCCGGAGTCGGTTCGGGTGGAGCTTTATGCCGATGCGCCCGACGGCGGCGCTGCAGAGCGGCATGCTGCGATACGGGTGCATGCGCTCGCGGACAGTCCCGGCATGCATCTCTACATGGCCGACGTGCCCGCGGCGCGTCCCACGGAGCACTACACGGTGCGGGCGCTCCCGTGCCGCGAGGGGGTGTCGGTGCCTTTGGAGGCACGCCAGATTCTGTGGCAGCGCTAGGGAGCGGCGCCCGCTGCGCATACGGCGTACTGCCGCGGCGAAGAGCCGCGGAGCTCGGCCTGATCGATACGGTTACTCTGACCGACCGGCTCGGAATGGACTTCCGCCTGACCGAGATCCCCGTGGGCTATCCGGTCAAGAGCTCCGTCGATTTCGACCCGAGGTACATGCGCCAGCTGTTCGATTACGGCGAGCGTTGCGCCTCGGCGGGCCTCTTGTGGATCACTCCGAAGCAGGCGAACCGGCTCAACATGGACGCCCATCGGCAGGCCGATGGGGTCCAGCCCGCCTGTCCCGGCCGATGCCGGGTTGCATCCACGGACGCGCGAGGGCGAGAACTCCAATAGGCCACGGCTGCGAGGCGTGCTGCGGTGACGGCATCAGCAAGAGGTCTCTCTCTCTTGCAATGGCACAAGAATTCTATAAACTTGGAAATATGAAATCCAAAGAGGTGATCTCAGCCTTGAGCGCGCTGGCTTCGGAGGCCCGGCTGGCGGTCTTTCGATTGCTCGTGAAGCGGGGGCCGGCCGGATTCACGCCCTCGGAGCTGAGCGGCCGCCTGGGCGTGCCGGCACCGACCCTGTCCTTCCACCTGAAGGAGCTCGTCCAGGCGGGGCTCATCGCTCCCCGCCGCGAGGGGCGCAATCTTTACTACAGTCCGAACCGCGAGCGCATGGACGCTCTCGTAGCCTTTCTCACCGAGAACTGCTGCAGCCTCGCCGACGAGGCATGCGGTGCCGATTGCCGGCCGCTCACGGCTGGCGTAGAGAGGAAACGCGCATGAAGAAATTCCACGTTCACGTGGCCGTGGAGAATCTCGACACCTCCATTCGCTTCTACTCCGAGCTCTTTGCCGCCGAGCCCGTGGTGCGCAAGCCCGACTATGCCAAGTGGATGCTCGAGGATCCCAGGGTGAACTTCGCGATCAGCCGCCGAGGCGGCGAGGCGGGTATCCGGCATCTCGGGATCCAGGTGGAGGACCGCGCCGAGCTCCAGGACGTCTACAGTCGCCTGCAACGGGCGGACCGGCCCGTTCTCGAGCAAGGCGCGACGACTTGCTGCTATGCCCGCAGCGAGAAGAGTTGGATCGAAGATCCTCAAGGGGTGAAATGGGAGACGTTCCTGACCACGGGCGAGAGCACGGTGTACGGGACGGATGAGCCGACAGCGACCGAGCACGGCTGTTGTGAGCCCGCGAGTGCGCCGGCGGCGCAGGAGAGGCGGTGCTGCGGTCCCGCGTCGGACACAGTTGCACCCCGGTAACGATTCTGTGCCGGAGCGCCGCGTCTGCTTCGACTGCTTGGAGGTCCAAACGGCATCGCGGGCTGACGTTTCCGGCGCGGAGAGATCGGATGACAGAGCGAGCCTATAACGTCCTTTTCCTGTGCACCGGAAACTCTGCGCGCAGCATCCTCGCGGAAAGCCTCATCAATCGCATCAAGGTCTTCACCAGCCTCTCGATCGCCCCCCTCGAGCGGATCAAGCTCAAGGAGCGGCTCGATGAGAGCGGGCGCCTGCGCGGGGAGTAGCTCATCGGGCAGCCGATTCGGCGACGGCGGAACTCTTCAGGACTTCACCAGCATTCTCCAGGGCTCGAATGTCAACGTTTGAACGCTATCTGACTCTCTGGGTCGCCGCGTGCATCGGGGCGGGCATTCTGCTCGGCCACCTCGCCCCCGGCACCTTCCATGCCGTGGGTGCGATCGAGGTCGCTCAGGTCAACCTGCCGGTCGCGGTGCTCATCTGGCTGATGATCATCCCGATGCTGATGAAGATCGACTTCCGCGCCTTGGCGCGCGTGAAGGAGCACTGGCGGGGCATCGGCGTGACCCTTTTCATCAATTGGGCGGTCAAGCCGTTCTCGATGGCGGCACTCGCCTGGGTCTTCATCGGGCATCTCTTCCGCGGGTACCTGCCGGCCGCCCAGATAGACAGCTACATCGCAGGGCTGATCCTGCTGGCGGCGGCGCCCTGTACGGCCATGGTGTTCGTGTGGAGCAATCTCTCGCGTGGGGAGCCGCATTTCACCCTGAGCCAGGTCGCCCTGAACGATCTCATCATGGTCTTCGGGTTCGCCCCGATCGTGGGACTGCTGCTCGGGCTCTCAGCCATCACCGTGCCGTGGCAGACGCTGCTCCTCTCAGTGGGTCTCTACATCGTCGTGCCGGTGATCATCGCCCAGACCGTGCGCGTGCGGGTGCTGGCGACCGGCGGCGACGCGGGGTTGAAGCGCTGGCTCGGCAAGCTGCAGCCCGCCTCGTTGATCGCGCTCCTCCTGATGCTGGTGCTTCTCTTCGGCTTCCAGGGCGAGCAGATCGTCGCCCAGCCGCTCGTCATCGCCTTGCTGGCCGTTCCGATCCTGATCCAGGTCTATTTCAACGCAACGCTGGCCTATCTGCTCAACCGTGCGACCGGCGAGGCGCATTGTGTCGCCGCGCCTTCCGCCCTGATCGGCGCCAGCAACTTCTTCGAGCTCGCGGTCGCCACGGCGATCAGCCTGTTCGGCTTCAAGTCGGGCGCTGCGCTCGCGACCGTCGTCGGTGTGCTCATCGAAGTGCCGGTCATGCTCTCGGTGGTGTCGCTCGTCAATGTCACGACGCCCTGGTACGAGCGGGGCGGCACTGTGCGCCGCAACGCGCGCTCACTCGAGGCATGCGGGGCGAGGAGGACTCCATGACGCGCATCCTGTTCCTGTGTGTCGCCAACTCCGCCCGCAGTCAGATGGCGGAGGGTCTCGCCCGCGATCTGCTGCCGGGCCGTTGCTGTGTTGGCTGTCAGGCGCTGCGCGGGCGAAAATCTCACCGGCTCAGGCGGCGCTGATCCAGGATGCCATCGGGCCGCGAGTGGAAGCGTTGACTATTCTGGGCGGTGATTTCGGGCTTTCCGATGGTGAATTCCATTCGAGCGAGGCGCGCGGTTCCGGAGCGCAATTGCCCGTGGACACGAGTGTCACCAAGTTCGGAGGCGATGGGGAGGTCGGCTCTCCGCAACCCCTGGGCGATCTGCACATCGGCTGGCAGCCGCTGGTGCAGGGCAACATCGGCTATCTGGAATCGCGCACGCGGCTGCAGGGGCCGAGCTCGGACGGTGCCACCAACGAGTTCAGGACCCTGGCGGTGGAATTCGGCGGCGGGGCGCGCCTGTGGATCACCGACCGTCTGAGCTTTGCGCCGACCATGATGATGCTCTATGGTCATACGGATGACGACTACGGGGTTTCGAGCGCTTCCGGACAGTCGCGCGCCGCGCAGTTGAGCGAGCTCGGCCTGATCGACTGGAGCATCGAGACCTGGTCGCTGCGACCGGCCCTGGACATTCAGTACATTCTTCCTCTGTCGCGCACGATCGTGACTTTCTCCTCCGATGCCGTAGGGTTCTTCACTGCTGGATTCGGCCGCTCGAACGTCCACCTGCGTGTCGGGGGCGGCTCGGGCTTGGTGACCAACAAGATCGATGTGGATGTTCCCCTCGGTGTCGAGCTCTGCTATGTGGGGAACCCACCTCGACGGGTGGGCCGTGGGGGCGGACGTAGAATTTCATTTCTGACGGTGGCGGGGCCGCGCGCTCTCCAGGGGATGTCTGGGGCTTCACGTCACCCGCTTGCGGAATAGCCACCCCGCCGCCGCCAGCGTGGCCGCGCCGATCAGCGCCATCGGCCACAGCTGCGAGGCGACGGAGGCGAGTCCGGCGCCCTCGAGGAACACGCCGCGCACGATCACCAGGAAGTAGCGCATCGGGTTGACGAGTGTCAGCGCCTGGACCCACCCCGGCATGTTGGCGATCGGCGTGGCGAAGCCCGAAAGGATGACGGAGGGCACGAGGAAGAGGAACGCGCCGAGGAGGGCCTGCTGCTGCGTCGCGACGAGCGAGGAGATGGCGAGCCCGATACCGGTGATGGCCAGGATGAAGAACGCGAGGCCCAGGTAAAGCGCGATGAGTCCCCCGCGCAGCGGCACCTGGAACCACAGCACCGCGGTGGCAATGACCACGGATGCCTCGGCCGCGCCGATGATCAGGCCCGGCAAGCCCTTGCCGATCAGGATATCGATCGGCCGCAGCGGGGTCACGAGCAGCTGATCGAACGTGCCCATCTCCCGCTCGCGCGCGACCGAGAGCCCGACCACGAGCAGGGTCTCCACCTCCGTCAGGAGCGCCACGATGCCCGGCACGATGAACCAGCGGGAGCTCAGGGTGGCGTTGTAGCGGGCCCGGATGTCCAGGGTTGCAGGGGGCGCGCGTGCGCCATGCTCTTGCGCCCATCCGAGCGCGAACCCGCTGACGATGGAGTTGACATAACCTTCGATCAGCAGCGCCGTATTGGAGTTTCGGCCATCCAGGATCACCTGCACCGGTGCCGCCTGGTGCGTGAGCAGGTCGCGGGTGAACCGGCGGTCGATCACCAGCACCGTCTGCACCTGGCGGGAGTCGATCAGCGCGTTCATGCGCCGGTCGTTGTCGAGGACATCCTTCACCGTGAAGGTGGGCGAGCCCGCAAACCGCGCGACGAGGTCCCTCGAGGCCTGGCTGTGGTCCTGGTCATAGATCGCAATCGGCACATGGTTGAGGTCGAAGGTGGCCGCATACCCGAAGACCAGGAGCTGGATCAGCGGCGGGCCGATCAGCACCATCCGGCTCCTGGGATCGCGCAGCACGGCGAGCAACTCCTTCAGAATCAGCGCCAGGATCTGCCGCCGCATGGCGCTCAGTCCAGCCGCTTGCGCGCATTGGCCCGCGCGAGACCGAGGAAAATGACCGCCATTGCGGCAAGCGCCACGGCGTTGGGCAGGATCACCGACCAGATGTCGCCGGCGAGGAAGACGGACTGCAGGATCGAGACGAAATAGCGCGCGGCGACGATGTGGGTGAGGAGCTGGACCGCGCGCGGCATGCTGTTGATGTCGAACACGAACCCGGAGAGGATGAAGGCCGGCAGGAAAGTCGTGATGATGGCGATCTGCCCGGCCACGAACTGGTTGCGCGCGATCCCGGAGATCAGTAGTCCCATCCCGAGCGCCGCCAGCATGAAGAGAGTCGAAGTCGCGGTGAGGACGAGCAGTGAGCCGTGCAGCGGTACGCCGAAGAGAAAGACCGCGAGGCCCACCGCGACGGCCATGCCGCCCATCCCGAGCACGAAATAGGGAATGAGCTTGGCGAGGAGAATCTCCCGCATCTGCACGCGGGTGACCATCAGCGCCTCCATCGTGCCGCGCTCCCATTCGCGCGCGATCACGAGTGCCGTGAGCAGCGCGCCGGTGAGCGTCATGATCATCGCGATGAGACCCGGTATCAGGTAGTCCTTGCTGATCACGGCCGGGTTGAACCGCACGCGCGGCTCGAGCGCAATGGCGGGCAAATAAGGCCGGGCGCCGAGCCGGGCGGTGAGCCATTGCGCCCAGACCTGCTGCACGTAGCCTTCCACGATCCGGGCGTTGTTCGCATCGACGCCGTTGACGATGAGCCCGATGGGAGCGGCGCCAGGGAAGAGCGTGCGGCGGCTGAAGTCGCTGCGCAGCCAGACGACGCCGTTCACCTCGCGGGCGGCCATCGCGCGCTCGGCCGCCTGGATCGTGAGGTAGTAACGCGGGCGGAAGTAGGGGGAGTGCGCAAACTGGCCGGTGAAGCTCGCGGTGAGCGCATCCGGCTGCTCGACGACCAGCGCGAGCGGCACGTTGCGGGCATCGAGCGATACGCCGTAGCCGAAGATCATGAGCAGCACGGCCGGCAGGATGAAGGCCACCGCGAGCGCGGAAGGGTCGCGGCCGATCTGCACGAACTCCTTGCGCATGAGGCCGGTGAGGCGCAGGAGGGATGCGCTCTTCATGCCACCGCCTTGGCGCTCGCCGCCTCGATCACGGCGATGAACGCATCTTCCATGGTCGGGTCGGGGCGATCGGGGCGGTGGGCGGCGCCCTTGATCGCCTCCGGCGTGCCTTCGGTCAGCACCCGGCCCTGCGCCATGATCACGAGGCGATCGCAGTACTCGGTCTCCTCCATGAAATGCGTGGTCACGAGCACGGTGACGCCGGATTCGGCGAGGGCGTTGATGCGCTGCCAGAACTCGCGCCGCGCAAGCGGATCGACCCCGGAGGTCGGCTCGTCGAGAAAGAGAATGTTGGGCTCGTGCATCAGCGCGCAGGCGAGCGCGAGGCGCTGCTTGAAGCCGAGCGGCAGATCGCGCGCGGAGGATTCGAGCATGGGCGCAAGGTCGAACTCACCGATCGCCCAGTCGATGCGCGCGCTCTGGCGGGCGCCCTCCAGACGATAGGCGCTGCTGAAGAAGCGCAGGTTCTGCCGCACCGAGAGATCGGAATAGAGGGAGAACTTCTGCGCCATGTAGCCGATGCGCGAGCGTGCGGTGGCGGCCGCGGTGCGCAGGTCGAAGCCCGAGACGCGCAGCTCCCCCTCCGAGGGCGGCAGGAGGCCACAGAGCATCCGGAAGGTGGTCGACTTGCCCGCCCCGTTGGCGCCGAGCAGGCCGAAGATCTCGCCGCGTCCCACGGAGAACGTCACGTCGTTCACGGCGATGAATGCGCCGAAGCGGCGCGTGAGGTGGTGCACGATGATCACAGGCTCCGGGGAGACCCCGTTCCCGGAATGACTTTGCGCGCGCTGCGATTCTGACGCTGATGCTTCAGGGGTGCGCACCGCGGCAGACTGGGGCGGAAGCGGCCGAGTCCGCAGCCGCGCGACGAAGCTGTCCTCGAAGCGCGGCGGTGTCGGAGTCAGGGCAAGATCGGTCGCCTCGGCAACGAGCGCTGCCGGGTCCGGCACGTGGGCCTCTGCCGTCACCACCCGCACGTGACTGCCCTGAATGACGGCATCGATCACTCCCGGTGCCGCGGCGAGTCGCGCCTGCAGACGCCGACGTCCCAGCCCGGAGGTCGCGTAGAAGCTGCGGCCGCTCATCTCGGCCGTGAAGGCTCCGGGCGGTCCGCTTCCGAGGAGCCGCCCGTCGTGTATGAGCAGCACCGCGTCGCACCGCTCGGCCTCATCGAGATACGCGGTGCTGAAAAGGACCGTGACATGGGCTTCGCGGGTGAGATGTCCGATGATCTCCCATAGCTCGCGGCGCGAGACCGGATCGACGCCGACCGTCGGCTCATCGAGCAGCAGCAGCTCCGGGGGCTGCACGAGCGTGCAGGCGAGGCCGAGCTTCTGCTTCATCCCGCCCGAGAGGCGGCCCGCCATGCGCGCGGTGAACGGGCCGAGACCGGTCATGTGCAGCAGCTGCGCGTAGCGCTCCTGGCGCGCCGATCGCGGCACTCCCTGCAGATCGGCGTAGAGATTCAGGTTCTCCTCGACCGTCAGGTCTTCGTAGAGGCCGAAGTGCTGGGGCATGTAGCCGAGCCGCGCCTGCACGGCGAGCGGCTCGCGGCCGACATCGGTGCCGAGCACTTCGATCTGGCCCGCGTCCGCCCGCAAGAGGCCCGCCACCAGCCGCATCAGCGTGGTCTTACCGGCCCCGTCCGGTCCGATGAGGCCCGTCACGGCGCCCTGCGCCGCGCTCGCCGTGATGCCCTCGAGCGCCGTGATCATGCGCTTGCCGGAACGGAAGGCGCGGCGCACGTTTTCGAGCCGCACCGCCGCAGGGGGCTCAGGGGTGGGCGGCATGGCTCGGTCCGCAACCGGGCGTCATCCCCGCGCCTTTTGCCGTCAGGTCGATGTGGACGGTCGCGGGCATGCCGAGTCGCAGCTCCTCGCGCGCGTCGCAGACGTACACCCGCAGCTGGTACACCAGCGAGGTGCGCAGCTGTGGCGTCTCGATGTTCTTCGGCGTGAACTCAGCCGTCGGCGAAAGATAGCCGATCCAGCCGTGATAGACCCGGCCCGGAAAGCTGTCGGTGCTGACGGTCGCCGGCATGCCGAGTCGGATCCGACCGAGGTCGGTCTCGGGCACATAGGCGCGCACCCACAGCGGGTTGGTGAGCGCGATGGTGTAGACGGGCGTGGCGGGCGAGGCCATGTCCCCCGGCTCGAGGATCCGATTTTCGATGACGCCATCCACCGGCGCGTAAAGCTTCGTGTCGAGGAGCTCCTGCCGCGCGTAGGCGGCCGCCGCCACCGCGGCCTTGTACGCATGCCGTGCCGCGATGATGTCCTCGGCGCGCGGGCCCTTCACGGCGAGCACATAGGTGCGCCTCGCTGCCTCGTAGTTGTCGCGGGCCCTTCGCACCGTAGCTTGCGCATCGTCCCGGTCCTGGGTCGATACCACGCCGTGCGGCAACAGGCTCACGGTGCGTGTGTAGGCGATCCGGGCGTTCTCGTAGACCGCTTCGAGTCCCGCCATCGTCGCCTTGTCGCGCGCGATCTCATCGGGCCGGGAGCCGTGCAGCAGACGGGTCAGGGCCGCCTGGAGATTGTCCGCCTGTTGCCGCGCCTGGGCGAGCGCCGCCACGTACCGCGAGTCATCGATGCGGGCGATCAGCTCGCCTTTCCTCACGCGCGCGCCCTCCGACACCAGCAGTTGCGTCACGGGACCCGTATCGTAGAAGGCCGGCTGCGTCTCCCGAATGTCCACGTCGCCGTAGAGGGTGAGGACCTTGCCGCCCGCGGAGCGCCGCAGCACGAGATAGAGCACCCCGGCTGCCACCACGGCGCCGGCAATGAGCAGGACCAGCGCGGCACGGCGAGACTCGATCTTCATCCACGATCTCCATTTCGGCCGCCGTCCCGGGTCGGGGCCGCACGGCCGTCACTCACCGGGCCTGACACCGGGGATCCGGTCGGGACGGAAATCGGCAAGCGGCAGCGGCCGCAGACATCAGGGCTCTCCCACCACCCGCCGCCCAATGCGACGAGCAGCCGGGCGCTGTCCACATAACGCTGGACAGTCGCCCTGGCCTCTGCGAGCCGTGCCTGCTCGACGCTGCGCTCGGCATCGAGCAGTCGCAGCAGATCGCTACGGCCGGCGGCATAGCTCGCGCGTTGCATCTCGAGCGAGGCTCGCGCGGCCTGGAGTGCCTGGTGCTCGGCATCGTCGAGCGCGGTGTCGTGACCGAGCGCCCGCAACGTGTCGGCTACCTGACCGAACGCCGCGAGTACCGTCTGGCGGTAGGCCGCAAGTGCCGCACGGTACCCCGCGACGGCTTGCCTCTTGCGGGCCTCGAGCGCGCCTCCATGGAAGATCGGCGCGGCAAGACCCGCGGCTGCGGACCATACCCCGCTCGATGAGCCGAAGAGCGACCCCGCATCCAGGGCGGCGGTGGCGATCGTCCCGGAGAGGACGATGCTCGGGTACATCTGCGCAGTGGCGACGCCGATGGCGGCGCTGCTGGCGTGCACCTGCGCCTCGGCCGCGAGGATGTCGGGCCGCTGTCGCACCAGACTCGAAGGCAGGCTGAGCGGCAGCTGTGCCGGCAGCGTAAACGCCGAGAGCGCAAACCGTGGCGGTGCCCACGCGCCCGGGGGCTCGCCGACCAGCACGGCGAGGGCGTCCTCGGCTGTGGCGCGTTGCTGGGCAAGGGGAGGCAGCAAGGTGCGGTCGCTGGCGAGCTGCGTTTCGGCCGTCAGCACATCGCTGCGCGGCGCCAGGCCGCCTGCGACCTTGCGCTCGACCAGGGCGAGATTGCGCTCATCATCGGCGACGATGATGTTGACCGCCGCCATCTGCAGGCGCAGCGAGGCGAGGGTCAGCGCCTCGGTGACGACAGTGCCGGTGATCGTAAGATATGCGGCCGCGAGCTGATCGCCCTGGGTGTCGGCGAGCGCCTGGCTCTCCTCGACCCGCCGCTTGGTGAGCCCGAAGACATCCAGAGAGTAGCTGACGGTCGGCCCGAGCGAATACAGGTTGAATTCGGGCAGGCCCTGCTTCGAGGGCAAAAGCCCGAGCGCGAACGCCGGGCCCTGCTGGCGTTCGGCCGAGGCCGCCAGATCCACCTCGGGGTAGTAGCCGCCGCGCGCCTCCATCACCGCCTCTTGAGCCTCGGCGAGCGTGGCCTTGGCGACATCCAGCGTGGGATTGCGCGCGAGCGCCTGGCGAACCACGCCGTCGAGCGGCGATGAATGAAACAGCTGCCACCAATCTGCGGGGATCCGCTGTCCGACGGCAAGGCTCTGGGACGGCCCGCCGGTTTTGGACGCCAGCCTCGGCGCCGTGCCGGCGGCGGTGTACGTGCTCACTGTGGGCGCCGCGGGGCGAACGAAGCGCGGTCCGACGGCGCAGCCGGCCAGCAGCGTGAGCGAGGTGAGAGGGGCCGCGAGCGCCCACCACCGTTTCGT
>JAKBCR010000116.1 GCA_021807675.1 Pseudomonadota bacterium
GGAGCGGGCCTGCGGGATCTGATTCATTTCAATCTCGCTGGAGTAGGCGATCGGCGCATAGTCGGCCCCGAGCCGGACTGCGGGTGCCTTGAGCACCGGGAACAGCTCCTCGTTGATCGTGCTCACGATCTCGGCGCCGAAACCGCAGAATTCCACGGCCGCGTGGACAACCATGGCGCGTCGGGTCTTTTTCACGGACTCCAGCACCCGATGATAGTCAAGTGGCACGAGACTTCTGAGATCGATCACCTCGACACTGACGCCCTCCTTATGCAACTGCGCGGCGGCCGTCAGGCACTCCGGCACTTGCCAGCCATAGGAAATCAAGGTGATGTCGGATCCTTCCCGTCTCACTTTCGCCACACCCAGGGGGATACGATAGTCTCCGATGGGCACCTCATCTCGCGCCGTAAACAGCAGCTTGATGGACTCCAGTTGCACACAGGGATCCTCGTCGAAGATGCAGCTCAGGAGCAGTCCTTTCGCGTCGAATGCGGTGCTCGGGTAAACGACCTTGAGCCCCGGCGTATGCAGGAACCAGGCCTCGAGCGATTGCGAATGCTGTGCGCCGAAGCCGCCAAGGCCTCCGCCCGCCATCATCCGGATGGTCAGCGGGACATGGGTGGCGCCCCCGGACATGTAGCGCTGCTTGGCCGCGTGGTTGTAAATCTGATCGATGCAGACCCCCGCGAAGTCATTGAACATGATCTCCGCCACCGGCCGCATTCCGACGAGAGCGGCACCGATACCCGCTCCGATGATCGCCTGCTCCGCGATCGGGGTAGGCCGCACCCGCGTGCCGTACTTGGTTTGCAGGCCGGCTGAGGTCTTGAATACGCCTCCGGGCGGATCGCCGATATCTTCGCCCAAAAGGAAGACACCTTTGTCTTGGGCGAGCGCCAGATCCTGCGCGTCGCGGACTGCTTCCGACATGAGCATGATCTTGGTCGGGCCTTGGCCAAGTGCAGCCTCAGCTTCACGGACCGGGTAGTAACCACGGCGTGGCGGCACGCTGGAATCCGCATACACATCGAGCAGCGTCTCAGCCTGCGGCGTCACCTTCGACTGCAGGGCTTTTGCGATGGCCTGGTCGACCTCTGCCGTCGCCGCCTCGTCGATCTGGGCGAGCTCGGTTTCGGTGCAGACGCCAGCTTGCAGGAGCAGCGCGCGGGTTCGCGGAACCGGCCAGGCTTCCCTGGCCGCCTTGAGATCCTCTGGCGACATCTCGTCGGTCTGTCCGACACCCGCGTGGGGCCCGAGACGCCTCGTCACCGCCTCGACGAATACCGGGCCTTTCCCCCGCCGAACGTCCTCCACGACAGCTTTCACCCCCTGATAGAAGGCACAGACGTCATAGGAATCGAGCCGCACGCCCTTGAACCCGTAACCGGCGGCTCGGGAGGCGAAGTCCTTGCTGGCGGTATAGCCGGCAATGGGCGTGTGCTCGCCGATCCCATTGTTCTGGCACAGGAAGATCACCGGGAGTTTCCACGCTCCGGCGAGGTTCATTGCCTCGTGGATCGCACCGATGCTGGTCGCACCGTCACCGAAGTTCACGATCGTGACGCGATCTTCGCCGCGGAACTGAGTGGCGAGCGCCAAGCCATTGGCGATCGGAGTGCCGGCGCCAACGATAGCGGTCGTCAGCATGGAGCCTGAGGATGGATCGGAGATATGCGGCGAGCCCCCCTTTCCCTTGTTGACGCCATCGATGCGGCCGAGGGCTTCGGCGAACAGGCGTTCCAGCGGCACTCCCTTCGCGACCTGATCATGGATGCCCCGGTAGGTCGTCACCATGTAGTCGCGCGATGTGATCAGCTGGGAGAGCGTCGCCGGAATCGACTCCTGGCCCGTCATGGGCCAGTAGGTAAACATGAATTTTCCGCTCGACAGTCCCGCCTGAATCGCCTTGTCGACGGCGCGGATCCGCGAAAGCTGGCGATAGATCGCCATCAGAACGCCGGGATCAATCCCAAGATTGTTCGCGGGAGTCTGGCTCATGCTGAACTCCAAAGAGGTTACTGACTCATGATGTATTCCCGTATACCGCGGTTGGGCGGGTGCGGGGCCGATTTCAAAAGCGGGTACAAATCCCGGTGTCACGCGATAGGCAGCGACGGCGCTGCGAACCCGTGTACACGATGTGACAACTTTACCATGAAGACCGGCATGCCAGTCTTCCAGACGACCGGCCGCATGTGTCGGCAGGCATCCACTACTGCCCGATCGATGCAGGTCTCATCCGGGTGCTCCATCACCGGTCGGGGAACTCGCTCTCGCGGACCAGCCGTCACCGCGAAGACCGGCGCGGCGACGTTCCGAGCTCGTCCCGACGGCGGTGGCCCAGGGTCCATTCGCCGGGCCAGCCTGTTGCGCGAATGGCAAGCTTGAAGGAACATCCCGATCGGGCAGCCGCGCACGGGTTCATCAGCCGGCGCATCGAACGTGAAAATTAAACCCATGACATTGAAAGGGGCAGGGGCGTGGCGAAATCATCGGTACTGATCGTGGGAGCGGGCGCACTCGGCATCGTTACAGGCTATCACCTTCATCTCGCCGGCGCTGACGTGAGTTTTCTTGTCCGGCCCGCGCGGCTGCCGGCCTTGCAGGAGCCGCAGGTTCTCTATTGCTACGATGATCATGGACTCAAGCACTTCTTCGGCTACCAGGCTTACGGCTCGATTGCCGATGCAATGACCAAGGACTGCGACTTCGTCATCGTGACTCTCGACGGCGCGACCTGCCGTGGCGAGGAAGCAACCGCGCTGCTCACTGCGCTCGGCGGTGCCATGAAAGATCGTAAGTCGGTCGCCGTGATCAGCGGTGTGGGGGTTCGCGACTACTGCCGGACGCTCATGAGGCTCCCCGAGGAGCGGGTCATCGAGGGCACGATGGGCCTCCTCAGCTACCAGACCAGCCGGGTGACCTTACCCCTCAATCCCCCGACCGATCCCGAAGCGCTGGCGAAGGCGTCCATGGCTTACAAGCACGTGGGCAAGAATCCGGGCTTCCTGCTCGCCAATACACCCGCAAAGGCAGCGAAGGCGTTTGCCGCTCTCTACAATCGCTCCGGCGCATCGAAATGCAGCCTCATCAACGCCAAGCTGTATGCGACCTTCACGTCGTCAATCTTTGCGGTCATGGCGATATTCGATCTGGCCGGCTGGCCTCATGCCGAAGCCCTGGCGAAAGACGACGAGCTCATGTCGCTCGGCAGCAGGGCGATGAAGGAGATCATGCGCCTGCCTGAACACGGCATGGTGGGCACGCTGGGCAGTCTGCTCGTTTCACCGCGCCAACTCGCCAGGAACAATGCCAAGATGGAGCGTGATTGCCTGCCGGTCGACTACTCGGCTTTCAACAAGTTTCACCACGGCGGCAAAGTTCGCGATCAGGACCTGCAGGTATTACGCCGAAGCCTCGAGTCGGGCCGGGCCCGAGGACACTCCATGCCGGCTTTGAGCGAGCTTCTTCCCCGTTACGAAGCGCATATCCGAGGATGAATGTCCGTGTCGAGCCATGCTGTGCTTCAGTCACAGTCCCCAAGGTGGCCCGACTGGGATGTTCGTGCCATCTCGGCGCAGAGCCGGCTGCCGGTGCGACGTACCGCTGCTTCCCGATTGGGCCGCAGAACGTCAGGCACCGGTCAGCAACTGAAGACTGGATGATAGTAGATGCTATCTTAGACTACAATGATCCGATATGCGGGAACCCCATCGCGCAATGCGGCCGCCGGTGGCGGGGTCGCGGCGGCCGCCCACCCTGTGGACGATGCAGGCGGCGAGGTCTCACCGATGATTGAACTACGGCACTCCGTCTGTCGAGTCTGCCATGTCGCGTGCGATCTCGTGGTGACGTTGAAAGACGGTGAGATCGAGGCCATCCGGGGCGACAAGGACAACCCCGTATACCATGGCTACTCGTGCATCAAGGGCCGCGCTTCCGGCGCCCTGGCCAACTCGCCTTCGCGTCTGTTGCATAGCCTGGAACGCCAGCACGACGGCCGCCACCAGGAGATCGCGGCGGGACAGGCCGTTACGCGCATCGCGGCGCGCCTCAAGCACATCATCGGTCAGCATGGCCCACGGGCCGTCGCCTTGTTCGCCGGCACGTATTGCACGATTAACCCGCTGTTCGAGGCGTTCTCAAAGGCATTCGCGCGCGCGATCGGCACTCCGATGTTCGCCGATAACAACACGATCGACCAGCCGGGCAAGGCGACAGCGCCGGGGCTGCTGGGGACTTGGCTTGCCGGCACCCCGTCCATGGAGCAGTGGGAGGCTTTACTGCTGGTCGGCTGCAATCCCGTCATTTCGATGAATGGCGGTCTCGGCGTCAACCCGGCACGACGAGTGAAGCAACTGCGTGCGCGCGGCATGAAGCTCATCGTGGTGGACCCCCGCCGCACGGAAAGCGCCGCTCGCGCGGACATTCACCTGCAGCCAAAGCCCGGAGAGGACGTCACGATCATGGCGGGGTTGATCCGCCAGATCCTGATCGACGACGCTCTCGACCACGCATTTGTCGAGGCGCAGACGACGGGCATCGCGTCACTGAAATCGGCCGTCATGCCGTACACACCAGAGTTGGTCGCGGAGCGAGCCGGCATCGAGGCGGACACGCTCATCGCGGCAGCGAGGCTCCTGGGCGGGGCGCACCGCGGGGCCGTTTCGCTCGGTACGGGCGCTAACATGTCCGGCAACCCGACGACCGTGGAATATCTTGGACGCGTTCTCGCCACCCTTCGAGGCTGGTGGCGGCGTGCGGGAGAGGAGCTTCCCAATCCCGGCGTGCTCATCGCGCCGCTGCCCGCGGTCGCCGGGACCCCGGGACCGGTTCCCGTTGCGGACATCGGTGAGAAGATGCGGGTTCGTGATATGAGGGCGAGCGTCGCTGGCATCCCGGTTTCGGCTCTGGCGGACGAGATGCTCACGGCGGGCGAGGGCAGAATTCGCGCGTTGATCGTCGCTGGCGGAAATCCGGTCCTGGCGTGGCCGGACCAGGCGCGGACCGTCGAAGCCTTCGCAAATCTCGATCTGCTCGTCTGCATCGATCCTTTCCTGAGTGCAACGGCGGAAATGGCGGACTATGTTCTCGCTCCAAAGGTCGGGTTGGAGTGCGAAACGAATTCTGCGGCAAACGAGAAGTGGGGCGTGGCCGGGCCAGGGTGGGGGTATGAAAAGCCCTACGGGCAGGTGGCGCCGCCCGTCATCGAGCCGCCAACCGGTTCCGATCTGAAGGAAGACTGGGAATTCTTCTTCGAGCTGGCGCGAGCCATGGATCTGCAGCTCCAGATGCCCTCGATCGCCTTGCTGGACCCCCTGCAGGCATTGGCGCGGGCGACGCCCCTCGATATGACTGTGAAGCCCAGCACTTCCGAAGCGTGGGCGATCGCACTGAAAGATGCGCCCGTACCGTACGAAGCGCTGCGTTCCGCGCCCGGACCGGGCCTGATCGACAGGCCGGCTACGATCGTGCAACCGAAGCCGGCGGATTGGACCGGTCGGCTCGATCTGGCTGCATCGGTGGTACTGGAAGACCTTGCAACGACGGTACGGCGGGTGCCGCTTCCGGAGGAACACTTCCCTTTCCGGCTGATCAGCCGTCGCCTGAACGATGTTGTGAATTCCTGCTCACATGACAATCCGGCACAGCTTCGCAAATGGGCCTACAACCCGGCGTTCATGCATCCCTCGGATCTCGCGCGCCTTGACATCGCCGCGGGGAGCCTGGTCGCGATCCATTCTGCGCACGGCCGGATCATCGGGGTCGTGGAAGAGGCGCCGGACGTCCGCCCGGGGTGCGTTTCCATGCCCCATAGCTGGGGCCGGCACCCGCGGTGGGAACAGCGGCCCCGCATCGATGGCGCGAACACCGGCCGCTTGGTCGCCAACGACCGCGACTACGAAAAGCTGACAGGGCAGCCCTTGATGAGCGCGATTCCCGTTTCGGTATCTCCAGCCTGAGAGCGTAACCTCGCCGCGTCGAAGCAGCCTGTCGACCGGCCGGCGACACAGAGGGGTCTCACATGCGCATTTCTCTTCCGCCAGAACATCACGATCGGCCATTCGAGCACGTCGCAAAACATTACGCACGTGAAATCGTGGCCGCCGGCGGCGCCTTTGGTACGGCGCCCTACCAGCACAGCAAGCTGTCGCTGCGCGAGCTCGAGGCCGCTCGCTATCGCACCGCGCAGATCAACGGCTGCAACACGTGCCAGAACTTCCGCGGTGCGCGTGATTTTCCCGGCATGTTCAAAATCTTCAAGGGCGATCTTGAGAGTTCCGTCTACACCCACGGGGCCGCACCCGATGAGGAGTTCTATCGAAACGTCCCGAACTGGAAGGACTACCCGGGGTTCAGCGAGCGGGAGCGCCTGGCGATACGCTACGCCGAGGGTCTGGGAGAAGCCCCGCACAAGATCGCGCAGGATGAGGAATTCTGGGCGCGCGCCAAGGCCATCTTCAGTGACGATGAAATCGTGGACATGACCTATTCGATCGCAGCCTGGATGGGGACGGGACGGGCGCTGCATGCGCTCGGCCTCGACTCGGTGTGCGCCTATACGCCGGCCGGTTGACCCTCAGACCAAGAGTCGTAGAATTTCTCGGGCTGCGCGACGAACAGACCATGGTCGTCCACCGCGTCGGGATGGTAGCAACTGAGGAGGAGCTCACGGTCCCTGCGGTCGATCCCGCGCGAGTAGGTTGCGATGACCGTGCGGATCGCCTCCTTGTCGTGAAGCTCGCGCACCATTTCCTCGAGCCTGATATTCATGACGTACCTCCTCGTGAAGACTGCCGTGGCACCGATTCCTGCCACGAGACGGGGAGTATAGATTCCCCGGGGACCACACGGACGGCGCCTCGCACGGTCCTGTCAGTGGTGACGCCAGCACGCCGATTTCGGTGGCGATGGTTCGAGTGCGAAGGGGCGTGAGGCTGGCAAGCCGTATGGCTTGACTCCGCTTCCTCCGGGGTATACTTTGCCAAACAAAGTTCCGGGCCTTTTCAGGACCAGGACGGCGTGCAGAGAGGCACGTGGCGAGTTCGTTCCGGTACATGGACGCGGCGAGGCGCGTGCGTGTCAGGACGGCGCGAGGGGTCTGATTCCAAGTCCGTAATCCTCGGGGGACGGAGGATGAACGCCAGTGCCATCGCGTCCGCAGGCGGGGCCGCGACAGGCGTTCAGTCGAGTGGGAGGCGGCAATGACAGCATCAAACGAGCAGATTCTTCGACACTTCCTCGCTCTCTGGGCGGTACGGGATGCGGAGGGCATGGCGGCGCTGTTTGCGGAAGACGGCATCTACGACAACGTTCCGTTCAAGAAGCCCATGGTGGGCCGTACGGCGATCAGGCGGTGGCTCGGCATGTGCTTCGAGCATCTGACCCGAATCGACGTGGAGATCCTGAACATCGCGAGCCAAGACGAATGGATTCTCTGCGAGCGGCTCGACGTCCACGTCATCGGGGATCGCCACATGCCGCTGCCCGTGATGGGAGCGATTCGAATCGTCGAGGGCAAGATCGTGATGTTGCGCGACTACTTCGACCGCCAGACGGTGACCGAATTGGGAATGGGATAGCGGCGAGGAGCGAGCCGAGGACCCGGTACAGCCGGCGCGGCCCATGCCCATGTTAACGACCGCTTCGGCAGGGGCAGCAGGCGCGTTGCGGGGCCGAATTTGATAGTATACGCTATCTAATCGCTGCGGGGTCCTGAGACTTGGCGCGCCGCACAGTCCGAGCCCCGGGACGCGGGGTGATAACAAATGTGTCTAGGCAAACGGGGGTTGGGGTGATGAGCAAATTGCGCATTTTCTCCGCGACGTGTCTGGTGTGTGCGCTGGTTGGGGCTGCTCCCGCCCTCGCTCGGGAAAGCGGCCCACAGACCACCGACGCAACACGGCCGCCAGCGCCGTCAACCGGGACGAGTGACGAGGCAGCCAACACCCAGCTCGGGGAGATCATCGTCACGGCGCAAAAGCGCAAGCAGTCGATCCTCAACGTCCCCGTAATCGAGTCCGTCGTATCGCGCGAATCGATACGGCAATTCCACGTCCAGACTCTCAAGGACGTGGCGACCCTCGTGCCCGGCCTGATGGCCGGAGGCTCCATTCCGCCTATCGGCGAGCAGGTGTCCCTGCGCGGCGTGGGAACCACCACGCTCGATCCCGGCATCGATCAGTCCGTGTCGCTCAACATCGACGGCCTGCAGCTCAGCCAAGGCCTGGCGTACCAGAGTGCGTTTTTCGATATGGGCCAGATTCAAGTGCTCGAAGGGCCTCAATCGCTCTTCTACGGCACCAGCAGCATCGGCGGCGTCATCTCCATTCGAACGGCCGATCCGACCGACCAATACGAGGCCATCGCGGAAGTGGGCTACGAGTACGAGGCCAACCAGAGGCAAGGAGAGATCATTCTGTCGGGGCCCATCAGTCACACGGTCAAGGCCCGACTGGCGGCCGAGTACAGCGAGCAGGACGGATACTTCAATAACCTCACGTCCCTCACCGGGGTGCCGTTTGTGCCGCCGCCGTACCCGGGATCGCCGGATTTGGGCGCGGCGGCGCCGTCCTCGAGCACACTGTTTCCCGACAAGAATTACATGATCCGCGCCACCGTGCTGTGGAATCCCACGGACACTCTCGGCGTGCGCCTGAAGGTGAACGAGGTCTATGATCGCACCCTTTACTCGGGGACTGAACAGCTGGGCCAGTGTGTGGGCGGTCCGGTGCCGCCTTCTTCGGCCACCAATCCGCTGACCCTCAATCCGCTGGACACCTGCAAGCTCGACCGCAACATGGCCGTCGGCAACCTGAACCCGGCGGCGTTTCCAGGCGGCCTCGCCACAGTCAACAGCAGTGGCATACCGTACCTCGGCATGAGCCCGACGGCGTTGCCAAGCGGCCTCACCACACTCAACAACAATGGCGTGCCGTTCCTCCAAACCCGGCAGACCTTCGGCACCCTGGAGGTCAATTACCGGCTGCGGCCCGATCTGACCCTGACTTCGGTGACGGGTTACTACAGATTGATCGCGCACAGCCTCATCGACGACGTGCCGGGCGGCTACGCGGCGCCGCTGCTGGTGACGGCGGGTGGGCACCTCTTCCGCACGGATCGGTCGGAGGAGCTGCGGGTGAACAGCGATTTCTCCGGTCCCCTGAATTTCACTGCCGGCGCCTACTTCGCGCGGAACTGGTTCGACGATTTCGGGGCCCAGCTCACCAACACGGCGCTTACAAGCGCGGTTGAATCGGCCTTGGGTCCTGCGACGAGCAATCCACTCAACCCTTCCAACCTCTTCCGCGCGGTATACCAGCCGGTGCTGGAACAGGGCGGCCAGGCGGTCGATATCACCACCAATTCCGGTTTCGCCCAGCTCCGCTACAAGATCGTGCCGAAGATCGAGCTCGCCGCCGGTGCCCGCTACACGAGCGAGAAGCGTACTGACCTGGCCACCACGTTCTTCCCGTTCAGTACGTATCTGAATCCAAGTACGTTTGGTACGCTCAACCCGGCCACTTTCGTCGTGCCCCAGCCCGAGCTGTTATCGAGGACCGTCTCGCCCGAGGTGACCGTCACCTATAAAGCGACGCCTGACATGACGCTTTTCGCGGCGCTCAAGCGCGGATATCAGTCGGGCTCGTTCAACACCTCGGCACCGGCGACGGGTCCTCTCGAGTACGGCCCCGAGCGGGCACAGGGCGGTGAGCTCGGCCTGAAGAGCCGCTGGCTCGATGATCACCTCGCGGTGAACCTGTCGGCGTTCGATTACCGCTACACGGGCCTGCAGGTCGGCGCGAGCATCCAGGTGAATGGCAATCCCATCACGCGCACGCTCAACGCCGGCGCGGCGGAGTCGTACGGGTTGGAAGGAGACTTTGCGTATCGTCCTAGAGGCATCGCGGGACTGCAGCTGAACGCATCGGCCATCTGGAACCACGCACGGTTCCTGACTCTCGACAACGTGCCGTGTTACACCTTCCAGACGGTCGCGGAGGGCTGCAACGAGAACCTAAACCCCCAGACTGGGTTGTATACCACCACCAATCAGTCGGGTGTACCCATGCTCCGCGCGCCGGATTTCGAGGCGACCTTCGGCTTCGACTGGACGCGTGCCATCAACCAGGATCTGACGTTTGGAGTCGCGAGCAGCACTCAGTTCTCGTCAAGATACCTCACCAGTCTCGGCTACCTGTTTTATCAGCCGTCATTTTTCAAGACCAACCTCAGCCTGAGGCTTGACGGGCCGAGCGACCGCTGGCAGGTGGCCGTGATCGGCAAGAATCTCAACGACGTGGTGACCGCCGGCAACTGCGATGCCGCCGATGTGAGCGGCAACCTCCTAACAGGAACTGCGGGATCGAACGTCGGTGGTCCGTTCCAGGTGGTTTGCTGGCCGGATCGGGGGCGGGAAATGTGGCTGCGCCTCACGGTCAGATTCATCAAGTAGGCGGGGTGGGCGCGTATAATCCACTAGAGTGATGGCGATCACGAACATGCGGAGGCGGGTGCCGGATCACGTTCCACCGGAATGCGTGTGGGATCATGACTTTTCCGCCTTTCTCCACGAGTTGGAGGATCCCTATCTCTCGGGCGGCCGGCTCCACGAAGGTCCGGGCATCCTCTGGGCAACCCTCGCCGCGCACGGCCAGCCCGCGTGGATCTTTACGCAGCACGCGCTGGTCGCCGAGGGTTTTGCCGATCACGAGAAGTTCTCCAGTGCCCGGGCGGCCAATAACGTCGTCATGGATCCCAACTGGATGCTGCTTCCGGTCGAGGCGGACAAGCCGCAGCACTACTACTATCGGCGGGTACTCGTGCCGTTCTTCACGCCGGCCGCGATCAATGCCCGGGCGTCCGCGGTGCAGGAGCTGTGCAGCTCGCTCATCGAGGGGTTCGCGGATCGCGGCTCATGCGAGTTCGTGAGCGAATTCGCAGCGATCCTGCCGAATGCGATCGTCATCTCGCTCCTCGGCATGCCGAGGGAGATGCTGCCGCAATTCCTGCAATGGGAAGAGACGATCATTCACGGCGCGACGATCGATGAGCGCCTGGCCGCGGGCCAGGCCGTCATCAGTTACCTCAAGGGCTTCATTGCGGCACAAAAGGCCAGTCCCGGCACCGAGCTCGCGCAAGCCATCTTTTCTGGGAAAATGGAAGATCGCCCTCTCAACGACGCGGAGATCCTGGGTCTGTTCTACCTGCTGTTCGTTGCGGGCCTCGACACGGTGACGAGCACCCTCGGGTGGATCATGCGCCATCTCGCGGCGGATCAGGCCTTGCAGGCGCGGCTCAGGGGCAGTCCACGGGACATCCCCGCGGCGATCGAGGAATTCACTCGGGCGTTCGGCGTCAGCGCTCCCACGCGCACCGTTGCGAACGATCTGGTATTCCATGGCGTGCCGATGAAGAAGGGCGAGCCGGTGCTGTTGCCGACATTTCTCGCGGGCCGTGACCCACGGGCGTGGCCGAACCCCCATGTCATCGACATCGATCGCAAGCCTCGTCACGTCACGTTCGGGGCTGGCCCGCATGTGTGCCTCGGCATTCATCTGGCGAAGCGGGAAATGCGCGTTATGCTCGAGATGTTCGTCTCACGCTTGACGAACATCCGCATCCCCGAGGATGGGCGCGTTGAATTTCACACCACCAATACGATCGGCCTGGACCGGCTGGATCTCGCCTGGGAACCGGCCTGAGACACGTTCAGTCCCGCCGTGGCGACCGAGTGCACATGATCGCGGACCGGCGGAGGAGACCCTTCTCGTGAAAACCCTGATCGTTGGAGGCACGGGCTTCGTAGGCGGCTGCACCGCGCTTCATTTCAAGCGACTCGGCCATGAGGTCACGCTGATGGCGCGATCGAGGCCGCGGGGAACATCCCAGCTCAACGAGCTGCCGTTCATTTCCGGCAATTACATCGAGGACGATTTCGGCGATGGACGCCTAAGGGGTTTTCGGTGGCTGGTGTTCTGCGCGGGAAGCGATATGGGAACGTTTCCGAGCGACGGATCGCTGACCGAGGCCGAGTATTTCCACAAGGCCAACGTAATCGGCCTTCCACGCTTCTTCGAGCAGGCCAAGCGCGCCGGTATTTCACGGGCGGTCTACATGGGGAGCTTCTACTCGTTCGTCGCTCCCGAATGTTGCGAGACGATTGCCTACGTCCGGTCGCGCCACGAGTCGGACGCGGCGGTCCGCTCGCTCAGCTCAGCATCGTTCAACGTCTGCAGCTGCGCCCTGCCTTGGATCGTGGGCTATACCGCGGGATTGCCTGTTCCCCATTGGCACGCGCTGGCGCGGTATGCGAAAGGTGAGTTGCCGGGCGTTGCCGAATTTGCTCCGCCGGGCGGGGCGAATTTCATGACCTGCAATGCCGTCGCGGAAGCCATGCTCGGTGGGCTGGAGCAGGGCGAGTCCGGGAAGTCCTATCTCATTGGCGACGTGAACCTTACCTGGAAGGAGTATTTTGAGCTGTGGTTCAAGGCTGCCGGCCGCCCGAGGAGCCTCGAGGTGCACACCGGACATCCGATCATTCCGGATTTCGCGTTGTCTTACCTCGGTGTCGGCAAGACGACGGACTACGAGCCGCGCGCGAGCGAGACGGCGCGCCTGGGTTACCGCCGGGGCACGTTGATTCCGATGATCGAGGAAGCCTATCGCTATTACGCAGGCCTGCCCGCGGGCTGAGTTCCGCGCCCATTGGGGATCCTCCAACCCTGTGTCGGCGTCATTTTGGACGCCATGCCGGGACTAGCCGAAGCCACTGCGGGAGTTGTACAGCCTCGTGGGAGATTTCGTATGTCGGGTATGATCAAGCGCGCACCCCGGCCTTTGTCCCTTGGGATGTTGTGCAAGGAGCATTCGCATTCGGCTTGGGTTACTAACGACCTGGATCGTGCGCTGCAGGTCTTCGCGCAGCGCTATGGCGTCCGAAAGCATTCCTTTATAGAAGGGGAGACGCCGGAAGGCAGCAGGATCAAGGTGGCATTCGCCTGGGCGGGTGGGCAGGTCCTGGAGGTGATCTGCGCAAGCGGTCCGCGCTTTGAATTTTACAACGAGATGTTGCCTCGGGGTGAATTCGCCATCCGATTTCATCACCTGGGTTTCATCGTCCATGAGGAATCGGGCTGGAGGCAGCTGGAGCAGGAGTTGCGGGACGGCGGCTGGCCGATCGCTTATTCCACGCTCACCGGCGATTTCATTGACGCCTATTACATCAAGGCGCCGGAACTCGGCCATTATCTCGAGTATGTCCGTCCGCTGAAGGCGGGGGACGACTTCTACAACGCGGTGCCGGAGAATTGAGCCGGATTGGCGTGGACGCGGGCGCTCCGGCTGGGCGCTGAGGTACGTCCAGATAGCCTCACTGCAGCCTGTACTTCGCATAATGTATATTATGTAAAATGATGGACGTCCGTTCACCCG
>JAKBCR010000117.1 GCA_021807675.1 Pseudomonadota bacterium
AAGTCTTCGCGTGGACGATGATCGGGCTCACCGGTGTCGTGCTCGCCGCGGGGCTCGCGGCGGTCCTGATGCCCGATCTCACGCAGGTGCTCGATCAGCGCCTGCTCAACCAGTCGATGGCGAACTCGATGAGCGTCGCCTCATCCGGGCGCACCGTCATCTGGGCGCGCGCCATCTCCGCCATGATGGCCCACCCGATCACGCTGCTCACCGGCTACGGGTGGAACGTCTATCACACCATGTTCGAGCTGGTGACTCACAACTATTACCTCGATCAGTGGTTCGGGATGGGCCTCATCGGCCTCTTCGCCTTCCTCACCATCGAGTACCAGACCGTCGTGACGGCGAGGCGTGCGGTCGAGGTGGCAGGGCGCGGACCGCTGCGTCCCTACATGATCGCATTCGTGTTTGGCGTCCTCGGCCTCGCGGTGTGCATCTTCTTCGAGAATCTCGACAAGCCCTGGTCGTACGTCTGGATCTACATAGGCTTCGCGCTGCGCGCGGCGGCCGATGTCGTCGAGAAATCGCAGCAGCGCGCGGTGGCGCCCGCCCGGCGCGCGCCGGTGAAAGCGCTTGCGCCGCAGCCGCGGGCCGGCGCAGGACTCCCCGCGCACCGTGTTGTCGGTGAACTGAGACGCTGAGCCGTCTGAGATCGCAGACAATGCGGCGCGATTCAGGAGAATTTGCAACTGCGCCTATTGACGTCCCGGCAAACGCTGTAAGAATAACCGCCGGTCACACGGATCGGCTTGCCTCGATGCAAGGCGCCCCGCGAGACCTCCGGTGTGGACGTGAATGCGGTCATCGAACCGCAGTGGTGTCCGGGCGCTCGCGCGCGCACGGACCCTGGCGAGAGCAGTCGCGGCTTGCGAGCCGTCTGTCCGCCGTGCCGGAGAGCACCTCGACTTCGTCGAGCCGTCAGTTCCAACTCCCCGGGGGGAGACTATGAATCGTCGATCATTTGGTCAGATCGTGACGGCGTTTTCCGCTGTCGCGGCGCTCGCCGTCGGCGCGAGCGCATTCGCGTTCACTCCACCACCGTTTCCGCGCCTCGCGGGCGTGCAGTACGGTGCTCCTTTCGACTACAACGACACCACGTATCAGGCCGAGCTCGCCAAGGAGTCGATCATCATTCTCCAGAACTGGCCGGGCATGGCTCCGGGTGGGGAGTCGATGGAGAGCGTCGTCAATGCGATCAAGGCGATCAATCCGAACGAGCTGGTGTTCCTCTATACGAACAGCGACGAGAGCTGGACTTCCGGCTCCAACGCCCAGGCGTTCGCCCCGGTCGCCAATCAGATGAACGCGATGAAGTGGTGGCTGTATACCGACACGACGTTCACCAATCCCGTTCCTTCGTACTTCGGAGACGGCGGATACACGATCAACAACACCCCGTACACCCCCGAGGATTCGCAGGGCGATGACTCGATGCAATGGCTCGCGAAGTGGTTCGTCAGCAACTATTACGGTCAAGTGCCGTCCATCGACGGCCTCTTCATGGACAACGTGTTCACGCAGCCGCGAGTCTCCGGTGACTGGTATCGCGACGGCCAGGTGTTGCAGCCCTCGGGCCCCAAGGCGCAGGCGGCGCTGCAGGCCGGCTACGAGCAGTGGTTCAGCACCGTGAATCAGCTGATGCCGGGCAAGTACCAGATCGGGAACGTGGCGACCTGGGGGCAGGGCGGGGCCATCCCGAGCGGCTATGTGGACATGACCAACGGCGGTCTTCTCGAGGGGATGATCGGCGCTTCCTGGTCGATCGAGAACTGGGGCGGCTGGCAGGCGATGATGACCCAGTACAGCCGCGTCATGGCGGCGGTGAGCGCGCCGAAGCTCGTCATCTTCAACCAATACGGGAGCCCGACGGACTATCAGTCGTTCCGCTACGGCTTCGCATCCTGCCTGATGAATGACGGCTACTACAGCTTCACGAACGCATCCGGCGACTATAGCGGGGTGATCTGGTTCGATGAGTACAACGCCAACCTCGGACAGCCGACGACTGCGCCGCCGACCGCGGCGTGGCAGCAGGGCGTATGGCGGCGGGACTTCACCAACGGCATCGTGCTGGTGAACCCGAAGGGCAACGGGCCGCAGACGGTGCAGCTCGGCGGCACGTTCGTCAAGCTCAAAGGATCCCAGGACCCGGCCGTCAACAACGGGCAGACGGTGACCTCGGTCACCCTGCAGGACCGGGACGGCTTGATCCTGCTGCGCCAGAGCCCGCTGCAGCAGCCGAAGGCGCCGACCAGCGTGAGCATTTCCAACGGCTGATTCCCGCCTCGGATCCGAAGGCCCATGCGTCACCGGATGAGAGCCGTCTCTCGTCCGGTGACGATCGGGGCATCATGCGGCGGCTGTGGCCCTTCGCGCCTCGAGGAGCCCCTCGAGGCACGCGGCGAAGTGATCGGTCATCGCCTTTACCGTGAAGGACTCCCTGACCCGAAGCGCAGCGGCGGCGCCGAGCCGCGCGCGACGCTCGCGGTCCGTGAGCTGGAGCAGGTGCCGGGTCAGGGCATCGATGTCCGCAGGCTCGAAGACGAACCCGTGCTCGCCGTGGGTGAGGAGCTCGGCCGCCCCGCCGACATTGCTCATGACCATCGGCTTGCCGAGCGACATCGACTCGAGCGCGGCGAGCGAGAACGCCTCGACCGAGTGCGATACCAGGGTCATGACATCGCAGGCGCCGATGAAGGGGCGCACGTCTTCCTTTAGCCCGGTGATAAGGACATGCCCCTCAAGTCCGAGCCGGGCGACCGTGCGCTCGATCGCACCGCGCTCCGGGCCATCGCCGATGAGGAGCCCCTTGGCGGGCACCCCGCGGGAGCGCAGTCTCGAGAGGGCCTCGAGCAGGTCTGCGTGCGCCTTTTCCGGGCGAAACACGGAGCAGAGACCGACGAGGTAATCCTCCTCGCCACAGCCGAGCGAGCGGCGAAAGGTTCGTCGCTCCGCGCTGGGACGACGGTCCGTGTAGTAAGCCGTGTCGATGCCGTTGTAGATCACTTCATCCGCCACCGGGCATATCCCCTGGCCGCGCCAGTGCTCGCGCTGGCTCTCGCACACGTAGATGAGAAGATCGGAGCGGTTGAAGAGCCGCCGGTACAGCAGCATCTGCGCTCGCTCCTTGAGGCTCCGCAAGAGCGTCGTGTGAAACACCGTCACGCGCTTCGGCCGCGCGCCGCTCCCCCGCAGCGCCAGGTGCCCGTACAAGGTCGAGTAGGGGTTGGTGCACACGATCACATCGATTCCGGCCGCGGCGATCAGCTCGCGCAGGCGGCGGACCGCCGCGCTGTCGATGCGGCGAGAGACATCGCAGCAGAGGGTCGCGGCGAGCCGCTCCTGGTGCAGCTCCGGCAGGAGCGTCTCGTTCCGCTTCAAGTACGCGAGGTGCAGCCGCAAGCGGCCGGGATCCAAGTGGTTGAGCAGGGTGACGACCTGCTTCTCCGCCCCGCCGGTCTCGAGCGAGTTGACGATGAAGAGTATTCCCGGGCTCATTTGTCGCTCGTGGCGGCATCGAGGCAGATCTCCCGCCTCGGGTGGGCGCCCCGCGGCTCGATGCCGAAGCGGCGATAGATCCCGATGAGCCGCTCGACCGCCGTCCCGATCGAGAAGCGGGTGGCGATGGTCTCGCGGGCGGCCTCGCCCAGCCGCTGCCGCAGCGCCGGATCGCCCATGAGGCGGGCGACGGCAGCCGCGAGCGCCTCGATGTCCCCGGGGGGGACGAGGAGGCCATTGACCTCGTGAGTGATGACCTCCGGGACACCCCCCACCGCCGTGGCGATGGTCGGCAGGCCCCAGGACATGGCCTCGAGCAGTGCCATGGGCATGCCTTCCACGTAGGAAGGCAGCACGAAGATCGTCGCGCCCGCGAATGCGGCGCGCTTGCGCTGCGCTTCCAGCCAGCCGGTGAACTCCACCCGGTCACCCAACTTGAGCTGCGCGGTGAGCTCGCGCACCTCCTCCCTCGCGCTGCCCGTGCCACCGTAGACGAGCTGCAGCTGCCCCACTCGATCCGTCACCTGGGCGAAGGCGCGGGCGAGCTCGAGGACGCCCTTGTGGCGGGCCACCTCCCCGAGGAAGAGCAGGGTCGGCCGGCCCCTCCCGGGACGCCGCAGCTCCTCGAGCGGCGGCAGAGGCACGGCGTTCGTGAGGACCTCCAGGCGCGCGCGGGGCGAGATCTCCCGCAAGGTCTCGCGCCAGGCCTGCGACAGGGCCAGCACCAGAGTCGCCCGGGCGAGGACGCCGCGCACGATGCGCCGCGCCCGCGGAGAGCATTCCTCGTAGAACTGCGCGAACTCCGAGCCATGGACGTGAAGGAGATACGGCCTTCGGGCGAGCCGTGCCAGCAGGCACACGACGGATTTGCGCCAGAAGGAGGCGCGGGAGGAGAGATGGATGTGCACGAGGGGCGAATCGAGCGTGATGAGCCGCAGGGCCACCCGGGCCCAGCCGGACAAGGCGGCCAAGACCTTTGTCCCAGGTGATCCGGGGCGGTGCGTCGTGACGTACGTGCAGTCGATCTCATCGAAGAGACCCGCCTGGATATAACCCTCGACGACCGTGCGGATCCCTCCCATGCCGGCAAGATCGGTACCGACCATGAGGACCGTGCGGCAGCGCCTCTGCGCCATCAGTGGCCCGCGCAGATCCATCGTCCGGGCGCGGATGCACACGTCAGTCCCGAGAATGCATCCATGTAGGCGCTCACGATCTGCGATTCGTTGAGATGCTCATCGAAGTAGCGCGCGCTGCTCGAGCTCGCCGCCTGCCAGGCGTCCCTCTGGCGGGCGAGCCGGGCGATCGCGCCCTGAAGCTCCTCGGCAGTGCGCACCGCGGCTCCCATGCCCTTGCCGCTGATCAACCCCTCCGGGTCGAGGAACGTCACGACCGGTGTCGCGCGGGACCAGGCCTGCAGGAACGTGTTCGGGACCCCCTCGGTCTCGGAGGTGCTGACATGGAGGCGGGCTCGCTCGAAGAACGCTCCGATCCGGTGCTGGGGCACGAAGCCGTGGAAGGTGACGTTGGGGAGTGACGCGGACCTGGCGCGCACCTCCTCATAGAGCGCCGGCGCCTCCGCGAGACGCCCCCCGATCAAATGAAACGACAGGCTGGGGAGCCGAGCCGCCGCATCGAGGAAGACCTGAGGACGCTTCAAGGCGCGCACGTTCGCCACCCAGAGCGCATCGATGTCGCGCTCCGCAAACGTGCGGCGGGTGCCGGCCGGCTCGACGGCCAGCGTCACCACCTGGCTCTGCCGCCCGAAATTGCGCAGCAGCGCGCGCTGCTGCGAGGGCGTCTGGGCCAGCACCAGGTCCGCGCGCGCAAGACCCCACCGGTACAACCGCCGGTCGCGCCAATAGCGCACGAGGAGCGCGCGCGGATCGCAATCGGAGTCACTCGCGATGCGAAACACCACCTTCTTGCCGTACCGGCGCGCGAACAGGGCCACCTGCCCGAGCGCCGCGCCCGCGCAACTCGTGTAATAGATGTCGGCATCGACCCGCTTGAGCGCGCTCTGGAGCTTGGTCCAGCGCGGGTGCAGGAAGCGGACCACGGGGATTCCCTCATTGGCTCGATAGGCCTTGTAAGTCTTGATGCCGTCCCAGGTCGCCCCGTCGGACTGTCCGTGATCCCCGACGATCATCGACACACGCCAGCCGCGCCGCGCCAGCGCGCGGGCGAGGAGCGTGTGCTGCAGCTCCTCCCCACCCGCCGGGTGGTCGCAATACTCGGGCGCCAGCACGGGAAGATTCCCGAGCCCGACGAAGCACACGTGGGGAGCGGCCATCCGTTCGTTCGGGTCGATCACGACCGCAACCCAACGCGGGCCGAAGCCAAACGTTCCCTTGCGGACGCTGCCGTAAGCGGGAACGGTACTTGCGCCGCCCGTGGAGCCCTTCCACGGGGGAGATTCCCTTCACCATGACACCCGACATTGCGGTCACGAGAATCGCGAGCACGCACGCGCGCGAGGTCGCGCGCGGCGACCGCTTCGCTTTCGGCGAGAACTGGGCCCGATACCTCAAGGTCCTCGATGAGAAGAGGATAGAGCAGGCCATCGAGAGCCTGATGACCATGCTCGAGATCGAGGATCTGCGCGGCAAGTCCTTCCTCGACATCGGCAGCGGCAGCGGCATCTTCTCCCTCGCGGCGAGGCGTCTGGGGGCGAGAGTGGTCTCCTTCGACTACGATCCGCGCGCGGTGGCGTGCACGCAGGAGGTCAAGAGACGCTACTTCGAGAGCGATTCGCAGTGGCAGGTGCTGACCGGCTCGGCGCTCGATGCGGCCTTCCTGGGCGGCCTCGGCCGCTTCGATGTCGTTTACTCCTGGGGCGTGCTGCACCACACGGGAGACATGTGGACCGCATTGGCGAATGTGGGCCGCAACGTGGCGGAGGGAGGCAAACTCTTCATCTCGCTCGCCAACGACCAGGGAGGACCCTCCAGGCGGTGGACGAGTATCAAGAGAATCTACAACAGAATGCCCTCGGGCCTGAGGAGCCCGTTCGCCGTGCTGGTCTATCTGCCGATCGAGCTCAGAAGATTTCTCGCGAGTCTCCTCAAGGGGCGGCCGCACGCCTACTTCTCCCATTTCTGGAACTACGGGGAGAACCGCGGCATGAGCTGGTGGCGGGACAACATCGACTGGATCGGCGGATATCCCTTCCAGGTGAGCAAGCCCGAAGAGATCCTCCAATTCTACAGGCGGCGAGGCTACACCCTCCTTCGAATGAAGACCCACGGGCCCGGGCACGGGTGCAACGAATATGTCCTTCAACGCAACCCGGCGGCGGGCAATGCCCGCCCACGCGCCTGAGCCGAGCTCGAGGGCCGCGCGATTCGACTGATCCCTCCCTCCCGCCGGCCGTGGCTACCTTGAACGGGAACGGAACTTGCTCAACGCGTTTGTCGATTCACGCCCAGACGACGCTGGCGTCCGTCCCTACAAGAATCAGGAGGACAACCGATGCGATCGACTCTATCCCGCCGGGCCCGCGGGGCTTTGCTTGCCGCCCTCGCCCTGCTCGGCGGCACCGCCCTCGCCTCGCCCGCCGATCCGCCCTATACCGTAAAGCCCGGCGATACGCTGCTCGTATCGGTGTGGAGGGAGCCGGAGCTGCAGCGCAAGGTGCTGGTGGAGCCCGATGGGACGTTCGCGTTTCCGCTCTGCGGCGAGATCGACGCGCACGACAAGACCGTGAGTCAACTGCAAGGGGAGATCAGCCAGCACCTCGCTCACTACATCACCGATCCGGTCGTGACGGTGTCGCTCGAGAAGATCAGCGGCAACCGCGTCTACGTGATCGGACAGGTGAAAAAGCCCGGCGCCTTCGTGGTCAACCCGCGGGTCGATGTGATCCAGGCCATCAGCATGGCCGGCGGCACGACGCCTTTCGCGTCCCTGGGCGGCATCAAGATCTTGAGGCGAACCGCGAACGGAGGGCAGGAGGCTCTGCCTTTCAACTACAACGATGTGGTTCGCGGCCACGATCTTTCCCAGAACATCACCCTGGAGGCCGGCGATGTCGTCGTCGTGCCGTAAGCTCTACGTGGCCCTCGGAGCCGCGGGAGCGCTCCTCGGGCTCGGGGCTCGCTCGGCGTACGCCGACAACTGGGAGTTCCTGCCGCGCATCGAGGGCGGAGGCACGTACAACGACAACTACCGCCTGGCGGACACCTCCGCCGGAAAGGTGGACGTGTACGGTCCCTACATCGATGCGCAGGTGGCGGCGGACCTTCTCTCTCCCACCTCGAAGCTGCAGATCGTGCCGGAGGTCCACTCCAACTACTTTCCCACGGATGCGGCCGACCAGTCGACGGACGAGTACCTCACCATCGATGGCGATCACAAGGGGCTGCGCTCGGAGCTGAAGGGCATCGCGCAGTACAGCAACGAGACCGTGATCTTCTCCGAGCTGCCGCCGGCCACCTTCCCGGGCGTGGCGCTCGGACAGGTGGTCGGGGGAGCCACCGGGCTCGTGACGTACCAGAACCGCGAGCAGCTCGAGCGCGTCGTGCCGGAATACACCTACGATGTGACCCAGCGCACGCACCTCGACGTGCAGGCCGAATACGACCACGCGAGCTTCAGCCACGCAGTGGTCCGCCAGTACGGGTTTCAGAACTACACCGGCCGGATCGGGATGCTCTTCGATGTGACGCCGCGATCGGAGCTCTCGGTGAGCGCGGTGGGATCGCGCTTCGAGCCGCAGGTGGGCGCCAAGACCAACCGGTACGGCGCCGATCTCGAGTGGGACTTCCGCAATTCCCAGATCATGCACATGTACCTGCGGCTCGGCGCGAACCGCGTCGAGGCCCAGGCGCCCCAAGGCACGGTGAGCAGCAATGGCATAACCGGCGGAGCCGGGGTCGAGTGGGACTACCAGATCACCCAGGTGGTCCTCGATGTGCTGCGATCCTTGACGCCGAGCGATGCCGGCTCCGAGATCGTGAACGACGAGGTGCGGTTTCGCGTCCTGCATGCTTTTTACCCCCTCTTCTCCGGCTTTTTCGGGGCGCGCGCGGTACGCGTGCGCGGCGCCTCGGGCAAACCGGGACTCGCGATCCAGAGGGAGGATTACGCCACCGCCGAGGTGGGCTGCGACTATCAGCTGAGCCTGAGCTTCCGGATCGAAGCCACGTATGACCTTACCTGGCAGCGATTCCAGCGCGTGCCGTCCGCGGAATCCAACGCGGTCGGTCTTGCGTTCATCTATCAGCCGTTGAGCCGTTACGAGCCGTTGCCCGAGTTCACTGGCATCCCGAGGGAGCCTTAAGATCATGGCGGAACACGACGAATCCCCGAGCCCCGAGCTGTCGGATTACTTCGCGGCCGTCAAGCGACGGCGGATGCTCCTTGCCAGCATCGCGGTGCCGATCATCGCGATCGCCGCGGCGCTCGCGGTAGGGCTGCCGAGCATCTATGTCGCGACCGGCTATTTCACCTTTACGGACCAGACGGTGCCGGGGGAGATGCCGGTGAACGCCACCACCGATGCGGTCCAGCGCACGGAGGAGCAGTACCGCGACGCTTACGTGGACAATCTGGCGGCCCGGGTCATGGACTACGGCAGCCTGGCGAAGCTCGTCAAGGCGGTACCCGGGGTAGTGCCACCCGGAACGGATACGACCAAGGCCGTCGCGGCTGTCACGCGCCGCGCGCAGTTCGAGACGGTGCGCACGGCTGTCCTCGATCCCAACACCGGCCGCAACCTCGACATCATCTCGGGTTTCACGGTCTCCTATGACAGCCGCAACCCCCGGGTCGCGGCCGCCGCCGCCCATTGGCTCACCCACGCCTTTCTCATGGCGAACCGCTCCGGGCGCCTGGTGCGCGCCCAGGCGGCCGAGCAGTTCTATGACGGCCAGACGCGGCAATACCGGGATCAGATCGCGAAGATCGAGGAGAAGCTCGCCGCCTTCAAGGCGAAGAACTACGACCAGCTGCCGGGGCTCACCGACCTCAACATGAACATCATGGAGACGACGCAGCGCGACCTGGACAACCTCACCCAGCAGGTGGCGGCGCTGCGCCAGAACCGCGTCTTCCTGCAGCAGCAGCTCGATGCGGCCAAGAACGCCGGCGACAATGCCGGGCTCCTCACCCAGCTCGAGGCGGAATACAACAAGAAGCTGGCCACCTACGACCCCGACTACCCGGACATGATCGCGCTGAGGCAGCAGATCGATCAGCTGAAGGAGGGGGGCGGGGCGATCAACAGCCTCTCGCTCCCCGCGCAGCTTCGGGCCGAGGAGCAGCTCCTCGCCCAGGCCAGGCTTCGGTATACCAACAATTTCCCCGACGTGCAGCGTATCGAGCGGCAGATCAAGATCCTGAAGACCCGCATCGCCCATGGCGAGAAGTACGTGGGCAACGCCGTGGGAAGCCCCGCGGTGGTGGAGCTCGAGACGCAGCTGAATGCCAACCAGACGCAGACGCAGGCCCTCGAGCGCCAGTCCGCGCAGATGCGCCAGCAGCTGCTGCAGCTCGAGAGCCGGGTCGAGGCGACGCCGCAGGTGGAGCGAAAGTACAAATCCCTCGCGCTCAACCTGCAGCTTGCGCAGACCAAGTACAACCAGCTCCTCAAGTACCAGATGGACACCCAGCTCACGAGCCAGGCGATCGCGAGCGGCAGGAGCGACCGGATCCGGATTGCGCAGGAGCCGGGACTGCCGCTTACGCCCGCCAAGCCCAAGCGTCTCGCGATCGCGGTCGTGGGACTGATGCTTGCGATCCTGCTCGGGCTGACCGCGGTGGTGATCGCCGAGAGCCTCGATCAGAGCGTGCGCGGCAGCCGCGATGTGCGGCGGGTCCTCGCGCTCTCACCGCTGGGGGTCATCCCGGAGATCCAGGACTCGGCCACGGCGCGCCGGCACCGGTTCCAGGTCGCCCTGCTCACCGTCTGCGTGTGCGTGGGAACCGCGGCGGTGCTGATGACGGTACGAATGTTCTACTCCTGATCCCAAGAGCTGCCAGAGCGGCGAGGTAAAAGCGACTCATGAGCCTGATCGAGGAAGTGATGCGCCGTCAGGCGCACGAGCGCACCGCGGTGCCGGCAGGTCTTGCGACCCATGCGGGCGGGGCGGTGTCGGCGGCACGGGCCGCGCGACCGGCCGCCCATGCGCCCGCCCCGGAAGCGGTCCAGCAGTATCGCGTCGCGGCGGTCGACCCCGACGCGATGGAGCGCAACCGGGTGCTGCTGCGCATGCAGGACCTTGCGGTATCGCGCGCCTACAAGATCCTGCGCACGCGGGTGCTGCACCGCATGGCCGCCAACAACTGGTACACCCTGGGGGTGACGGGCACGGCGGCCGGCGAAGGCAAGACCACCACCGCGGTGAATCTCGCCATCGCGCTCGCGCAGGACCCGAATGCCTGGGTGTTTCTCGTGGACCTCGACCTGCAGCGGCCGCAGCTCGGCGCCTATCTCGGCATGTCCTACGAGTATGGCCTCACCGACTTTCTCACCGGCCAGGCGGAGCTCGAGCAGGTCGTCTACGACATCGGGATCAAGCGCCTGGCGGTGGTGCCGAACGCGAGCCCCGTCGAGACCTCCTCCGAGCATCTGCTCTCGGCGAAGATGGCCGACTTCATCAATGCCCTCGAGGCGCAGACCCCGAGACGCATCGTCGTCTTCGACATGCCGCCAATCATGATGAGTGATGACGTCCTGGCGTTCGCCCCGCGCGTCGACTGCTTCCTGCTCGTGGTCTCACAGGGCCACACCGCCCGCCGCACGCTCGCCAACGCCAAGGAGGTGCTTGCGGAGATGAACCTCCTCGGCGTGGTCCTCAATCGCTCCACCGAGCGCAACGACAGCCCGTATTACTGATGTCACTCGAGCTTTCCGTCGTCGTCCCGCTCTACAACGAGGAGGAGAGCGTGCGGCCGCTCTACGAGGCGATCGTCCAGGGCGTCGAGCCCCTCGGCGTCTCCTTCGAGATCGTGCTCGTCGATGACGGCAGCCGGGATGGCACGGTGCGGATCGCGGATGAGATCGCGCGTGCCGATCCGCGGGTGTGCCTGGTGAAGTTCAGGCGCAACTACGGCCAGACCCCCGCGATGGCCGCGGGCATCGCCGAGGCCCGCGGGGAGATCATCGTCACGATGGACGGGGATCTGCAGAACGACCCGGCCGACATCGGCGAGCTCCTCGCGCGGATCGAGGAGGGGAACGACATCGTGGTCGGCTGGCGGCACGAGCGGCAGGACAAGCTCTTAACGCGCAAAGTCCCCTCGCGGATCGCCAATGCGCTCATCGCCAAGGTGACCGGCGTCCCCATCCGCGACAACGGCTGCTCGCTCAAGGCCTATCGCGCCTGCCTCATCAAGCAGATTCCGCTGTACTCCGAGATGCACCGCTTCATCCCGGCGATGGCCTCGATCGCAGGTCCCCGGATCGCCGAGATCCGCGTGCGGCACCACGCGCGGCGCTTCGGCCGCTCGAAATACGGCCTCTCGCGGATCTACAAGGTTCTGCTCGATCTCATGGTGATCAAGACCGTCGCCTCCTTCACGGCGCGGCCGATGCTCTGGTTCGGGATGCTCTCGCTTCCCATGCTGGCCATCGCCGTGCTCGCCCTGGGGTGGACGTGCTTCACGCTCACGGCGCAGGGGACCATGTCGCTCTCCATCGCCGGCACGGGCGTGATCTTCCTCACCTCGACGGTGATGCTCCTCGCCGCGGGGGCCATCGGGGAGCTCATCTACAAGCTCGGAGACCTGCGCGAGCACCAGTTCTCGAGCCTGACTCAACATCTCCTCGTCAGAGGCGCCGCCAGCCATGACTGACCTCGCCAGCGCAACGGTCGACATCTCGGCCCTCATTCCGGTGGGCAACCGCCACGCGGCCGACATCCTGGCGCTCTACGCCGACTACAAGGCGGGGCTCGAGGCGCTCGGGATCCCGTACGAGGTCATCGTGGTGCTCGATGGGCCGCGGCCGGAGCTCGCGGCGGACGTGCAGCGGCTCCTCGCCTCCGGTGAGCGGGTCTCGGTCATCGGCCTCACCCGCAAGTTTGGTGAAGCCACGGCGCTGGTCGCGGGATTTCAGCGGGCGAGCGGCCGGGTCATCCTCACGCTTCCCGCCTATCACCAGGTCCGCGGCGATGAGATCGGCAGGCTGGTGCGGGCGCTGGGAACTGCCGACCTTGCGATCGGACGGCGGTGGCCGCGTGCGGGCAGCCGCTTCGAGGCGATGCGCCGCGATGCTTTCCATCGCATGCTGGCCTCGATCACCGGGCAGCGGTTCCATGACTTGGGCTGTGGCGCGCGGGCCATGAAGCGCCGGGTACTGGAAGAGATCAATCTCTACGGTGACCAGCACCGCTTCCTGCCCGTGCTCGCGAGCCGGCTCGGCTTCAAGGTGCTCGAGGTGGAGCTGCGCCAGTCACCCCTCGACCGATTCGACGGCGCGTATCCCCCGCGGGAATACATCCGCCGCGCTCTCGATATCTGCACGGTGTTCTTCGTCGTGCGCTTCACGAAAAAACCCCTGCGCTTCTTCGGGATGGTGGGGGTGAGCACGTTCCTCATCGGCGCGGCGCTCGTCGCCTGGCTTGCCATCGACAAGCTCATCTTCCGCCACCCCCTTGCCGACCGGCCGGCGCTGCTCCTCTCCTCGCTCCTCGTCGTCCTCGGCATGCAGCTCTTCGCGCTCGGGCTACTGGGCGAGCTCATCATCTTCACGCATGCGCGCGACATCAAGGACTACCAGATCGAGGAGGTCGTGCGCTACCCCGCGCCGGCGTCGGCGCCACCGCTGTCCCCGGGCGAGCCCGCGCTCGCACCACTCTCCGGCGAGTCGCACCCGAATATCGCCTGACGTCTTTCCCGACGTACCAGAGTACGTCTGTTATGCCGTTGTGTCGGGAAAGTGACTCGTCTCGATGACACGGAATAATTGCCTCTTAT
>JAKBCR010000118.1 GCA_021807675.1 Pseudomonadota bacterium
GCGACTATGGCATTCTTACCCCGTCGCGGAGCGCGTACGCTCCCCAGGGGTCGCCGTAACTCATTCGGCTCCGTCTCCTCCTGCCCCGCATTGATCCGCTCCACCATCACGCTCGCCGGCTTCTCCCCCGGCACCTGAGGCACCAACTTTCCTCGAAATGCCTTTTTGAGAATCGCCGGTATGGTTCGCTCCACTCGACTCGTACTGTCCCTCAGTACACTCTCGAGGCGATCGTGCATCGCAAAAAGCTCCTTCACACGGTCCACGATTACGCATTGCTCAGCGCGCGGCGGAACGGGGATTATGAAATTGCGGCACTGGGAAAGCGAGATGTTCACTTGGCCTACAGTCCCACGCGTCTCGTGCAGAATCTCTGCCACGTTTCGGCCGCTGCATAACACGATATATAGCCAGTGGGTTGCAATGCTTGGCCCGGGTCGGAATAGAGTGATCGCCTGATTGATATTCCACTCTGGATACGTGTCTGGCACGATCGCCACTTTTCCAAGCGGCGGTCCCACGATGTTCATTAGCACGTCCCCCGGGCGCACCCGGGATTTACCCAGCACGCCCTCATGAACCTCTGGCGGAACGTACTGCGGCCGGTAGGCAAAATCTACCCTCTGAGACACGATGTTGTAGACCTTCAAGAAGGGCACTCCATCGGATATCTGGAATCCGGATTTTGGTGTTCCTCCGCTTTGCACCTTCTCGCAGACATCAGAAGCTTTCTCGAACTTCCAACCATCGAGCGATTCTGAGCCTCGCCACTCCTCCGTCAATCTCCCCGACACCGCCGCCTCGAGAACTGCCTCCCGAAACCGCCGAAGAATCTCCGAGGTTCGCCGAAGTCGCTCGCGGCACATGTCAGTTCGATGGAACAATGCTTCAAGCTTCTCGACAACCCGCCTCTGTTCGACGGTCGGCGCCACCCGAACTGAGTACCGCTTTAGATTTTCGCCGGTAAGGTGCTTAATTGTTGTGCCTGTGAATGAGTCTCTCAGGCGACCGGTGGCTGCGTCAGCGGCAAGCTGGTACATGAAAAATTCTGGAATGATGCCACTTCGAAGGCGGACGCGATGTAAAGCCTTTTGGTAGGTAAAGTCATTTGCGCCTTGTCGCCAGACAGCGCATCTTCCCGGCTCGCCTCCCTCACAAATCAGGAGATCACCATCCCGTATCGAGAGCGATCTAAGCTCGTCCGGCGTGAGACGCAGCGTTTGCAGATCGCTCAGATCGAAGCGAAACCAGCGAACGTTAATATTGCGGAGATAGCGGGTTGGGGCCCCGCGGTTCTTGCTCTTGTCGAGCATCTTTCCGAATCGAATTTCACCGAGGCTCCCGAACTGAGCTTCCATCCACCCTGGTGGCAACTCGCTCACGCCGCTACCTCTTCATCGGAGTCTCCCAATTCCGTTAGCATCTCCTTCAGATCTTCGAGAGCCCCCTCGAGCTCCTCCATGGCCTGCCGCGCAAGCACCGCAGGCTCTGGTATTTCCTCGCCGTTCCCCTCGCTCTCGTCTCTGAGCCACGAGATGTCGAGATTATCCTCGCGTCCCTTTATCCATTCCCGCGTGAAACGCCGGAACCGTCCCTGCTCGCCCATGTCTTTGCGCTTCTTCAAACCCACTGATGCGCCCGTCGGATCGGCCCCGAACGCCTTCTCGAAGTCCTTGAAGTATTCGCGCGTGAGCGGTGTACGCTTGCCGAACTGCGGTGCATTGGCGCGCAGGTCATAAACCCAGACCTCCTTCGTGTTTCCCTTCTCCGTCGCGCCGCGAGTGAAGAACATCACGTTCGTCTTCACGCCCTGGGCGTAGAAGATACCGGTGGGAAGACGCAGCATGGTATGCAGGTTGCACTTATCCATGAGGTCTGCACGGATCTGCTTGCCGACTCCGCTCTCGAAAAGGACGTTGTCGGGCAGCACAATCGCCGCCCGGCCGCCAGGCTTTAGGGTCCGATACACATGCTGCAGGAAGCACAACTGTTTGTTGCTGGTCGGATAGGTGAAGTCGGTACGGGTCGGCAGCCCTCCGCCCTTCTTAGTCCCAAATGGCGGGTTCGTGAGCACCAGGGTCGCCATTGGCAGCCTCTGGCCTTCTTCCGAGAGTGTGTCGCCGAAGAAGATGCCCGAGATCTTGGGTTCGGAGTCAAGCCCGTGGAGCATCAGGTTCATCAAGGCGAGCCGGTGCGCGTCCTGGACCAGCTCCATGCCGAAGAAGGTGCCGTGGCGGTACTTCCTCTGCTGCGCCTCGGTCCATCGGTCCGGGTTGCTATGCTCGCGGATGTAGTGGTTTGCAGCGATCAGGAAGCCGCCGGTGCCGGCGGCCGGATCCTGGATCACGTCCTGCAGCGTCGGCCGCATCACCTCGACGATCGCATCGATCAGCGGCCGCGGGGTGAAGTACTGGCCTGCGCCGGACTTCTTCTCGCTGGCGTTACGCTGCAGGAGGTCTTCGTAGAGATCGCCGAGGCCTTCGCGCTTGGCGCTGTACCAGTCGAGCTGGTCGATTTCCTCGACGAGCGTCGTGAGAGTGACCGGCTTGCGGATGAACGAGCTCGCATCGGCGAAGACCTGTTGGACGAGTGCGGCCCCGTGGGAGCCCAAGTGCAGGATGAGACGCTTGTAGAACTCGAGCCGATCGGGGGCGGCTCGCGCCTCGAGGTCGTCCCATCGGTATCCCGCGGGCAGCTGGTCTTCCGTTCCTGTCTCCTTCGCCATCTTGAGAAAGAGCAGGTACGTGAGCTCCGTGACGTACTGGTGGTACGTGACCCCATCGTCCCGGAGGACGTGGCAGAGGTTCCAGAGCTTTGCTCCAATATCGTGCGTTGCTTCGGTCATGGTCCTTGAAGTGTACCTTTCATGCGGCAGGCGGCCAGATCGAGTCGTTGAACTCATCGAGCACCTGCTCGAGTTTTCCGTCGAACACGTGGTTCAGGCGCTTGAATCCCCCACCCTCTCGCCGGAAGACGAGATCGGGCTCATCGAGTGCGGAGCGGTCGACCAGGAGGTTCACCTTGGTCTGCTCGGCGATTTTGCGCAGCCATTGCCGCTGCGGCTCCTTCCAGGAGCGCGAGGCGAGCAGCTTGGCCAAAGCCCGGTCGACCCGCTCCTCGTAGGGCACGAGCGCATCGCCAAGGGCGGCCTGGCGGATGAATCCGACGATCCGCGCAGCAATGTCCTCGTTGGTTTTCTCGCGCCAGGCGACCTCGAGGTTGCGTTCCGTGAAACCTGCGCGATCGAGCTCGAGCTGCAGTTCGCGCAGCTGCTGGCGGGTCAGGCTCCGCGGCCGGGTCAGAACGGCCGTCAGGGCTGGAATCCGGTTGCGGTTCGCCTGGACGAAGACCGTGAACTCCTTGAGGTAATCCTCCGGCTTCTTCGCCGCACCGTAGCCGCGCTCGACGGATTTGATGGCGTCGGCATGGGTTGAGACAAGGATCGGTGCCGGACGAGATGGGCCCTTGCGGTCGAGGATCTCTCCCAGCGCGGGGTTTTGCGCGAACCAATTCGCCACATCCTCGAGCTTCATGGAACGAAGACGTGCGATGAACGCGTCCGGCACCATTCCGCAGGCGGTCTCGAAATCCTGTGCCGCGTGCTCGTCCAGGTGGCGCTTTTTGCGCTGCAGCTTCGCCAGGAACTGATCGAGCACACCCCGTCGCTCAGCCTCGCCCTCGAGCGATGCGAGCTCTCGCATGAGCTGCGAGAAAGGGATCTGCGGATCGACGACCACGGGCCTCATGGCCGTCATGTCCGCGAGATCTTCGTATAGTTTCACCGCATCGAAGATTCGGAAGGAGTCCTTGTCGATCTCCTCGCAGAGGCGCGTGCCGCGGCCTAGCATCTGGTCGAAGAGAATGCGGCTGTTCACTCGCCGCAGGAACACCAGATTGCAGATCTCCGGCACGTCGATTCCGGTCGTCAGGAGATCGACGGTGACCGCCACCTTCGGATTCGCTTCGTTCTTGTAGCGACGGATGAGCTTGAGCGGCTGATCGGCCGTGCCGGTGATCTTGATCACTGCATCGTCGTCGATCTCGCCGTAACGCGCCTCGAAGGCGCGCTTGAGCAGATCGACGACCAGGTCCGCGTGTGCGTCGTTAACACAGAACACCAGCGTCTTGGCCCTGAGGCCCGGGTCGATGTGCTCGGCGAGCTGCTCGCAGACGACTCGATTGAAGGACTCGGTGATCACCTTGCGGTTAAAGCCGTCGATCTCGATCCTGATCTCATCGGGGGTCTTGAAGAGCTCGATCTGGCTTCGGTCGACATGGTAGACGGGGACTTGCTCGCCAACCTTCCATGCGATGCCGCTCTCGGCGAGTTCGGTGCGGATCTGGATGGGCGGCTCGTGATCCACGAGATATCCATCGACCACCGCTTCGCGGTAACTGTAGGTGAAGACCGGCATCCCGAAGATTTGGACGGTGTGTAGCGCGGGAGTCGCTGTGAGGCCGATCTTCACGGCGTCGAAGTAGTCCACGACTTTGCGATACTTCGAGACGTAGTCGTCGAAGCCGCGGAACGTGATCTCCGCGTCCGAGAGCTGGCGGTCGAGAAGATACCCTCTGTGGCACTCGTCGACCACGATGCAGTCATAGGCATCGACCGCTGGCGGTGGGGAGTCCTCGGGCGCGTACTGCAGGCGCTGCACCATGCCCTGCACTGTCGCAATGTGAACGGAGGTGTCCCGGTCGGGCTGCTGCTCGTCGATCTCCTTGATCCCGAAGATCTCGGCGAAGGTGCGAAGGCTCTCCATGCGCGTTTCTTTGAACGTGTTGGCGGCCTGCTCGCCGAGCGCGGAGCGGTCGACGAGAAAGAGAATTCTCCGGAAGCGCTGAGCCTTCAAGAATCGGTAGACGAGCGCGACACACGTCTTGGTCTTTCCTGTCCCCGTCGCCATGGCGAGCAGCATGGAGCGCTGCCCCTCGCTCACAGCGCGCTCCACCGCCTCTATCGCCTCGCGCTGGTACGGTCGCAGGGGAAATCCGTACTGGAAGGGCTCGCCCGCCAGCTTCGCATCCGCCCTGCTTTCGTCCTTCTTGAGGAGGTTTTCGATCCCCTCGGGCGTGTACCAGCCGGCAAGCGCATAACCGACGTTCTGGGCGCGCCGCAGGTCTCGAAACCAGATGCCGGATTTGGTCTTGATCTGCTCGAGGTAGGGTCGTCCGTTAGAGGAGAAGGCAAACGGCAGCCGGTACTCGCCCCACGGAGCTCCGTAGGTCGAGAGAGCCGGGTTCTCTGAGAGCCCGCGAGCGTAGCGCTCGGCCTGTTGGAGCGAAGCGGACACGTCCGTGTTTTGGCGCTTCGCCTCCACCGCCGCGACCGGCGTCAGTCCGACGAACAGCAAGTAGTCCGCAATGCCGTCGGCTGTCGGCCACTCGGCGATCGCACGGTTCTTGCCCTTCTCCGGGCGTGTCCCGTTGGAATGCCTCAGCTGCTCGGTGTCCACCTCCCAGCCTGCGGCTCGCAGCTGATCGTCGATCAGCTGGCGGGTGTCCGCCTCATCCAGGTCGACCGCTCTCGCGGCCGCATCGGCGGCTGCCACGACGCGATCGACGTCGGCAGCGGACTGGGTCGCTGCAGCCTTCTGCAGAGCCGCGAGCTTGCCGGCGAGTGTCGCCTTGGCGGTCTCGGCCTCGCTGGCCATCTGCTCCCAGAAGGCCTGATCTTGGCGAGCAGCGCGGAGCTCGGCTTCTGTGTCCTGCAGGCGTTTTGCAGCGCCCGCTTCGGAGTTGCGATAGACCTCGAGCTCGCCCTTCAGGCGGTCGAGTTCAGCCCGTAGATCGGCGCTTTCGTCCTTAGGAGCGGCCGGCGGAATGAATGCCCCCGACTTGTAGTCGCGGTTCTTGAACGTCCGGTGGTACCAGACGCCCAACTGCCAGCTGATCCGCAGCATGGCGAGGGCCGCGCGGTGATCCCCTGAGCCATCGTGCGCGGCTTTGTTGCCGCGGTCCCGAACCTCGTGGAAGAAATCGGCGATCTCGCGTGGCAGAAGGCCGCGAAACTGCAGACGGCGCAGCAGCTCGAATTGCCCCTCCTCGGCCGAGACGAAAAGTCCGGTGCGGGAGGCCACGAGCTGCGCCAGGAGCTCGGTGAGCTGGCGCAGCTTGATCAGAGAGGTATTGGGGTCCTCGGGAAAATATCGCTCCGCCAGCATCCCGAAGCGCACGAGCTGCGGATCGTGCTCAGCCAGGAATGCGAAATTGGTGAGGGCGGGCATTTGCAGAATGGAGCGAGGCTTTTCGAGCAGCTATTCCGGGATGCCAAACCGAACTTTTAATCTTTCTACTGTGTGCCGCCAGCGCTCTGCTCGTGGTCGTGCGACGGTATTCTGGTTACCGAAGAATCCGCGCTCCTTGACGGCCTGTGCAAGTGGCACGGTCTTGATCCATTTGACGGGCACGATGTATTCGCCCAGCTCGCCGCGGTCGTGAGAGTGCGCGAACTGCGCGATTTTCAGACCGTCGATGGCATTAGGTGAGACCTGCAGGCCGTCTACATGCTGGATGCGGGCATCATCGATATGCTCTGACTTGCCGATGACCTCGCCCACGCCAACGTAGCCGGTCCCGGGCACATTCACCCAGATGCGATCGCCCGGACTGAGCATGCTCAACGTGCGGCTGTAGAAAGCGCCTCCGCCGCCGGAGATAAAGCCGTACCGGCGCGCCTCTTCCCAATCGCGGTTCCCGCCAAAGGACACGTAGTACTCGCCATTCCATTCGCCGTTCGCAGGAGAATCCGGTTCAGCGGTGGTTTCGGTGGGGTCCCTCAGCCACACTCGCGCGAGATACTCCCGATCGCCGTCTTTGAACACGCGAAAGAAGATCGCGTTGATCGCGACCTCGTGAACCGAGGCAAGATAGTCAACGATGCGCTCGCTGGTCGCGTCGAACTGCGCGGCAACAACGACCAGTTCATGATCCTGGTTGAGGTCCTCCGGAAGCTCCTTCGTGTTGAACCGCCGGCAGAATGCCTCATCGAGCGATTCCGATCCTCGCTCCGGATGAAAGCGTTCGACGTATTTCTGGTAGATCGGGGCGAGTTCCGCCGCCGTCAGTTTCACTACCCAAGAGCCGTACTCGAGCACCTGCGCAATGACTTCGCGCGGAGTCTGATCGCGCTTGAGCTCTAGTACTGCGAGGTTTCCTACCGCATCGATTGCCAGCAGATCTACGCGGCCGCCGAATCCGGTGTCGACCTGCCTGCCGATGATCATCCAGCCCGGATTGGCGATGGTCACGTCCTGGTCGAGGAGCGTCTCGAGACGCTCCTCGAGATCCAGTCCTGAGGCCCCAAGAGCACGCAGTTCGCCATCAATCCGCCAGACAGCCAGCTCCAATGGCATACCCGGATCAGCCTCCCAACCGATTCATGACCGCCCCTGATTCTTGCTGTAATTGTGAGTCTAGCGCGTGATAGGGTCTGCGGCACGTCTCGCATCACGAATCCGATCCCTTCGGACTAGATACCCTCGATTTCGCCTGCCCTACCGGCAAGGGCTCATAGACCCGGATGTCGACGTCCAGGTCATTCAGTGCTGCGGCGATAGCCGGCCTGACCTGCTGCCAATCAAGGCCGCCGAGGCCGCAACCTAGCGGCGGAATGGCGATGGACCGGATCTGGCAGTCCAGGATCACCCGGCGCAGGTCTACCAAGCCCTCCTCTATCCACTCGAGCCGCGATGGCTGGCGCCAATGGCGTTTGGTCGGGAAATTGATGATCCAGCGCGGACCGTCCGGCACGCGACTCTCGGTCACAAACATGCACCCGATACGGACCTGCTGCGCCTTGCAGGCCGATTCGTACTCGGCAAAGTTCGCGGGATAAGCATGCTTGAAGGCCAGGGCGATGCCCTTACCCATCACTCCAACGGTGTTGACTGCATTGACCACCGCCTCGGTGTCGGCCTGCAGCAAATCGCCTTGAATGAAGCGGATCATTGCGAATTCGCGATCGGCCAGTGATGCGCACTGAGACTGCTACTGCAGGGCACCAGTGTTCCCATCGATCCGGACTGGTTGCGCGGTCGACGGTGCCCCATCCATCACCTCGACGAACGAGCTGGTCGCGGACCAGTTCTGCGGAAAGAGCGCGAGACAGTATCGATTGCTCTGGCGGGCCGACGGATAGCGGATGCCGTGCGCGCCGGCGGCGGCCGCAATGCGCCCGAACACCTGGCAATTGGCGGGCAGATCGAACTGCGCCGGTAGGATGCGCCAGTTCGGATGCAGCAGTTGTCGCTGCAGCCCGCCGGGCGTCCGCACGAGGCCGGGTGGCGCCCGCATGCCGAGCCGGCGTGCCAGCTGGCGCACCCGATCGGGCATGGAGAAGTCCCGCAGGACTGCTGCGAACCGTTGTAGCGCGCTCAGGTCGCCGACATCGAGCACGAGCTCGAGCTGCCCGCGCAGCGCGACATGAGTAAAGGATCCGGGAGTGCGCAGCGCAAGCTCGTGGGGCGCGAGCCCATCCCGGCGGACTGCCGCGAAGTCGGTGCCGAACCGCTCCCGGAAGGCCGTGGGGTAGTCCTCGGCGATGTAGAGCGCTGGAAAGGCCGGGAAGGCCGCGGGATTGAGGCCTGCGCCGATGTTGAATCGACCGCCGTCGTTCTTGAGACTCCCCGCAATCGAGAGTGGCGCGAGACAGTACCGGTAATCGACTATCCGGGCCCACTTCTCGAAGGGCTCGCCCGGCCCTAGGCTCGCGCGAAGCGCCTCGATGAGATCTGCACTTCGTCGTTGCCGTTCGAGCTCGAGCGCGAAGAACTGGACGGTGTGCAGCTCGGTGAGCGTCTTGCCGAACGCGAGCCATCGCCGCAACGAGAGTTGCGAGAACTGCTCGAGCTGTGTCAGCGAGGGCGGCTCGTCCGTCTCCGGCAGCCGCGGCTTGAAGGAGCTATTGCGCCGAGGCTTCCGCCGCGCCACGTGCCGGCTCCCCCGCCGCATACCGACCCGCTATGCCCTCAACTGCCGCATTCTCCTCGAGCGCGCTCATCACGAAGCGGCGCAGCTTCTCGTAGCGGCCGTAGCGGATCATGTCGCGCGGCGAGATGTTGCCGAACAGCGGATTTTTGGTCTTGAACCACAGGGCCGTCTTTGCGACGTCGCCGGCAAAGAACTGCGCGACAAGCCCGCAGATGTTGCCGACCTCAAGCAGCCGGTCCCGCACGTCTTTCGGCATCTTCTGATCGAAGCGCACCGAGGCCGGCGCGACGCCGGCGACCTTGGCCACTTCCGACTTGCTCAGCTCGAGGAACCGGGCAACCCGGTGCGGATTGAAGGACTCGCCGGACCCGAATTCGAGGTAGTCGCGATCCGCTATGGTTCTGAAGAGCAGGGCGCTCGAGTTAGCCATCGTGCCAGTCCTTACCCTCTCGTAGGTTAATCAGTATACCCGTTCTGCCATTCGCCGACCACGATCTCACCACACTTTGACCAAGCCATCCCCCTATCTCGTTCCCCGTCCGCCCCGGTCTCGCCCGGGCTGATGGCCGGGTATTCCCCCTCGCGCGACTACCCTAGGTCCTTGAGGATCTCCTCCACCGCCTTGATCACCTCTGCCCTCTCGACCCCCTGCAAGCCCTGTGGAAACGCGAGCGTCACCTTTCCCCGCGCGTTCCTCGTGACCGTCACCCTCCTCGCGGTCCCCACGTTGTACTGCTTCTGCACCGGCTGAAACTTCTTCGAGCGATCGAGACTACCGATCAAGGTCCGGATCACCTCCGCGGGCGCCCTCCCCTCCCCGTCCCGCGCAAGATTCTTCGCCGCCTGCAGGATCACCTCCTTGGCCCCGGGGCGCTCGAGGAGCATTGCGAGGTTGTAGGCCTGGATCACGGGGATGGCGCTCTTGTCCGCGAACAGGCCTGCGAGCGTCGCGTGCTTGAGGACGCCCGCCGCCTTCAGCATCTTGGCGACCTGCCCTTTGGAGAGGCCGATGGCCTCGGCGAGCGCGTCCTGGGTCGCAAATACTTTCGCCTCGATCTGGGTCTGGAACGACAGCGCCCGCTCCATCGGCGTGATGTCCTGGCGGTCGGCATTCTCGATGTGCATGAGAACTGCGGCATGCGCATCGTCCGTCTCGATCACCCGGAGCTTGAGTTTCTTGCCGAGCAGCTCGCAGGCGAACCGGCGGCGCATGCCGTAGATGAGCTCATAGTCGAAGTTGGGATCGCCCTTGAGGCGGCGGGCCACCGCGGGTTCCTGCTGGCCATCCTTCGCGATCGAATCGATCAGGTCTTCGCAGCGCTCGCGGGTGTACCAGGCCTCCGTGCGGTTGTGGTACTTCCAGGGGCGCACCCGCTTCGGATCCACCGCGAAGATGTTCTCGCGCTCGAGCTCTGGCGCGACGCGCCCGGTCAAGGCGAGCTCCGCGGCGGGCACTACGGGACGCGCGCTGCCCGGCTTGTCGAAGGGAGACGGCTCGCCCCGCTCCTTCACCGAGCGCGCGATGTCGCTCAAATTCGCCCCGCCGAATAACTTACTGGCCATGGATGAATTCCTTCGGTTTCCCCGCGCCCCGGTGTACCTGATAGACCACTTTCATATTACAGATCAATTGGTTACTGAGGTTTCCAGAGGAAACCACCCTCCCCTCACGTGATCCCCCGCTGGCTCAGCGCCGCCGCTTTCGAGGGCCATTCCCGCAGGACGGCGAGCTCGATCTCCCCGAACACGCTCCCCATCATCTCGAGCACCGCCCGATCGGGCTTCGCTTGCTCGTAGGGCGTCGTGAACTGCGCCGCCGCGTTGATCACTGCGCTCGAATGGAAGAATACCCTCTGGAAGACCGACTCCCCGAAGCACGCCCGCATGACCTCGAAGAACTGCTTCTGGCTCTCGTAGCGCCGATCGAAGAGCGTCGTCAGCACCGAGATCCATCGATACGTCTTCGCCGGATCGAGCTGCTGGATATACGCGTGGATCATGCGGAAGAACTGCACGGTGCTCGAGAAGTCGAACATCCGCGCCGCAGAGGGCACGAGCAGCGCATCCGCCGCGAGCAGTACATTGATCGAGATCATCCCGAGCGCCGGCGGGCTGTCGATCAGGATGAGGTCGTACCGGTCCGCCACGGTCTGGATACCGAACTTGAGTTCGTGAAAGAACGCGGCCCGCTGCTCGCGCGTCGTTTGGGTCCCGATCCGCATGACGATGCCGAGCTCCGCCTCATAGAGCACGAGGCACGCCGGAATGAGATCGATCCCTGGGAAATAGGTCGGCCGCACAGCATAGGCGAGGCTCTTCTGCTCACCGTCGAGAAATGGCAGCATGGTGTCGGCCTGCGTGATCTCCGCATCCGGCAGGTAGCCGAACATCGAGGTCGTCGTCGCCTGCGAGTCCGTGTCGATCACGAGCACTCGATAGCCCTTGAGGGCGAGGTAATGCGCGAAGTTGACGCAGGTCGTCGACTTGCCGACGCCGCCCTTGAAGTTCTGGCAGGCGATGACGAGCGGCGGGTCGGTCTCGGGGTCGCGCCAGGGGAGGGTGCCGAAATGATGTCGGAATGACTGCACCTGCTCGAGCGTATAGCCCACCCGGCGATTGTTGCCGGGGTTGCGTCGTGGGGCCTCCATGCCGATTTCCGGCTCCGCGCGAGCGAGCGTGGTTCGGTCGCGCCCGACCATGTCTGCCGCCTCGCCGGGGCTGAAGAGCCGCTGCAGGACTTTGCGCTGATGGGGCTCCGCCCCGAGCTCGTGCATGCGCTGCAGGAAGTTCTCGCTCGAGGCGAGAATGCCCTCGAGCTTGTCTATAGCGGCGATCGCTGGCACACTGTCCTCCTCGAAAAGCCCGGTTGCGCGGATTTACCGCGGAAACTATCAGAAATCCGTGCGCGGGACCATCGTAGAATTACGAGAAGGACGGGGTGGTGGCGGACGAGGGCGATGACACGCTAGCGGTCTCGGATGCGGCTCGGTTCGAGCGGCACCTGCGGCTGCTCGCCGAGGTCGGGATGTCGCCCGAGCTCACCGTGAGGCAGCTGCTCATCGCGGGTTTCCCGGTGGAGTGGATCCGGCCTCGATTCCCGGCGGTTGCCAAGTCAGCGTTCGAGCTGCCAGTCGAGTCGGCGCTGCGGCGCCGGCGAAGCACGAAGCCGATTCTCGAGACGTCGATCACCGCCACGAAGCGCGGGGCCGACCCGGTGGAGCAGGGCGCTCCTCCTGTCCGATCGGCAGGTCTCTTGGCCGAGCGCGTGGTGAGACAGGCGGCCGCGGCGGCGTCGGGGTTACCCCCGTTGCCCTCTGCTTCCGTTCCAACACAGGCCCGCTCGACCGCGGCAGCCCACACCGAATCCGCCAACATGGCGGTGAGCGACGGAATCTCGTTCCAGTACGTCCCGCTGATCCAGTGTTCTTTCCCGCACATGGATCCGGGTGACATCACCCATTTCAGCCGCCGCAACGGCTGGCTGGAACTGACCCTGTCCACGGCCCGGCCCGATACCGGCCTGCCGTATGGTGTGCCAGCGCGATTGCTCACGATGTACTGCGCGTCCGAGGCCATCCGCACCCACTCCCCGGAGATTCATCTCGGCACCACGCTGCACGAGTTCTTGGGCCGGCTGGATGTGCCGATCACCCGTGGCGAGCGCGGCTCGCTGCAGGTCTATGCGAACCAGTTGCTGCGCCTGATGCACTGCGCCATCTCGGTCGACGAGAACATCCGCGACGCTGGCGGCCGCACGGGGCTGCACATCCGCCAGGCGCTCTTCGTGGAGGAGGCGCGGCTGTGGTGGGACGGAGCCACGGGGGTGGGGCGGGGCAGCAGCCTCGTGCTCTCGCCGGTGCTCTACGACTCCATCCTCGAGCGTTCCGCGCCGCTCTCCACCCGCGCCATCCGCCAGCTGCGCAAGAGCCCCATGGACCTCGATGTCTATGCCTGGCTGGTCCATCGGCTGTTCCACCTCTCCCGGCCGAGCTCGGTCACGTGGGAACAGCTATCCGGCCAGTTCGGCCACAGCTACACACTGCTGCGCAAGTTCCGCGCGTACTTCGCCGAGTCGCTCAAGCGCGTGCAGGTCGCCTATCCGGAAGCCAAGCTGAAGCTCACCGGCGCAGGGGTCACCCTGTTGCCGTCCCGTCCGCATGTTCCCCGGGATGCCCTGAGCCAGGGCTGAGGCCGGCGGGTGCGGTTCGGCCGCGGTTGGCGCGATCGTCCTTTCTGCCTCCGTGACAACTCTTCCGCAAATCCGAGCCTCTCTGGCACCGGTTGGAGGCTAACTGTGCGGAAAGTCAGGGGAAATTTCTGCTGCAGAGGAGGGCGTTACATCTCTTCCGCTCTCGGGATAAGTCGTTGATTTTAGAAGGCTGTCGTCACATCGCTTTGCCGCCACCCGTTGCATCTCTTCCGCGGGAGCGCTGCAACTCTTCCGCTTCGCCCTCG
>JAKBCR010000392.1 GCA_021807675.1 Pseudomonadota bacterium
TTTCACGCTCGAGGATTACGTCGCCCAGGACATTCTCACCGAGGCGCAGCAGGTCGAGATCGTCGCCGCCGTCAAGGCATCGCAGAACATCCTGGTCTGCGGCGGCACGGCCAGCGGCAAGAGCACGCTGACGAACGCCATCCTCGATTGCATCGCGCGGGAATTCCCCGCCGACCGGGTCGTGACAATCGAGGACGTACCGGAGCTTCAGATCGCGGTAGAGGACCTGGTGCAGCTCTTGACCTCCGCGCCGACGAAGGATGGCCGCGGCGGGCGGAACATGCAGCAGCTCTTGAAGGCGACGCTCCGTCTAACGCCAAAGCGCATCGTGGTGGGTGAGGTCCGCGACGGGGCGGCGAATGACCTGCTCATGGCGTGGAACACCGGCCACCCCGGCGGGGTGGCGACGGTACACGCGAACAGCACCCGGGACGCGCTCGTGCGCATCGAGCAGCTCATCGCGCTCAACGATCTAAAGCCGCAACCCCCCATCATCGCCGCGGCGATCAACCGCGTCGTGTTTATCACCCGCACCCAGGCCGGCCGGCGCGTCGAAGAAGTCGCCACCGTGCGCGGCTGGTCGCAAGAGTCAGGCTATGTCGTCGAACGACTCGCCTAGGGGCGCAGCGCGGCACGGGGTGCGAGGCGCGCATCCCAGCGTGGAGCAGAGCGGACCAGACGGTGGTGCACTGACATCAGCGCACGAACCGCGATACCTGCTGTACCCCGGCGACTGCCGCGAGGTACTCGCTTCACTCGCCACCGATTCGATCGACGCCATCGTCACTGATCCGCCCTACGAACTCACTGCGGCCCGCCCCGGCGGGCGCAGCGCCGCGACCCGCGGCGCGGTGATGCGCGGGTTCATGGGACTTGCGTGGGACGCGACGGGAATCGCGTATGACCCCGCGCTGTGGGGGGAATGCCTGCGGGTCTTGAAGCCGGGGGCACACCTCCTCGCCTTCGGCGGCACTCGGACGGCGCACCGGATGGTCTGTGCGATCGAGGACGCAGGATTCGAGATCCGCGATTCAATCCTCTGGATCTACGGCTCGGGGTTCCCGAAGTCGAAGAACCTCACTGGCGAGCGCCAGGGATGGGGCTCGGCGCTGAAGCCCGCGCACGAGCCGATCGTGCTCGCGAGAAAACCGCTTGCGGAGCGGACGCTCGAGGCAAACGTTGCGCGCTACGGAACCGGCGCACTCAATATCGACGGTTGCCGCGTACCGGCCCCGGAAGGCTCCGTGGTGCGGATCGCGCACTTCGAGAGTGGAGCGAAGCGCGGATTCGGCGGCGGACTCAAGGGCGGATCGCGGGTCTCGCCGCAGCGCCTTGGACGTTGGCCCGCGAACGTCATCCACGACGGCAGCGAGGAGGTCCTCGGACACTTCCCGGAGGCACCCGGCCAGCTCGCACCGGCAAGAAACGACGGGGAGCCGCAAGGCAATTCGGTGTACGGCGCGCTGAGGCACGTCACTCGGCAGCCGGAGCCTCGATCCGATTCCGGGGGTGCGGTGCGCAGCACCGCCGCGCGGTTCTTCTACTGCGCGAAGGCGAGCCGGTGCGATCGCGGCGACGGGAATTCTCATCCGACCGTCAAGCCCACCGCGCTGATGGCCTATCTCTGTCGCCTGGTCACGCCGCCGGGCGGCACGGTGCTTGACCCGTTCACTGGGTCCGGATCCACCGGTGTCGCCGCGATGCGCGAGGGCTTGCGGTTCATCGGGATCGAATCCCAAGCCGCCTACCTCGAGATCGCCCGCCAGCGGATCGAGCGCGAGGTTCGCGCCGTGCTCGAGCGCAACGGCCAGATGGATTTGCTGTGGGCGCAGCCTCGGCCGGTTTGCCCCACATGACCAACCTATACCCATCATTCGCAGAAGAAGCGCGGGGTAACCGCTTGAACCGCTCTCCACTCAATCGCCGCGCTGCTATCAATGAGTTCGCCAGCGGGTCCATTGCCGGCCTCGCGGGATTCGCTTGGCTGCATGGTGGGCCTGTCCTTGCCGGTCCGGCACTCTCGATCCTCCTGCCACTCGCCTGCGCGCTCGCACCGAACTGGCGCAGCCGGCTCATGGCGGCACTCCTTTATTACGGGCAGTGCTCGTGGCCCGTGCTCGGTGCCGTCCAAGGATATTGGACCCCCGCGGGGGGCAGCGCCGGGCCGCACGTCATGGTACTCGCGGCCGGTGCGTGGATCGGGGCGAGCCTGCTGCTCGCGACCCCCTGGGCCTTTGCCTCCACCTGGCCGCGTGCGCTGCTCGCGCTCGCGCTCACCGCCCTGCCGCCGCTCGGACTCATCGGATGGGAATCCCCGCTGAATGCGGCAGGGGTGTTTTTCCCAAACACGGAATGGATCGGCCTCGCCCTCACGGCGGTGGCAATCGCGCTGCTCGCAGACCTCCCTCGGCGACACCTGCACAGCAGCGTCGGACTCCTGTTCCTGGCGCTCGCCGCCCTCCCGCTCAACATCGGCTATTGCCCGCTGCCGCCGCCGCCCGACTGGCTGGGCGTCGACACACACATTCCGCCGGCGCGCTGGAACGTCGGCCGCGAGATCACGAACTGGCAGGGGATCCTGGCGGCCGGCACGCACGGCGCTCGCGGGAGCGAGCCGGTGCTGGTATTCGGCGAGGGGTTGCTCGATGACTGGTGGCCCGGCACCCAGCAGTACCTCGCCGAGGGCATGCGGTTCGATGGCGTCTCCCGCGATTCGACCTGGCTCATCGGTGCCTCGGCATACGGTTATGACGCGCTCGTCGCCGTGCGGCCGGGGCACCCGATGCGCCGGCCGCAGACCCGCGCGGCGGCCGTCCTGATCGGAGGGGACTGGCTGCCCTGGTCAGAGAGCGCCCACATCCATGGGCTGCGACCGGCGGGGTGGCAACACACGTTCAAGCTCGACGGGCAGCGAGTGTGGGGGTCGATCTGCGCCGAGCAGCTCTTTTCCTGGACGTGGCTCGAGGCGCTCTGGCAGCGACCGACGCTCATTCTCGCCGTGAGCAACCTGTGGTGGGCGCCGCCCGGAAATGCGGCCCCGGCTATCCAGGCGGCCTCCACCGCCGCCTGGGCGCGGCTGATG
>JAKBCR010000119.1 GCA_021807675.1 Pseudomonadota bacterium
CTTGCTGTTTTGCCGGCTGGAGCGGTCAGCTTGTGACACAATCGACCGGCCGGCTGACAGCGGCCGAAGTTGGCCAGGAGCTGACGGTGCGGTTCCAGGCTCGGATTGGGGAAAAGGACAGCAGTGAAGGTCGATTTCTGCTAAATGGCCAAAACATATTAGTGTCCTGATTCAGTAGTTCTTCCGATCTGCAGTTCCTCCGATCTGCAGTTCCTCCGATCTGCTGGGTTCGGAGGCAGAACCTCTGTATTGCGGCAAGGATGTCATTGGCGGACTTGGTCCAGCGGAACGGCGTGGGATTGGCGTTGTGGGCGTCGATAAAGGCGCGGATGTCGTATTCGAGTTGCCGGGTGGAGCGGTGCACCCCTCGCCGGATCTGTTTTTCGGTCAGCAGGGCGAAGAAGCGTTCGACCTGGTTGATCCATGAGGCGCCAGTTGGCGTGAAGTGGACATGCCAGCGCGGGCGCTTGGCCAGCCAGTCGCGGACCGGCTTGGTCTTGTGGGTGGCATAGTTGTCCATGACCAGATGCACATCGAGGTCGGCGGGCACATTGGCCTCGACCTGATCGAGGAACTTGCGGAACGCGCCGGACCGGTGCTTCGGGTAGCAGCGGCCGATCACCGCGCCGGTGGCGATGTCGAGCGCGGCGAACAACGACGTGGTGCCGTGGCGCGTGTAGTCGTGGGTGCGCCGCTCCACCTGCCCGGGCCGCATCGGCAGCACCGGCTGGGTGCGGTCCAGCGCCTGGATCTGCGACTTCTCATCAACGCACAGCACCAGCGCGCGGTCGGGCGGGCTCAGATAGAGGCCAACGATGTCGCGCACTTTCTCGGCGAACAGCGGGTCGGTCGAAAGCTTGAAGGTCTCGCTGCGGTGCGGTTGCAACCCGAAGGCGCGCCAGATGCGATGGATGGTGGACGGCGCATAGCCGACCGCCTTGGCCATCGACCGCAGCGACCAGTGGGTGGCGCCGGGCGGCGTCGTTTCCAGCGTCAGGCGGATAGTCTCCGCGATCGCGTCGTCACCGATCGTGCGCGGTGTGCCGGGGCGCGGTTCGTCGAGCAGCCCCTCCAACCGGTCGGAGGCAAAGCGTCGGCGCCACTTGGACACCGTGTTGGCGTCCGCACCGACTTCCGTACAAATCGCCTTGTTCTCCAGCCCCGCCGCCGCGGCCAGCACGATGCGCGCCCGCCGCGCCATCGCCTGCCCGGTCTTCTGCGCCCGCGCCAGCGATTCGAGCTCTCGCCGCTCCGTCTCGCTCAATTCGATCGAAGCCGCAACCTTGCCCATCGCGCGATTCCTCCGATCACCAGCATGATCGTAGGAATTTCGCGATCAGGACATTAGTCGGTCAAGGGCTTACACGCGCTACGACATCGCGCTTACATGTGACGGTAGAATGATCTTTACCTCAGAATTGGCTTCTGCGGCAGCAATGCCAGCATCTATGATACTATCGCCCTTATGTTTTGCGCCCCGTATGACGTCCGGAATAGTTGTTTCGCCCCTGAATATAGATACGATAATGTCAAAATATCCCTTTAGGGCATGCTTAATCGCATGGTGGATCTCGTCCGGGTTAATCAGACTGCATCCGGAGTATTTCTGCCTGATTGCTTCGGCCACGACCCCCCAGTCTCCACCCAAATCAAAATACAGAATTGGATAGTGATACTGCTCAATCTGCGGTAAGATGTAACGTAGGCCGTCGTGGCTCGCCTTAACCTGTAACCCAGCCGGTTTAGCCGATGAATTGTTATTCGAGCTGATGCATAATAGCTGATTTTCGGGATTGTCTTTTTCAACCCAGATTATATCTCTTTGGGTGTCACTTGGATTGTAGTATTGAGGAAAATTACGCTTTGTACTCATGGATCCCGTAGCGATCGCAATATAATTGTCTAGATTCTTGTGCGGCCTTACGCCTGAGCGCGCGAACATCGCAAGTCTTCTATTTACTTCTGGGTCTTCATTGCATATTTTGACAATCAGGGATTCCGCAATGCTGCCAATCAATCTGGTAGCGTCTGCATGATGGTCTCCCGTGAACAGTCGTTTAAACCGCAAATCCTCAGAGATATATGATTCTTTTAGAAATATATCTAAAAGAGTCCCGCCGTGGGCAGCTATCTGGAGTTGAAGATTTGGAGCTCGAAGATAATCATAAAGCGTCTGTCGGTGCAAAATATTGCCGCTATCGCCTTCAACAATAACCTTTATATGTGGCGGGATGCTCGGCGTAAGAATGGACAAAAAACCCCCAGATGCTGGAACCAAGCAGGAGACGCAGGTCAGCAGCTAACCCGGATTATGCACGAGCAAAGGTCGCTCCCACCGCATTCGTAGGACCAGCCAAGAGGCTGGGTGTCCGTCGCGCTATCGCGGTCTGACATCGAAACGGACGCCAGTGTGGTGGAACTCCTTAGAATGACGATTCTCCTGCATAGTCCGGGCCAATTAAACCGCTGTCAAGATTCTTCGTTATAATTAGCCGATGCAGCCATTGATCGCAACGGCCGCTGCGGGGAGCGACGCCAGTCTGCGGTGATGGCCGGAACGGGCGCGAACCCGCAGCTGGAAGGCCTGCAGCAGGACTTCCGCTTACCCCCATCCTTGCCGATCGGCACGGCGCCGGAGATCGGCCGCTCGGGGTGAACTGCGGCCACCACAGGTCGAGCGGTCGAATGTTTGGTCCACTTCGCGCGGAGTCCGTGCGTGGCCGACTGACGGCTGAGGCAGGGCAAAGTTCCGGAGTGAGAGTTTGGCTGGGTTGGCCGTGACGGGTTGAGGACCGCGAGAGAGGCTCGCGGCGCCCGTCGCGGAGATCCGCGATGTCACGTTCATCCGCTCGCGCTCATGCCGGTCAGGACCGGGCGAGTCTCTATGCCGAAATCACCGACAGGATCATCGCCGAGCTGGAAGCCGGGCGCCTGCCCTGGATCCAGCCGTGGGGCGCCTCGGGCAACGGGGCGGCCGTCGGAATGCCGAAGAACGCCGCGACCGGCCGGCGCTATTCGGGGATCAACGTGCTGATCCTCTGGGGCACGGTGATCGAGCGCGGCTACTCCGGCCAGGCCTGGCTCACCTTCCGTCAGGCGCTCGGGCTCGGCGGCAATGTCCGCAAGGGCGAGCGCGGCACCACGGGGGTCTATGCCGACCGCTTCGTGCCGGAGGCCGAGCGCGAGCGCGCCGGCCGCGACGGCGACGAGCCGAGCGCCATCCCGTTCCTCAAGCGCTTCACCGTGTTCAACACCGATCAGTGCGAGGGCCTGCCCGACACGATCGCATCCACGGCAACGCCGGTTCCCGAGGGTCTCATCCTGCCGCAGGCCGAGGCGCTGATCCGGGCCAGTGGCGCCGACATCAGGATCGGCGGTGACCGCGCGTTCTATTCGGTGATTGGCGACTTCATCCAGGTGCCGCCGCCGCAGGCCTATTTCGATCCGGTGAACTGGCATCGCACGGCTCTCCACGAGCTCGGCCACTGGTCAGGCGCGGCCCATCGGCTGGCCCGCGACATGTCCGGCGGGTTCGGCTCCGCCAACTATGCCAAAGAGGAACTGGTCGCCGAGATGACGGCGGCGTTCCTCTGCGCGAGTTTCGGCATCGTGCCGACCGTGCGGCACGCCGACTACATCGGTTCCTGGCTCGAGGTGCTGGGCGACGATGACCGCGCGATCATCCGCGCCGCCAGCGCGGCCTCGAAAGCCGCCAACTATCTGCTGGCGTTCCGGGCCGATGAGGGTGAGCCGGAAGCTGCATCGGGCCTCGTGAACCCGGCCTCGGCGCCGGAGAGCGAGAGGACCGCCGGCGTTCCGTGACGGGCCGAAGGGTCGGGAGAGAGGCTTCCGGCCGGCCCGTCGCGGAGAACTGCCATGAGCGCGGCCGAAAACGTCGACCTCCACTCCCACCATGCCGAGCTGATCGCTGAAGCCCTGGCGACCGACGGTGGCCATCTCTCGATTGGCCGTGGTGGCTTCATCCTTTGGTATGGGGACGGCTCCCGTCTCCTGGGTTACGACCCCGAGCCGATCAAGGCAGCCTGCATCGAAGCCGGCCTGCCGGTGATCGACAGCCGCGGTGTCAGCTTCGATGCCGTGGCGCGGCTCGTTATTCGCGGGCCGATGGTCGCCGTCGGCGCGCCGCCGGACCCGCCGCCGCACGGCCCGTTCAGCTACGTGCCTCTGGCGGCGGTCGCGGCGGCCTACCGCGCCGCGGGCGCCGACGTGGTCAACCTGCCGGAACCAGCGGCGGATGCCCCCGGCGCATGAGGCTCGCGCCGCCGCCGAGAGCGAGAGGGCGGAGGGGATTTTCGTGACGGGTCGAGGGGCTGGGAGAGAGGCTCCCGGCCGGCCCGTCGCGGAGATCACCGATGGCTGCGACCCAGAAGATCGTCCTGAACCCGTCCCGGGACATCCCGTTCAACAAGCTCGTCCTGAGCCAGTCCAATGTCCGGCGCGTGAAGGCCGGCGTCTCGATCGAGGCGCTGGCCGAGAGCATCGCCCGGCGTTCCCTGCTGCAAAGCCTGAGCGTGCGCCCGGTGCTGGACGCCGAGGGCAACGAGACCGGCACGTTCGAGGTGCCCGCCGGCGGCCGGCGCTTCCGGGCGCTGGAACTGCTGGTGCGGCAGAAGCGCCTGGCCAAGACCGCACCCATCCCCTGCATCGTCAAGACCGATGGGCTGGCTGAGGAGGACAGCCTCGCCGAGAACACCGACCGCGAGGCGCTGCACCCACTCGACCAGTTCCGCGCCTTCCAGACGCTGCGCACGAAGGCCAGGGCGAGGAGGAGATCGCCGCCGCGTTCGGCGTCACTGCCGCGGTGGTGCGCCAGCGGCTCAAGCTCGCCGCCGCCAGCCCGGTGCTGCTCGACGCCTATGCCGAGGGGACGATGACGCTCGATCAGCTGATGGCGTTCTGCGTCAGCGACGATCATGTCCGCCAGGAGCAGGTGTGGGCGATGATCCAGCGCGGCTGGAACAAGGAGCCGCACATCATCCGCCGTATGCTGACCGAGGGCGCGGTGCGCGCGACCGATCGGCGCGCGCGCTTTGTCGGCGTCGATGCGTACGAAGCCGCAGGCGGCATCGTGATGCGCGACCTGTTCCAGGAGGACGATGGCGGCTGGCTGCAGGATCCGGCGCTGCTCGACCGGCTGGTCGCCGAGCGCCTGGTGCGCGAGGCCGACGCCATCCGCGCCGAAGGCTGGAAATGGGTCGAGGCCGCGCCGGATTTCCCCTACGGCCACCGGCAGGGGCTGCGTCCGCTGCCGGGCACCAATCCGCTGACCGAGACGGAGCAGGCGGCGTTCGATGCGCTGAAGGGCGAATACGACGCGCTGGAGGAGCAGTATGGCGAGGCCGACGAACTGCCCGAGGCGGTAGAGGCACGACTGACCGAAATCGAGGCGGCGATCGAGGTATTCCAGAGCCGCCCGCCGAAATTCGATCCCGCCGACATCGTTCGCGCCGGCGCCTTCGTCAGCATCGACCGGGACGGCGCACTGCGGGTCGAACGCGGCTATGTGCGGCCCGAGGATGAGCCGCCGGTGGCTGCGCCCGACGATCCCGATCAGGCCGCGGAGCCCGCCAGCACGATGCCCGATACCGATCGCGACCCGTCGCCCACGGAGACGCGCTCGACCACCACCACCACGACCGCGGAGCCGTCTGCCGACACGCCGGAGGAAGACGAGGGCCTGAAGCCGCTGCCCGAGCGGCTGATGACGGAGCTCACCGCACACCGGACGCTCGCGTTGCGCGAAGCCTTGGGGAACGACTGGGACACAGCGTTCCTGGCCGTGCTCCACGCGTTTTGCCTCCGCCTGTTCTATCGCTCCGCTGCCGATACGTGCCTGGAGATCGAGGCCAAGAGCGCCGGGTTCGGGACCCAGGCTCCGGGACTGAACGACACCGCGTCCGCCAGGGCGATCGACGTGCGGCACGAGGCGTGGGTGAAGCAGTTGCCGGCGACGTCCGGAGAGCTCTGGAACGCGCTCGTCGGCTTCGACACCGACACGCGCGCGGCGCTGTTCGCGCATTGCGCGGCACTGACGATCAACGCGCTGCACGAACCCTGGAACCGCCGTCCTGGCGCCCTGGCCCACGCCGATCGGCTGGCGCAGGCGGTCGGTCTCGACATGACGGCGGCGGGCTGGGCGCCGACCGTCGAGACCTATCTCGGCCGGGTGCCGAAGGCGCGCATCCTGGAGGCGGTGCGCGAGGCGAAGGGCGAGCACGCCGCGCAGCTGATCGACCACCTGAAGAAGCCGGAGATGGCACAGGAGGCCGAACGGCTGCTCGCCGGCACCGGCTGGCTGCCCGAGCCGCTCCGCACTCCGGGGCTGCCTGAGGCTGCGGCCGTCCCTCCCGCGGCCAGTGACGAGGAAGCCGAGGGCGCGGCCGACGGTGACGCCGACGCAATCACCGCATTGCCGGCGTTCCTGATCGACGCCGAAGATCCCGCCGTGCCGCAGGCCATCGCCGCTGAATGACCGATGAAGGCCCGGGGCACCCTGCCTCGGGCCTTCCGAGCTTCGGCTTTCCCGAACCCCGGAGGAGCACCTCCATGATCGACAATCCGAACGATGCCTTCGCGCAGTACGAGGCCCAGGCCCGACTACGAGCCCAGTTGGCCCGCGAGGTGACACCGCTCAACAAGGCCGCGCTGTTCGCCGTGCTTCAGGCCGCTGGCGTCCAGCATGTCGCCGTTCACTTTGACGGCGCTGATGATTCCGGACAGATCGAGAGCATCGATGCGACGGCCCCAGACGAAACCGCCGCCGAGCTGCCCGACGGCACGATCGAGATTCGCACCCCGCTCTGGGACAGAAGCGGCGTGCAGCCCGAGACCATGCCTGTGCGCGACGCCATCGAGAAGCTGGCCTACGACTTCCTCGAAGAGGTGCATGGCGGCTGGGAGAACGAAGACGGCGCCTATGGCGAATTCGTCTTCGATGTCGGCGAGCGCACCATCCGTTTGGAATACAACGAGCGCGTGTTGACAACCTCCTACTCCGAACACGAATTCTGACGGAGGCGACGATGGCACACCCGTATAATCACGCCCTGTCCTCAGCGCGCCTCTGGGGCGGGACCGCGGACGACTACCTGCCTCTGCATTCCTGGTTCGACGAGTCGAAGATGCTGACCGCCGATTTCCGGCATCGTGCCCTGCGCCACCATGCCGAAGGCATCTTCATGGCGGAGCGATTTTTCGGGCCGACCATCACCGTCTCGACCGGGCGCATTGTGCCGCTGCGGTGGATCGGCGAGCAGCATGTGCGCGAGGACCTCGGCTTTATCCCGAGCTTCGCCGACCGGGCCCGCCGCATCCGCCCCGAACCGTGGATGGGCCGCGCCCAGCCGATCCATCGGGACGTCGATCCGTTCGCGATGACCAAAGCCGCTCCGCGGCAAAGCGGGCAATGACGGTAAACTTGCCAAGCGCGCTGGCGGCTACCGAGTCAGCTCCGACATAAACCGGCTCGGAAAGCCACCCCGGGACCAGACGTTCGGCGTCTAGGCGCGCCAAACGTCCGGCTTCCAAGCATACAGTCGATGTCCGGTTTTGGCCGCGCGCCAAGCCTTGAGCGGCGTGGCAGATTCCCCACGCCGGTCCGGGTCCTGGTCAGCCTAAGGTGTACATGCTATGCGCGAGGGTATTGTTGGCGGTTCGAAGGGCAGTCGAGTTCGGTGGCGAAGACGGCGGATGACAAGCTGCTTGGAGCTCCGGAAGCCGTGCCCACTCCAAGCCCCTGGCCCGGCGCCAATGCCCGCTTGCTTGGACTCGGCGTTGGCCTGCCGGTTAGCGAGTTGGATCGTCTCGCCCAATTCAGCGCTCCCGAGTTTGAGCGGTTCACGCTTGAATGGGTCGCGGACTATCTTGCGACCAAGGTTCCGGAAATCGTCGAGGTTCAGCAGCGTGGGGGCGCCGGCGACAAGGGACGCGACGTTCTAGCCTGGCTCGATCCGACCACTGCTTCGAATCGGCGTTGGCGGCTATACCAGTGCAAGCACTACAGCTCTGCCCTTGGGGCCGGCACGGCCGCGGGCGAGATTGCCAAGGTAATGTTCTATACGCAGCGTGGCGATTACACCGCTCCCGAGCAGTACGTATTCGTTACGCATAAGGGTGTTACCTCGCCCTTCCAAGACTTACTTGATAGCCCCAATGAGCTCAGGGCCTTTATTGTTAACAATTGGGATAAGTATTGCCGCGGAGCGGTCCGCAAGGAGCCGGTAGAGCTTACCGATACCTTGCGTGCACATATTGCGAGCTTTGATTTCACGATATTTAGCGCAAAGCAACCGCTCGATCTGTTGAAGGAACACGCACAGACTCGCTATCATCTGACTGTATTTGGCGCGCCGCTCATCGAGCGCGCCGCCCCTCCAGCGCCGCCTTCTGAGGTCACGCCCGGAGAAACGGGATATGTGACGCAGTTGTTTGAGGTCATCGGTGAGCAGATCGGCACGCCTGTTTCCGCCCTCGAGGATTTTGTCCATATTGGCAAGCATCGCCGACTGTTCGACCGCTCACGTCTGACTTTCTACTCCACAGAGGGCCTGAAGGAGCTTGCCCGCGACCAAATGGCGGATGTTCGATTCTTCGATGGCCTTCTCAAGGAGTTCTGCGATGGACTATTTTACTGGTATAGCGACGCCCACAGGTCGGGTTATCAGCGGCTGCTGAACACCGTTAAAGGTGCGCAGCAGATTGACCTTGGTAGCCATGTTTTGGCTCCGCACGTCGTTGCGAACGATCGCGAGGGCATGTGCCACCAGATGGCAAATGAAGGGCTCGTCCAATGGTGCGAGCCGTGAAGGAACGCTCGCATCACGACCGTCCGTTCAATTCCCCGCTCGAATGCGGCTTACGCCTCCTCTTTGTGCTAGCAGCTGCAGGGGGACGCCCGTGCGACCTTCAACGCTTGATTGCCTACGATTACCTGATGGTTCATTCGGGCGACGTTCCTGGTGGGCCGAGGAGCCTTCACCCGGCGGTCCCTTTTCGTGGAAGCGAGCTGTTGGTGAAGAGAGACGTTCTTCAGGCCGGTCTCAATCAGATGTTTTCTCGCGAGTTGTTGACCAAGAGCTTTGATACGCTCGGCATCACTTATCGAGCAAACGATCTGACCGGCGCATTTTTACGGTTGATGAAGACCGTTTACGCAGATGCTCTACGTGATCGGGCGACTTGGGTAATCGAGCATTTCCACATTATGGATGATGGCGTGCTAGAGCGCTATATGTCGGATAACATTGGCCGTTGGGGCGCTGAGTTCGAGCGCCTGTCGGCCATCAAGGATTTGGAACTGTAGGCGATGCTACAGCTTCGTCGCATTATCCTGGAGGGGCCGGAAGTCGAGGAAGCCTCAGTATCGTTCGCAGCAGCGGCAAACATCATTGCCGGCGAATCTGAGACGGGTAAAAGCTACTTACTACATTGCATTGATTATATCTTTGGCGCAGATGAGCTTAGGAAGCGTTTTCCCCAAGTGGAACCGTACTCGCGCCTACTCGTCGAGTTTGAAAATACCGAGGGGCAGTTCCTTTGTTTGGTGCGGCATCTCTCAGGAGGAGATCTCGCTGCCTACAGATGCCGGGTCGAGGATATCACCGGCGATGGCGAGAAGATCGCGCACCGGCGTCATGGCAAGAGCACCGCGCCTGATGTGACATCCGTACTGTTCCCATTCGCCGGGATACCCGAGGCAACGGTACGGGCTGATAAGAACGGTAGAACGCAGCGGCTCTCAATAAGGAACTTCATTCCCCCGGTCCTCGTCGACGAAATTTCGGTGATCGAGGAGCAGTCCCCCGTTCTTGGCCGGGCCGGTTACGATACCACCGCACGCGAGCGTATGTTCGCGTTCATGCTTTCTGGGAAAGACGACCAAGGGGTGATCGCGACTGAGCGCCGCGAGATAGCGAACACCAGGCTCAATGCGCAGCTCAGCGTGATTGCCGATCTTCTAGCGCCGCTTGAAAAGCGACTGGGGCAAGCCGATCCTGAAAATCCAGACGAGACGATCGAGCGTGTCGAGGCGACCATTACGTCCGTCACCGCCTCCATAGCGCAGTATGAGGATGAGCGAGCGCAGCTCGTCGAGGAGCGGCAGTCAGCGATCGAGGATCTCCAACGCGCCGAGACCCAGCTCGTCGCAATCGACGAGCTTCTGACAAGGTATCACCTACTCGCAGAGCGCTATAGCTCCGACCTTGAGCGGTTGGACTTTATTGCGGAAGGGGCTCACTATTTCGACAGCCTTCAAGACGTGAAATGTCCGCTTTGCGACCAGCTCATGACACCCGAGCATGCGCATATCGCGACGGTTGGAAGTGAGAAAGTCTATGCCTCGGCGCGAGCGGAAGCTGCGAAAATTCTCGCACAGCGCCGTGACCTGGAAGATGCCGTAGCCAGTTTGCAAGCTCGCCGCGAGGCGCGAAGTGGCGAGCAAGCTGCCGCACAGCAGACAATCGCGCGCACAAAGACGCGGCTGGACGAGATCGTTCAGCCGACGCTGCGCGCAGATGCTCGGCGGCTACAGGATCTGTTGGATCGTCGGGTCTCATTAGAGACGACGAAGAGTGATCGAGAGCAGCTTGATAGCCTCATAGCGAAGAAGGAAGAGATCGAACGCACCGCGGCGTCATCACGCGCTGGAAAGCGCAAGTGGGAACCACTGCCGGGCAGGGCGCTGCGCGAATTTTGCGATGAAGTAGAAGCCGTTCTCAAGGAATGGCGGTGGAACGGGGGTGGCCGTGTCGAGTTCGATGCGGGCAAATATGATCTTATCGTAGACGGGCAGGCAAGGCAGTCGCATGGGAAGGGCGTCCGTGCGATTTTATACTCAGCATTTGTTATAGGTCTCTTGCGTTATTGTGCCCGCAATCGTCGGCCGCATCCTGGCTTTGTTATTATAGACTCTCCCCTAACAAGTTACAAAAAACGCGGAACACAAGTAAAAGGCGTCGATGGCCCGATTGATCTGGATGTAGAGGCTGCGTTTTGGGATGCGCTGAAGCGGGTGCCGGAAGGCATCCAAATCATCATTGTGGAGAATAAAGAGCCGCCGGACGAAGTAGCCACTGCCGTCCACTACGAGTGGTTTGCCGGAGACACTGCGGCGCCAGGGGATCGTATAGGATTTATTCCTCCAGCTAATCAGGGCTAGCTCTTCGCGGTCATGACGCGACGGCCGTGAGCGGACGATCCGCTTTCCACCCATCTCCGTCGTGCGAGCGATCGGTGGGCATGTCACCTTCCTACGCATCGAGCCGCCGGGCTGCCGCTGGTCGTTGCGCACTCGCCGGCGGCGCGTTCACACCAGCGCCGTTTTCACACCGAGCGCCGGCCCCGCCTCGCTGAGCTGCCGGTCCAGCGTGCAGAGCGTGACGCCGTGATCGGCGCAGATCGAGAGATGCAGCGCGTCACCGGCCCGAAGGCCGAGTGCGTGCTGATCGGCAAACCGCGCCGCGGTGCGGAACTGAGCGGCGGAAACTGGCAGCACCGTGAAGGTCTCCGCACTCATCGTGGTGAATACGGCGAGCGCATCCGCCCGGTGCTGCATCTCGATCTGCCCAGACTGCAACTTGATCGACAGCGCCGAAGTAAATACCGTCGTCACCCAATCGCTGATCGAGAGAAGTTCCGGATCCTGATGTCCCAGCCAGCGCTGCATGCGCTCGGTCTCTGCCTCATGCGTCAATGCAGCGACGAGCACCGAGGTGTCGAGGTAGAGGATCAATAACGCGCCTCGTCACGCATGCAGCGGATGAATTCGCCCGCTGGCTCCGCCTGCATCGGCATCTTCTCGATCATCGCGCGCAGGGCCGCGATGTCGATGCGCTTGCGCGGCGCCTTGGCGGCGACGATCTGCGCGACCGGCTTGCCGCGGCGGGTGATCTGCACGGGCTCGCCTCCGGCGGCGCGCTCGACCAGTTCGCTCAGATGCGCCTTGGCGTCGGCGATGCTCACACTGCCCATGATGCGGTCCTGACGATCTGGTTGGTCAAACATAACACGCGCGGCCTGAACCGGACCACCAAAGCGGGTAACCCCGGGGACACGGAGAGCCCATAGAGCGAGAGGATGGCCGGGACGGGGTGAGCCGGGTGGGGTCGAGAGAGCGCCCGCCGGCCTCGGAACCCCGCTCTCTGGAATCCCCCCATGAACCTCATCGTCCCCGCGCCGGCCGAGCAGTCGGCCATGCTCCCATCCCAGTCCGCGCCCACTGCGCCCGATCGCGCGTCAGCCATCCTGCACGCCGCCCGGCTGCTGCTGCCCTCGCTGGAGCGGGGCCAAGCGCTCGATGCCGCCACTCTGCGCACCGCCATGGAGGCGGCGTTCGGCGCATCCGACACCGGCGGCGCCTGGGTGTGGAAGGATGCCTACGAGGCCTGCGAGGCCGCGCAGGTTCTGTTCCTGCGCCGGCACGGGCCGGCCATGCGCGCCCGCTCCGGCAGCCCGGCGGGGATGCTCGCCATGCTGGCGAGGCTGGCCGCGCTGGCGCCCACGCATACCCGCCGCTCCGAGGAGAGCACGGCGCTCCAGCAGTTCTCGACGCCGATCGCGCTCGGCTTCGCGGCCAGCGTCGCCGCCGCGATCACGCCGAGTGACCTGGTGATCGAACCCTCCGCCGGCACTGGGCTGCTCGCCGCGGTCGCCGGCGGGCCCCTGGCGCTGAACGAGTTCGCCGAGACCCGCGCGGAGCTGCTCGGCCATCTGTTCCCAGGCGCCCCCGTCAGCCGCCACGACGCGGCGCAGATCCACGATTATCTGGAGCCCGCCATCGCACCCTCGGTGGTGCTGATGAACCCACCTTTCTCGATCGCGGCGCATGTCGAGGGGCGGGTCGCCGACGCCGCCTTCCGCCACGTCGCCTCGGCGCTGGCGCGGCTGGTCGAGGGCGGGCGCTTGGTCGCCATCACCGGCATCTCACTCGCGCCGGACAATCCGTCCTGGCGGGAGCACTTCGTCCGGCTGCAGGCGCGCGGGCGGATGGTGTTCTCGGCCGGAATCGACCGCCGCCTCTATGCCCGCCACGGCACCGCGGTCGAGACGCGGCTGACCGTCATCGATCGCGTGCCGGCCGAGGACCCGACCGTCTTCCCCCCATGTCCCGGCATCGCCCCCGACGCGGCGACGCTGCTGGAGTGGGTGACGCGGCTGGTGCCGCCGCGCCCGGTCCTGTCCGCGCCCCCAATCGCGGTCGCGGCGCCCGCCGCCCGCCCGGTGCCCCCACGCGCGATCGTCCCGCGCCCCCATCCAATCCCGACCCGTCACCCCGAATCGGCGATCGATCCCGGGATCGCGCTCGCCTACGAGCTTCGTGACGGGACGCCGCCGGAGAGTGGCCTGATCAGCGAT